>NZ_JAVDVQ010000002.1:0-459061 GCF_031456935.1 Arthrobacter ginsengisoli | reverse complement strand
CGGGGTGGCGCAATCCAGTCAATTCAACCAATCCATTACAATAAATTGGTATCAACAAACTTGGCACACTATTGAGTTCTCAAACAACAGACACATTCGAAGTACTCACAAAAACAATTCAAAACAATTGAATTCTTTTGTTTCGGCTTTTCTTCGCTGCGATATTTCAAGCTTATTTCATCCTTATCCACTTTGCAAATCCGGATTTTCATCCAAATTTCATTCCGTGGAACAAATGAACCCAGCAAAAAAGTGAAGCAAATTTTCATATCCGCACCGCGCTCCGGAGAGCCGACAGCAGCAGGAGAATTGCTTCTCGTTTTTTTGTTGGGGTCGGCCGCCACTCATCGGTGGCGACTCAAAAAATAATACACGCTCCTCCCCGATCTTGCAAGTGGACCGGGAAGGAGCGTGCGGATGACTCGGTGCTGGGGCTACGGCGCGGCGACTTCCACGGTTGCCAGGTTCTTCTTGCCCCGGCGCAACAGCAGGTAACGTCCGTGCAGTAGCCGGGCCGGTTCGATAACAGCGTCCGGATCGGCCACCTTGGTGTTGTTGACATAGGCTCCACCCTCCCCCACCGTGCGGCGGGCGGCGGACTTGCTCTCCGACAGGCCGGAGGCGACCAGCAGCTCGATGATGCCCAGTGCGCCAGCGTCTACCGTGGCGGACGGCAGCTCAGAGGTCGCCGCCTTCAGGGTCGCTTCATCCAGCACGGAGAGATCGCCGTTGCCGAAGACCGCGGCCGACGCCGCGATGACCTTCTCCGTGGCGTCCACGCCATGGACGAGCGAGGTTACCTCGTAGGCCAGTTTCCGCTGGCCTTCGCGAGCGAAGGGGCGCTCGGCGACCGCGAGCTCCAGTGCCTCGATCTCGGCCCGGCTCAGGAAGGTGAACACCTTGAGGCGGTCCGTGACGTCGGCGTCCGCCGTGTTGAGCCAGAACTGGTAGAAGGCGTACGGGCTGCACATGGCCGGATCCAACCAGATCGCGTTGCCCTCGCTCTTGCCGAACTTGGTGCCGTCAGAGTTGGTGATGAGCGGCGTTCCCAGGGCGTGGACGTGCTTGCCCTCGACCTTGCGGATGAGCTCGGTGCCACTGGTGAGGTTGCCCCACTGATCCGAGCCGCCGGTCTGCAGCATGCAACCGTGGTCGCGGAAGAGCTGCAGGTAGTCCATGCCCTGCAGGATCTGGTAGCTGAACTCCGTGTAGCTGATGCCTTCGTCGGAACTGAGGCGGGAGGCGACGGCGTCCTTGCGGAGCATGGTGCCGACCCGGTAGTGCTTGCCGATGTCGCGCAGGAAGTCGATGGCGCTCAGCGGCGCCGTCCAGTCCAGGTTGTTGACCATCCGGGCGGCGTTGTCGCCCTCGAAGCTCAGGAAGCGACGGACCTGGGCCTGCAGGTAGCCGACCCATTCGGACACAGTGTCCTTGGTGTTGAGGGTGCGTTCCGCCGTCGGACGGGGATCACCGATCAGGCCCGTGGAGCCTCCGACGAGGCCGAGGGGCTTGTGGCCGGCCAGCTGGATCCGGCGCATAAGCAGCAGCTGGACCAGGTTGCCCAGGTGCAGGCTCGGCGCCGTCGGATCGAAGCCGCAGTAATACGTCACGGGGCCGCCGGCGAGGAGCTTTTCGAGCTCCGCCTCATCCGTGGAGACGTGGACAAGGCCGCGCCATTTCAGCTCCTGCCAGATATTGGCAAAGCTGGGGTCGTTCTGCTGGGCATCGAGAATATTTAGCTGGGACACGGAATCTAAGTTAGCAGGATCAAGGGACCCGCATCGCAGTTGACGCCGTGCACGCGGCAGCCGGACAACCACTGCCGCCCGGCAGCCGGACCGCCTACTCCTCGATGCCCGCCGGGATTCCGGCGGCAGCGATGAGCCTCAGCCGCTGGGTGGGACGGGTCATGGCCACATACAGATCGCCGACCCGCCCGTGTTCATGGTTCAGCATCGCGGACGGCTCCAGCACCACGACGCCGTCGAACTCCAGGCCCTTGGCCTCGCGGGGGCTGATCACCACGATGTCCTGCACGTAGCTGCCGGCATCCGTGCCGACGCGGCGGCCGTAGACAGCGCGCAGCGCTGCGGTCGCCTCCGGGAGGAGCCCGCCGTCGGCGATGACGGCCAGCAGACCGCCCTCCAGCGCGCCGAGTTCCTCGGGCAGAACTTCCACGAGCTTGTTGATGATCTGGCCCTGCTCGACGCGGTCTATCACGGGCGCCCAGCGGCCCTCACGGACGGCCTTCGGCGCGGAGACAACCAGGCCCGCCGCGTTGGCCATCCGGGCCGCGGCTTCCGCGATCTGCGAGGGCGTGCGGTAGTTGACGGTGAGTTCTTCGAGCTGCCAGCGGTCGCCGAACATGGGCGCCAGGGCACCCTGCCAGGAATTGGCGCCGGCCACGGAACTTGTCTGGGCAATGTCGCCCACGATGGTGAAGGACTTCAGCGGGCAGCGGCGGACCAGCAGCCGCCACTGCATCGGCGACAGCTCCTGGGCTTCGTCCACCACGATGTGCCCGAACGCCCAGTTCCGGTCGGTAGTCGCCCGCTCGGCGGCGGTCAGCCGGGATTCGCGTTCCTGGTTCTGGTCCACCAGTTCCTCAGCGGAGACCAGGACGTCCACACCTGCAGTTTCCATGTTGACCAGCGTCTGCTTGGCATTGGCAAGATCGCGCGCCCGGTCATGCTCCTGCTGGGCCAGGCCGCGGCCGGCGGCCGCGTCGAGTTCGCCGAGGAGTTCGGCGGCCTCGTCGAGCAGCGGCACGTCCGCTTCGGTCCACGGGGCGTCGGCGGGCCGGAGCAGCAGTGCGCGCTCGGCCGGCGTGTGCCCCGGGGTACACGCTTCCAGGATCGCCGGCCGGCTGAGGAGTTCACCGATGAGCTTCTCCGGTGTCATCGGCATCCAGCACAGGTTCAGGGCGATGCGGACGTCCCGGGCGGACCGGACGTCCTCGGCCAGATAGGAGCGGTCGGCGTTGTTGCCGATGCTGCCGGCTTCCACGAGTTCGGTCATCTGCTCGGTCAGTTCGCGCAGGAGGATCTTCACGAACGAGACCCGGGCCTCGTTGTGCGGCTTCCCGCTGGAACGGGCCCGGTCCCTGGCGCGGCGGACCTGGCGGGGGGTGAGCAGCAGTTTGCGCCCGTCGACTTCGAGGACGCGGTTTTCCGCCGGAATGCGCTGCCGGTTGGCCACCGCGTTCGCCACGACTTCGGCCATGTCCAGCCGGCCCTTGATGGCCGCGACGTCGGATTCGGGCTCCGCGACGGCGTGAATGCCGGGCATCAGGCGGCCCACGCTCGCCATCACAACGCCGGTTTCGCCGAGGGACGGCAGCACGCGCTCGATGTACTTCATGAACGACGACGACGGTCCCACCAGCAGGACGCCGGCGGTCTTGAGCCGGTCGCGGTGGGTGTAGAGCAGGTAGGCGGCGCGGTGCAGCGCGACGGCAGTCTTGCCGGTGCCCGGACCGCCCTGGACCACGAGGGCACCCGAGATCGAGGAGCGGATGATCCGGTCCTGCTCGGACTGGATGGTGCCGACGATGTCCGACATCCGTCCGGTCCGCTTGGAATTCAAGGCCGCCAGCAGGGCACCCTCGCCCTGGAGGGAGTCGCCGTCGGCGAGCAGGTCGGCGTCGAGCACGTCATCCTCGATCGCCTTCACCTCGCGGCCCTGCAGGATCAGGTGGCGGCGGCGGCGCACACCCTGCCGGTCGAACGCCGTGGCCTGGTAGAAGTGGCCGGCTTCGGGCGCGCGCCAGTCCAGCATGAGGCGCTGGAGGTCGTCGGTGGTCAGGCCGATGCGGCCGATGTACTGGGCGTCCCCGGAGTCGAGGTCGAGGCGGCCGAACACGAGCCGGTCGTCGACGGCGTCGAGCTGTGCCAGCCGGTCTTCGTACAGGGCCGCGAAGGCGTCCCGCTCGGAGACGTTCTGCATGGTGCCCACCGCACCGGCGCGCCGTACCTGCGCCAGCTGGGCGCGCTTTTCCGTCCGCAGCTCATCCAGCCGGGCGTACAGTCCGGCCACATAATCGCGTTCATGGGCCAAATCAGCGTCGTGCATCGAGCGTTCCCCTATCGAAAAAGACAGACCAACCATTCTACAACCATTTGGGTCTGCCCATCGGCACATGTCAGTTTTTTGCTGGCAGTCTACCGAGGCGCGCGGAATCGTCCACCCTCCCCCGGGCCGTCGTTCGCGCGCCGGCCGGCGCCGGGGCGGGTTACAGGCGCAGCAGGGAGCTGACCCGGTGGCCCTTCAGGGCCGACCGGCCGTCGAGTTCGCCGAGTTCCAGGACCACACCCACGCCGGTCACCTCGACGCCGCAGCGCTCGAACAGCCGCACGGCGGCGCCGAGTGTGCCGCCCGTGGCGAGGACGTCGTCGAGAATGAGGACACGGCTGCCGGGAGGAAGATCCGTGGTGTGGAGTTCCAGGGTGGCGTTGCCGTACTCGAGGGCGTAGTCCTCCGAGACCACTTCACGCGGCAGTTTGCCGGCCTTGCGAACCGTGATGACGCCGGTGCCGGTGGCGTAGGCCGCAGCGGCTGCCAGCAGGAAACCGCGGACCTCCACGCCGGCGACGGCGTCGAACTGGCCCCGGAACGGCTCCACCAAGGCGTCCACCACAGCCTTGAGTGCGGCGCCGTCGGCGAATACGGGGGTCAGGTCCTTGAAGACGATGCCGGGCTTCGGGTAGTCGGGGATGGTGGCGCAGAGGCCGCTGATTAGCTCGTCCACCGGTGCGGCGGTCTCATTCCGGGTCATCGTCTGGTGCTGCTCTCGTTGATTCACCCGTCAACCCTACTGGTATCGGTGCGGCCGGAGACCGCAGCAGGTCGTTCGCGAACCCGAACCGGACGACGTCGAGCGCCTTGCGGAGCGCGTGCTCCGCCTCGAACCTGGTGGCCGCCACTGCACTCACACGGTCGTGGTCCTTCGCCCATTCGGAACGGTGGAACCGGTCGGCGTCGCCGTGCAGGAGCCGTCCGTAGAGCACGTCCTCGAAGATTTCCCGCCCGTCAGCCGCGGCTGGTCCCGGGTCCCCGTGCTGCCGGCCCTGAACCATTTCGGCGGTAAACAGACCCGCAATTTCATCCGCCCCTTCGGCGAGCCGGCGGTCAGCCGCATGATTGCAGGCGCGGAGGGCCCGCACCACGAGCTTGAGCGACACGTGTTCATCCCGGACGATGAACTTGCGCAGCAGGGCGGCCCGGAAGAGCTCCAACCAATGCCGGCGTTCACCGTCCACGGAGCCTGCCGGCACGGGTCCGCCGTCAGCGGTGAACAGCTCGACCATTCGGAAATAGTCGGCGGCCAGCCGCTCAAAGATCTCGAGCCGTTCCAGCTCGCTGCGTGGCTTTCCGCGTTTCCCCTCACCCATGAGGTTCCCTCCCATCCCCGCTGCACCGCGGAACGACGACGTCCGGCCGCTAGGCCGGGCGCGCCTTCGCCGCCTTGTAGCGGGACACGGTCGGGTCACCGCTCAGCCAGAAGCGCCAAGGGTAGTCGTGCGTGCCGCCGGCGCCGGAGACACCGACGCGGGGCCCCGAGCTGATGTCCAGGGCCGGTTCGGCGGGGAGCTCCAGCCGGAACGGGCTCCCGAGGGCGTCCCGGCCGCTGTCCGCTGTCGTGATGCCGAGCGCGGTGGCGAGCCGGGCCGGGCCGCTCGCCAGGTCCTTGGGCGATTTCGACGTCGGCCGGCGGCGGCGTGCCAGCTCCTCCCCGGCCACAATCTCGCCGGCCCGCAGCAGCACCGCCGAGGCGGTGCCGTCCGGGCCGCACACGATGTTGGCGCAATGGTGCATGCCGTAGGTGAAGTAGACGTACAGATGGCCGGCCGGGCCGAACATCGGCGCGTTGCGAGCGGTGGCGCCGCGGAACGTGTGCGAGCCGGGATCCGGGTGCAGCGAGTCATGCGGGCCCAGGTACGCCTCCAGCTCGGTGATCCGCACGGACACGAGGCCGTCGCGCCCCTCATGCGTCAGCACCGCCCCGAGCAGCTGCGGCGCCACCTGCCGGGCATCGGCGGACAACAGCTCCCGGAGTCCAGGGCCAGGCACCCCACCGGCCGGAAGCCGGGCGGCAGGCACAGCGACCGGAGGTATTAAGCCCATGCTCCGACTTTAACAAAGAAGTCTTCCAAAGGACCGCCCCCGCCCCCGCCCGCTACGGCCGTGTCCGATTTCCGCTAGCAGCGGCCCGGGGAAGCTGGCAGGATGAACTCATGGACTTCTGGCAGCGCTACCGGGCAATCGACGCCCGGGACACCCGGTTCGACGGGCAGTTCTACACCGCTGTCCGCACCACCGGCATCTACTGCCGGCCTTCCTGCCCGGCCCGGACCCCGAAAGCGGGGAATGTCACCTTCTATGAGACGTCCGCCGCCGCGCACGAGGCGGGTTACCGGGCCTGCAAACGCTGCCTGCCGGAGGCCGTCCCCGGTACTCCGGCCTGGAACCTGCGCTCCGACATCGCCGGCCGGGCGATGCGGCTTATCAACGACGGTGTGATCAACCGCGACGGTGTGGAGGGGCTCGCTGCCCGGCTGGGCTATTCCTCGCGCCAGCTCAACCGGATCCTGAGCCATGAACTCGGCGCCGGTCCGCTGTCGCTGGCGCGGGCCGGCCGCGCCCAGACGGCCCGCACCCTGCTCGTCTCCACGTCGATGAAGGTGGCCGACATTGCCTTCGCCGCAGGTTTCAGCAGCGTGCGCCAGTTCAACGAGACCATCGGCGAGGTCTTCGCGATGACCCCCTCGGCGCTGCGGGCCACCGCCCGGCACCATCGGTCGCCGGCTTCGACCGCGGTGTCGTCGACGGCGCTGACCCTCGGCCTGCCGTACCGGGAGCCGTTCGATCCGGGGGTGTTTGGTTTCCTCGCGGTCCGTGCCGTCCCGGGCATCGAGGAGGGATCGGCCACGTCCTATGCCAGGACGCTGCGGCTCGCCCACGGCGATGCACGGTTCCGTGTGAACTACGACGCCGAAGCTTCGGGCCGGCCGCTGGTGCTGAGCATCGGTGCCGTCGACCTGCGGGATCTGCCCTCGCTGCTGAGCAGGGTCCGCCGGCTGCTGGATCTCGACGCTGATCCGGTCGCCATTGACGGTGCGCTGGGGTCCGATCCTCGGCTGTCCGCCAGCGTCGCTGCCACGCCGGGCATCAGGATGCCGGGGGCGGTGGATCCGCACGAGCTGCTGATCCGGGCGATGATTGGCCAGCAGATCACGGTCGCCGCGGCCCGGACGGCCCTGAGCCAATTGTCCGCGGCCGGGAGCGGGAGCCTGGTGCCGGCGGACGGGCTGGACCGGCTGTTCCCCACGGCGGCGCAGATCGCGGAGACCGGTTTCGGACTGCTCCGCGGCCCGCAGCGACGCATCGACGCGGTCCGCGGTGCTGCCGCCGCGATGGCGTCCGGCGCCCTCGATTTCGGCTATGGCGACGACCTGCCGGGGCTGGAGTCGAAACTGTTGCCGCTCGCCGGCGTCGGGCCGTGGACGGTGGGATACGTCGCGATGCGCGTGATCGGTGCCCCGGATGTCTTCCTGGCCAACGACGCGGCCGTGCGGAACGGCATCCGCTCACTCGCTGCGGCCCCCGCCGGCGCCGCAGCGCACCCTGGAACCGACCTGAGTCCTGACTTCCGTGAGCTCAGCCCCTGGCGCTCCTACGCCACCATGCACCTTTGGCGCGCGGCAGCGGCTGCCCAGTCCGCGGCCCGCAAACCATCATTAGCCCCAACGCGGGCTCCGAAGAAAGCGAAGACATGAAAGCCCAGCTGTTGACCATGTCCACCCCGGACGGCCCGTTCACCATCATTGCCCGGGACGGCGCGGTGCTGGCCTCCGGCTGGACCGCCCTCCCCGGCGAGCTGACCGGGCAGATCCATGCGGAGCTGCTGCCCGCAGAATACGAGCCCGTCCGGGATCTCGGATCCATCTCGGCAGCCGTAGCGGAGTTCTACGCCGGAAATCCGGCCCCGGCCACGGAGGTGCCGGTGCTGCAGAAATCCGGCCCCTTCCGCAGCCATGCCTGGGACATGCTGCGGACGGTGGCGCCGGGGAGCCCGGTGACGTACACGGAGTACGCGGCGCTGTCCGGGAACCCGAAGGCGGTCCGTGCTGCGGCCAGTGCCTGCGCCTTCAACGCCGCCGCCCTGTTTGTCCCGTGCCACCGCGTGATCCGCACTGACGGCACCCTGGGCGGCTTCCGCTGGGGGCTCGCCATCAAGGAAAGCCTGCTGGAACGGGAACACGAACTGGCGCCGGCCCTGAAGTAGGGCGGAACGGCGCCTGCTGTCAGCTGGCCTGTTCACGTGAAGATGTCGGCCACGTACCGGCCGTGGGTGCGTTCCACTTCATCCATCCACGCGTTGGCGTCCGTCGCCGAGGCGCCGGTCGCCTCCCGGTAGATGCGTGCGCAGGTGTCGCGGACCTGCGGCGCCATGTGCTTGCCGTCGCCGCAGACGTAGAACGTGGCGCCCTGTTTGACCAGCGCGACGACGTCGGCCCGGTCTGCCCAGAGGCGATCCTGGACGTACTTCAGGCCGTCTTCGGGGGCGGCGGAAAAGACCGGCCGGAGGTCCAGGTTGGCTTGGTCCGCCCACGACGCAAGTTCCGCGCGGTAGAGGAAGTCGGTGTCCGGGGCCCGGCAGCCGAAGAACAACAGGGCAGGCGCCGGCGTCGTATCCTCGGCCTCGGCCCGCAGTGCCCGGTCCTGGACGAACCCGCGGAAGGGTGCCAGCCCGGTCCCTGCACAGACCATGATGAGCGGGACCGCCAGGGACGGTGGCGGGTGGAAGGCCGCATTCGAGGGACGAACAGTGACTGCGACCCTTGACCCGGGCCTTGCCTCGGCGAGGTACGTCGACGAGGCGCCTTCGAAGACGCCGCGGCCGGACCACGCCGGAGCCTGAATGACAGCGAAGGTCAGGGTAGCGTGGTCGGGGCTCCAGAGCGGGGACGAAGAGATGGAATACCGCCGCGGGGTCAGCTGCGTCAGCAGTTGCAGGAACGACGTGAATGACAACTGGCAGGACGGATACATCTCCAGTAGATCCAGGATGGAGATCCGCCTGTCGAGAATCTCGGCCGAATGGCGCCCGCGGTCCTGCGCCAGGGCATCAAGTTCCGTGCGGTGCGCAGGGTCCGCCGCGACATCGGCCAGCTCCTCGAGCTGGGTGCGGGTGGCGGGGACCGCGAGTTCGACGTAGCTGCTCAGCAGTTCTCCCACGGCCACCGGCGCACCGGTGGGCAGGAAAGTGTCGCCCCGCTCCATGCTCAACTGGACGTGCGAGTCGTAATCGAGGTTGAAACGCGCCAGGGCCCGCTGCACGAGCGTGCTGGGGTTCAGCGGCAGTACGGCCAGATAATCGCCTGTCCGGTAGCTCATTCCTTCGGGCAGGGCGATCTCGACATGCCGTTTGGACCGGGCGCCGGGCTTGGCCAGATCGACCAGTTCCCGGTTCGCGACGACGGTGCCGAGGGCCAGCCCGTTCTGGCGCAACAGCGGGTCCCGGACGTTGCCCACGAACTGCAGTTCCAGCTGGGGCTGCGCGGCCGGCGAGCTCGTGTCCTGTCCAAGGGCGGCGTCTACCCCGGGCCAGAAGCCCGAGTACCACTCGTCGAAGTCGCCAAAGAAGTCCCCGCGGGCGTTGGCTTCGCCCCGGGGATAGATCCGTGCGGCGCCGGCCGCCTCCAGCCGGGCGTCGACGGCCTTCGGCACCTCCTGGTAAGTTCGCGCCCAGTCCTTGTTGCCGTTGCCGAAGACCGTGTACCGCACTCCGGCGAGGGCACCCGGCTGCAGGCCTTCGGTCCATGCCACGAACTGCCGGGCGTTGTCCGGCGGCTGTCCCTCGTAGGAGGAGGTCACGATGGTCACGAGCCCCTCCGTTGGCAGTCCGCCGACCGCCCCGTCGAGCGGGCCGATCGTGGGCGTGTAGCCGCGCCGTCCGGCGTCGTTGGCAATGCGCTGGGCGAAGTCCTTGGACGTGCCCGCGTTGGAGCCGTAGAGCACCCGGATCGGGACGCCGTTGGCCGCGGCGACCGCCGTCGCTTCCGCCTGCCGGGCCTGTTCGACGGCGGCCCGCGGGCCGGCATCGATGGCAACGTCCCGCCGTCGCACATGAATAACTAGCCCTTCGGGCTTCATCGTCAGGGTGTGCTTGATGTGCAGTTCATAGCCGGGGTCCGCCGCCGTGATATCGAAGCGCTGCAGGAGCTTGGCCAGGAACAGCATGGCCTCCTGTAGGGCAAATCCCCGGCCGATGCAGGAACGCTGCCCGTTGCCGAAGGGCTTCCAGGCATTGGCGGGGATTTCGGCGGCCCGCTCCGGGGAGAACCGGTCCGGATCGAAGAGCTCGGCATCCTCGCCCCACGCCGCCTTGTCCCGATGCAGCCGCGGGAGCAGGACCATGATGGGCTGGCCCGAGGCGACTTCGTAGCGGCCGCCGAGGGTCGTGTCCTGGAACGGAGCGACGTTGAACGCGGGGGCAGTGGGCCAGAGCCGAAGGGTTTCTTTGAGGATCTGGTCGAGGTACCCCAGCCGTGGCAGGTGCTCGAACCGGGCGCTCTCGGTGCCGAGCACCTCGTCCACTTGGGCCCGCGCCTTGGCCAGGACACCTGGATGGCGCAGCAGTTCATACAGGGTGAAGGACAGCAGGCCGCTGGTGGTCTCATGCCCGGCGATGAGGAAGGTGACCATCTGATAGCGGATGTTTTCGTCGGATAGCCGCCCGCCGGTCACCGGGTCTGCCGCGTTGAGCATGGTGTCCAGAATGTCCTCGCTGCCCGCCGGGCTGGGATTGCGCCGCCGGTCGCTGATTATCTGCTCGGCGACCTCGAACATCAGGGCATTGTCTTCCTCGAGCTGGTGCCGCCGGCGCAGCATGATCTTGTTCTGCACCGGCAGCCTGCGGGCCCGGTCCCCGGATTCGACCAGGGCGCGGACCATGGCCCCGACGAACGGATGCATCTCCTCCCGGTAGAGACTGTTGAACCGGTATTTGAATGAGCACAGGGCAATCGTGTCCAGCGTCAGGCGCGTGGTGTTGTCCGGAACGTTGATCCGGGCCGTGGGGCCGAGCCTTTCCCACTTGAGCAGCAGCTGCTCGACGATGTCGTCCATGCCCGCGAACATCCGCTTCAGTGCCGCCGGACCAAACGCCGGCATCAGGATCCGGTGCGCCTTTTGCCAGTTGGGCTCCTGCGTTTCTGCGGTGAACAGACCGTCGCCGGCGAATTGCCGTACCTCCCGGAGGGCGACGCCGATCACCTTGCCAAAGCGGGATTCGTCGCACACCTCATTGACGAGCTCCTGGGAGGAGACGGCGACGATGCTGCGGTTGAAGAACTGGATGCGGACAATGGGGCCGTACTGCTCGGCCACCTCCGCCAGCCCCAGGACTCCCTTGCTGGAGTCGATATCGGGCAGGTTGCCGACAACCGGCCGCGGCGGCGGCTGGGGTATCGGGACGCTGGGTGAAGGCACGGGCCCTCCTAAGCGGTCGCCGGTTGACGCTCGTGAGCACTGATTGCTGCCGGACCGGACGAGACCGCCCTGCCCGGATCCACGATACTCCGGCCGGATCCCGGGCACTATAGGTCCGATCGCGTCCCGGATGTTCCGGCGGACGTGAACCTCGGCCAGGGAACCCTGCGGGCGGGGCCCCTGGCCGGGCCGGCGTCTGGCTAGCCGCCGTACTCGCGCACGCCGGCAAGCTCGGCGTCGAGGGCCAGCAGCTGGCGTTCGACGGCGGCGGGTGCCGTGCCGCCTTGGGAGTTCCGGCTGTTCAGCGATCCCTCGGTGGACAGGACCGTGCGGACCTCCGGCGTCAGGTGCTCGGAGATGGCGGCGTATTCCTCGTCCGTCAGGTCCCAGAGTTCGACGCCGCGGCTTTCGGCCTGCTTGACGGCGGCGCCGGAGAGTTCATGCGCCTCGCGGAACGGAACCCCCTGCCGGACCAGCCATTCGGCGATATCCGTCGCCAGCGCGAAGCCCTGCGGAGCCAGCGCTGCCATCCGCTCGGTGTTAAACGTCAACGTCGCGATCATGCCGGAGACCGCCGGAAGCAGGACCTCCAGCGTGTCGGCGGCGTCGAAGACGGGCTCCTTATCCTCCTGCAGGTCGCGGTTGTACGCGAGCGGCAGGCCCTTCAGGGTGGCCAGCAGCCCGGTCAGGTTGCCGATCAGCCGACCGGCCTTGCCGCGTGCAAGTTCCGCCACGTCCGGGTTCTTCTTCTGCGGCATGATCGAGGAGCCGGTGGAGTAGGAATCGTGCAGGGTCACGAAGGAGAACTCCTTGGTGGCCCAAAGGATGACTTCCTCGGAAACCCGGGACAGGTCCACGCCAATCATGGCCGTGATCCACGCAAACTCGGCGAAGACGTCCCGGGAAGCGGTGCCGTCGATCGAGTTGTGCGTGGCGGAGAAGAAACCCAGGTCCGCGGCCACGGCCTCCGGGTCCAGTCCCAGCGAGGAGCCGGCGAGGGCACCCGAGCCGTACGGCGACACTCCCGCGCGCTTGTCCCAGTCCTGGAACCGCTGCACATCGCGCAGCAGCGCCCAGGCGTGGGCCAGCAGGTGGTGGCTGAGCAGGACCGGCTGGGCGTGCTGCAGGTGGGTGCGGCCGGGCATGGCCACCCCCTGGTGGGCCCTGGCCTGCTCCACGAGCGCGTCGATTGTGGCGAGCACGCCGCGGGCGATGATCCGGGCGTGGTCGCGCAGGAACATCCGGCCCAGCGTGGCGACCTGGTCGTTGCGGGACCGGCCGGCGCGGAGCTTGCCGCCGAGCTGGGTGCCGGCGCGCTCAATCAGGCCGCGCTCCAGCGAACCGTGCACGTCCTCATCGGACTCCGCCGGCAGGTAGGCGCCGGAGGCAACGTCCTCATCCAGCCGGGCCAGGGCGGCCAGCATGCCCTCGAGTTCGGCGTCGTCCAGCAGCCCGGCCTTGTGCAGCACGCGGGCGTGCGCCTTGGACCCGGCAATGTCGTAGCGGGCCAGCCGCCAGTCAAAGTGCGTGGACTTGCTCAGCGCGGCAAGGGCGTCCGCGGGGCCGCCGGCGAACCGGCCGCCCCACAGCGCACCCGTATTTGTCGCCTCGGACTTGGTGGTTTCCGACTCAGCCACAGAGGCTACTTTCCGGCAACGCGGATGTCGCGGCCGGAGGCAACCTTGGCGGACATACCCCAAAGCTCGATGAAGCCGCGCGCCATCGACTGGTCGAACGTGTCACCGGTGTCGTAGGTGGCGAGGTCGAAGTCGTAGAGCGAGGTCTCCGAGCGGCGTCCGTTGACGATCGCCTGGCCGCCGTGCAGCACCATGCGGATGTCGCCGGTGACGTAGCGCTGGGTGTCCTCGATAAAGGCGTCGAGGGAGCGCTTGAGCGGGGAGAACCACTGGCCGTCGTAGACCAGCTCGGCCCAGCGCTGGCCGACGGTGGCCTTGAAGCGGGCCTGCTCGCGTTCGATTGTGATGTCCTCGAGGTGCTTGTGCGCGGTAATGAGCGCCATCGCGCCCGGTGCCTCGTAGATTTCGCGGGACTTGATGCCAACGAGGCGGTCCTCGACGACGTCGATCCGGCCGACGCCCTGGGCGCCGGCGCGGCGGTTGAGTTCCTTGATGGCCTGCAGCGGGGTGACCTTGACGCCGTCGATCGCGACCGGAACGCCGGCCTCGAAGGAAATGGTGACCTCATCCGGTGCCGGCGGGAATTCCGGCGTGGCGGTGTAGTCGTAAATGTCCTTGGTGGGGGCGTTCCAGATGTCCTCGAGGTAGCCGGTTTCGACGGCGCGGCCCCAGACGTTCTGGTCGATCGAGTACGGGTTCTTCTTGGTCGTCTCGATCGGCAGTCCCTTTTCCTCGGCGAAGGCGATGGCCTTGTCGCGGGTCAGGGCGAGGTCGCGGACCGGGGCGATGCACTTCAGGTCCGGCCCGAGGGTCTGGATGCCGACTTCGAAGCGGACCTGGTCGTTGCCCTTGCCGGTGCAGCCGTGGGCGACGGTGGTGGCGCCGAATTCGCGGGCGGCCTTGACGAGGTGCTTGACGATCACCGGGCGGGAGATCGCGGAGACCAGCGGGTAGTGGCCCTGGTAGAGGGCGTTCGCCTTCAGCGTGGGCACGCAGTACTCGTTGGCGAACTCGTCGCTCGCGTCGGCCACGTAGGCCTCGACGGCGCCGCAGCCCAGGGCGCGCTGCCGGATCGTCTCGAGCGACTCGCCGCCCTGTCCGACGTCGACCGCCACGGCGATGACCTCGGCGCCGGTTGCTTCACCGATCCAGCCGATGGCTACGGAAGTATCCAGGCCACCGGAGTAGGCCAGCACAATACGCTCAGTCACTTCAAATGCTCCTTAGTTGTTGGGGAAAATATCGGGGTCAAGCTTGTCTACTGAAAGCCTGTCACATCCTTGTGGCAGGCCCAATCTTAAAAAGTCCGGCTGTCAGCCGGCGCCGGCTTCCTCGGCGAGCTGCAGGAAGCGGGCGGCCACGTCTGCGCCGCCCAGCGGATCCCGGGTGACCAGCAGCACGGTGTCGTCCCCGGCGATGGTGCCCAGGATCGAGGGCATCACCGAGTGGTCGATGGCCAGGGCCAGGAAGTTGGCCGCGCCCGGCGGCGTCCGGAGCACCACGATGTTCGCGGACGCTTCGGCGGTGACCAGCAGGTCCCCGCAGAGCCGGGCCAGCCGCGCATCGAGGATCTCCTGCGTGACGCCGCTTCTGGCCGCGCGTTCCCCGCCCTCCCCCGGCACGGCGTAGACGAGGACGCCTTCCTTGCCGCGGACCCGGACGGCGCCGAGCTCCACGAGATCCCGGGACAGCGTGGCCTGGGTGACCTGGACGCCGTCGTCCGCGAGAAGCGCCGCAAGTTCCGCCTGCGAGCGGACGGATTCACCGGTCAGGATCGCGGTGATCCGCGCCTGCCGGGCCGTCTTGGTCGCCGGGCTGGCCCCCGGGGACGCGGGCTGGACGGACACTATCCGAGTCCTTGAACCACGGCAAGGCCCGAGCGGTGCATCAGCCAGGCCATCAGGGCCTTTTGGGCGTGCAGCCGGTTTTCCGCCTCGTCCCAGACGACGGACTGCGGCCCGTCGATCACGGCCGCGGCGATCTCGTAGCCTCGGTAGGCGGGCAGGCAGTGGAGCACGACGGCGTCCGGCGCCGCGAGCTTCATCGCGGCTTCAGTGACGGAGTAGTCCCGGAACAGCTGGAGCCGGGCTTCCTTCTCGTCCTCCTGCCCCATGGACACCCAGGTGTCGGTGGCGACGACGTCGGCTCCCAGCAGCGCCTCGGCCGGGTCCACCGTGACGAGCACCGAGCCGCCGGTCTCCGCCGCGCGGTCTTCGGCTGCCGCGATGATCTCCGGAGCCGGCAGGTAGCCCTCGGGGCCGGCGATGCGGACGTGCATGCCGGCGGTGACGCCGGCCAGCAGGTAGGAGTTGGCCATGTTGTTGGCGGAGTCGCCGAGGTAGCTCAGGGTGAGGCCCTTGAGGTCGCCCTTGTGTTCCTTGATGGTGAGCAGGTCGGCGAGAAGCTGGCAGGGGTGGTAGTCGTCGCACAGGGCGTTGATGACCGGCACGCGCGAGTTGTTGGCCATGGCGACGAGCCCGGAGTGGGCCCCGGTGCGCCAAACGATGGTGGACACCATCCGCTCCAGGACTTTGGCGGTGTCCTCGACGGATTCCTTGTGGCCGATCTGGGCCTCGCCGGGGTTGATGATGAGCGCGTTGCCGCCCATGTCCGCGACGCCGGTGGCGAAGGAAACCCGCGTCCGCGTGGAGGTCTTGTCGAAGATCACCGCGACGGTCTTGCGTCCGCTGCCGTCCGCGGCGAAGGGCTGCACGCTGTAGGGAGCGGCCTTCATCCGGACGGCGAGGTCCAGGACCTCGGCCTGCTCGGCCGGGGTGAGGTCGGTGTCCTTGAGGAAGTGGCGGGCCTGGCTGGTCGAAGTCACGGTAGAAATTTCAGTCGCGGTCACTGGGCATCCTTTGCGGTCTGGAGGAGTGCGGGCAGCGCCGCGAGGAAGCGGTCCGCCTGTTCGGTGCTGAGGATCAGCGGCGGCGCAAGGCGGATCGTGTGCGGGCCGGGGCTGTTGACGATGAAGCCCGCCTCGAGACCGGCGGTCACGACGGCCGGTGCTATGTCGGCGTCGAGATCGAAGCCAATCAGGAGCCCTTCGCCGCGGACCGCGGTGATGCCGTTGATCGTTGCGAGACCGCTCCGCAGGTGCTCCCCCACCGTCCGGACGTGGTCCAGGATCCGCTGGTTTTCGAGGACGTGCAGGGTGGCCAGCGCGGCGGCTGTGGCCACCGGGTTTCCGCCGAACGTAGTCCCGTGCTGGCCGGCCGTCAGCAGGGCGGAAGTGTCCGGGCCGAACGTGACCAGCGCGCCGATCGGGAAACCGCCGCCGAGGCCCTTGGCGAGTGTCACGGCGTCCGGCACGATCCCGGCGTCCTCGCTCGCCAGCCATTTGCCGGTGCGGCCAATCCCGGTCTGTACCTCGTCCAGGATCAGCAGGGCGCCGGCGGCGCTGGTGGCCTCCCGCGCGGCCTTCAGGTAGCCGTCGGGCAGCGGGAGGACGCCGGCCTCGCCCTGGATCGGTTCGAGGAAGACGGCGGCGACCGTCTCGTCCACAGCGGAGCGCAGTGCGTCAATGTCGCCAAAGGGGACATGTTCGACGCCGCCGGGCAGCGGGGCGAAGGGAGCCCGGTAGGCCTCCTTGGCAGTGAGGGCAAGGGCGCCCATGGTGCGGCCGTGGAAGGCACCTTCGAGTGCGATGATCCTGGTCCGGGGCTTCGCTGTGTTTTCCCTACCGGTACTACCCGCGGCACCGTCCGGGCTTGTCCCGTTATTCCGCCGCGCCAGCTTGAACGCGGCCTCGACCGCTTCGGTGCCGGAGTTGGCGAAGAACACCTTTGAACCGGCCGGCGCCCTGGTGATTTCCAGCAGTTTCTCGGCCAGCGCGATCTGCGTGGGGCTCGTGAAGAAGTTGGAGACGTGCCCCAGGGTGGCGAGCTGGCTGGAGATCACCGAGGTCACGAAGGGGTGGGCGTGGCCGAGGGCGTTGACGGCGATACCGCCGAGCAGGTCCAGGTACTCCTTGCCGTCGGCGTCCCACACGAGGCAGCCGGCGCCGCGGACGAGGACCCGCTGCGGGGTGCCGAAGACGCCCAGCAGGGAGGAGGAGTAGCGGGACAGCCACTGCGCGCCGGAGGCGTGGCCGTGCACGAGCTCCCCCACTGCGGAGTGCTCTAGATCCGTGGACGGTGTTTCGATCGGGTTCATTTGTTTTCCTCGTCCGGGACGACCTGCGTGCCGATGCCCGCCGTCGTGAAGGTTTCCAGCAGCATCGAGTGCGGCAGCCTGCCGTCCACGATGTGCGCGCGTTCGACGCCGCCCTCGACTGCCTTCAGGCAGGCTTCCATTTTCGGGATCATGCCGGACTCCAGGCGCGGCAGCAGCTCGCGCAGTTCCGATGCGGTCAGCGAGGAAATCAGCGAGGAGCGGTCCGGCCAGTTGGCGAAGAGCCCCTCGACGTCGGTGAGGATGACCAGTTTCGAGGCGCCCAAGGCTTCGGCCAAGGCCGCGGCGGCGGTGTCAGCGTTGACGTTCAGCACCTGGCCGGTCGTCTGTGCCTGCCGTGATCCCGGGTCACCGCTGCCGTCCTCGAAGATCTCCGGCGCCACGGTGGAGATCACCGGGATCCGCCCGGCCGCGACGATATCCAGGATTCCCTCCGGGTTCACGCCGATCACTTCGCCGACCAGGCCGAGGTCCACCTCCTCGCCGTCCACGACGGTGCCGGTGCGGACCGCGCGGAGCAGGCCGCCGTCCTCGCCGGACATCCCGACGGCGTACGGGCCGTGCGAGTTGATCAGGCCGACGAGCTCGCGGCCGACCTGGCCGGTCAGGACCATCCGGACCACGTCCATGGCCTCGGGTGTGGTTACCCGCAGTCCGCCCTTGAACTCGGATTCGATGCCGAGCCGGCTGAGCATCGCATTGATCTGCGGGCCGCCGCCGTGCACCACGACGGGGTGGATGCCCACGTGGTGCAGGAAGACAACGTCCTCGGCGAAGGCACGGCGGAGCTCGTCATTGACCATGGCGTTGCCGCCGTACTTGATCACCATGGTGGTGCCGGCGAAGCGCTGGATCCAGGGCAGTGCCTCGATCAGGGTGCCCGCCTTGCTCTGGGCATCGGCCATGGAGGTGGTCTCGCGGGTCTGGGTGTTCATGTTGATCGTCCCTCCGGGAACTGCCTAGCTGGAGTAGGCGCTGTTTTCGTGGACGTAGTCGTGGGTGAGGTCGTTGGTCAGGATCGTGGCCTCGGCCTCGCCGGCCTGCAGGTCGATCTCAACCAGGACCTCGCGGGGTTCCAGATCCACGAGGTTGCGGTCGTCGCCGATGCTGCCGTTGCGGCAGATTTGGATACCGTTCATGGACACGTTGAGCTGGTCGGGCTCGAAGACCGCGTCGGTGGTGCCGACGGCGGAGAGCACGCGGCCCCAGTTGGGGTCCTTGCCGAAGATCGCGGTCTTGAAGAGGTTGGAGCGGGCGACGGCGCGGCTGACGACTTCGGCGTCCCGCTCGCTCGCGGCGTTGAACGTGCGGATGGCGATGTCGTGGCTGGCGCCTTCGGCGTCGCCGATCAGCTTGCGGGCCAGTTCGGCACAGACCTGGGTCAGACCGCGGCCGAACTCGACGGCAGAGGGGACCGCGCCGGATGCCGCGGAGGCCAGCAGCACCACGGTGTCGTTGGTGGACATGCAGCCGTCCGAGTCCGCCCGGTCAAAAGTGACCCGGGTGGCGTCGCGGAGCACGACGTCGAGCATTTCCGGCTGGACGTCCGCGTCCGTGGTGAGGACTACCAGCATGGTGGCGAGCCCGGGGGCGAGCATGCCGGCGCCCTTGGCCATCCCGCCGATGGTGAATTCCTTGCCGGCGGCATCGGCACCCGTGAAGACCGCCTGCTTGGACACCGAATCCGTGGTCATGATCGCGGTGGCGGCATCGGATCCGCCGTCGGCACTGAGCGCTGCTGTGGCGGCTCCGATCCCGGCGAGGATCTTGTCCATCGGAAGCTGCTCGCCGATCAGGCCGGTGGAGCAGACAACGACGTCGGTGGCGGAGACGCCCAGCGCCGCGGCGGTCTTCTCGGCGGTGCTATGCGTGTTCTGGAAGCCCTGCGGGCCGGTGCAGGCGTTGGCTCCGCCGGAATTGAGGATCACGGCGTCGGCGCGGCCGTCCTTGACCACCTCGCGCGACCAGTGCACGGGCGCTGCGGCCACCCGGTTGGAGGTGAACACGGCCGCGGCGGCCTTGGCGGGTCCGTCGTTGACGACGAGGGCAAGGTCCGGGTTGCCGGAGGTCTTCAGGCCGGCCGTGACGCCGGCGGCGCGGAATCCCCGGGGGGCGGTGATGCTCATGGTGCGACTCCCTGCAGTTCGAGGCCGGCGGTTTCCGCCAGGCCGAGGGCAATGTTCATGGACTGCACGGCCCCGCCGGCGGTCCCCTTGGTCAGGTTGTCGATGGCACAGGTGACGATCACGCGGCCGGTGTGCGCGTCCAGTGCCAGCTGCATGACGGCGTGGTTTGACCCCTGCACGGACTTGGTGGCGGGCCAGCGGCCTTCCGGCAGCAGGTGCACGAAGGGCTCGTCGTCGTAGGCCTCGGTCCAGGCGTGGCGGAGCTCCTCCTCGGTGACGCCTGGCCGCACCTTCGCCGTGGCGGTGGTTAGGATGCCCCTGCTCATGGGCGCCAGCGTGGGCGTGAAGGACACGGTGACCGGAGCGTTCAGGGCCTTGGAGAGTCCCTGTTCGATCTCCGGGGTGTGCCGGTGTCCGCCGCCCACACCGTACGGGCTCATCGATCCCATGACCTCGGCGCCGATCAGGTTGACCTTGGCGGCCTTGCCGGCCCCGGAAGTGCCGGAAGCGGAGACGATGACGACGTCGTCCGCCTGCAGCAGGTGGTTGCTGAAGCCGGGAGTAAGGGCCAGCAGGGCCGACGTCGGGTAGCAGCCCGGGACGGCAATCCGTTTGGCGCCGCGGAGCGCCTCGCGCTGGCCGGGAAGCTCGGGCAGTCCATAAGGCCAGGTGCCGGCGTGCGGGGACCCGTAGAACTTCTCCCAGGCGGCCGCATCCTCCAGGCGGTGGTCGGCACCGGCGTCGATCACGACGGTGCCGGCCGGCAGCTGCGCCGCGATCGCCGCGGAGGCGCCATGCGGCAGGGCCAGGAACACCACATCGTGGCCGGACAGGTTCTCCACGGTGGTGTCTTCGAGAATGCGGCTGGCCAGACCGTGGAGATGCGGCTGCAGTTCCCCTAGTCTGGAACCGGCGTTGCTGTGCGCCGTGATGGCGCCGATGGTGACGTCGGGGTGGCCGGCGAGGATCCGCAGCACCTCGCCGCCGGCATAACCGCTTGCACCTGAGACGGCAACAGAAATAGTCATAGCTAGGACTATACAGCAAGAGTATGCATAGATGTCGATATTTATGCATCCATTGCCGCGTGCCCGCTCACTGCGGCAATGGCCGGGGGAGGTACGGCCGGGGGACGTGGTGATGAAGGAATTTTTCGACAGGTTGCCACCCTGGGCGCTGAACACGTCGCGGGTCCTGGCGGTGCTGACTCTGCCCATGGCAGTGATTGCGGCGGTTTTCGTCGCCGCCTTCGTGGGCACCTGGGGACTGGACCATGACATCTTTTACATGCGCACCGAGGCCACGCTGATAGGTATCGTCCCGCTAATTGTCGCGGTAATCATTTCACTTTTTATCCGCTGGTTCGGATCTCGAAAAGTGGCATTCCGTCTGCTGTGCTTTTCTTTGGCAGCGCTTGTCCTTTTTGTGGGTACTGCCGCAGCCTTAGAGACAATCAACTGGCTGCCCGTATATTAGGCGCACTTGGGACGCGCCGGAGGACAAAGAGTTCACTGCTGCTGATTTGCAGGACGTGTTGGATGCCAGCGGATGGTCAACGGTAATAATACAAACCGGCGAATGCGATCTGCGCGACAGTGAAAATGGACCATCCCCGTCTTGTGTAGCAGAGGGCCCGGTTGGCAGCTACAAGGCAACTGTCCGAATTGTTAAAATACACAATCGGGAATTGAGAATGTACCTGCGCCCCGCGAGCCACGTCAGATAATTCCACTCCAGCAGGAACGGCTACTGCATTCCGGTAAGAAACTCTGATTTTCTCCCTTTCTGTAAGGAGCCTGGGCGGCCGGCGGGAAACAGGGCGTAATGCCGCGGGGCGTATGCTTGGTAAGGGTGATCCAGACCGTGCAGTCCGAGTGTCGGACACAGCGCCGCCCGCAACAGTCTCGAGGCGCCCGCTCCATGACCCTGACCACTGCCACGCCGGCGCGACCGAAATCGCGCATCCGCCAGCCCAACGCCGTCGTCCTGAGCTACTCGGAACTCCTTAAGACCGTCAAGGCCGCGGGCCTGCTTGAACGGCGCGTGGGCTTCTACGTCACGGTGTTTTCCGTTCTGGTACTGCTGATGACCGCCACCTGGTTCGGATTCGCGCTGATCGGTGACAGCTGGTTCCAGCTCCTCATCGCCGCGGCCGTCGGCATCCTCTGCACCCAGCTGAGCTTCCTGGCCCACGAGGCCGGACACCGGCAGATCTTCGCCTCCCGCCGCGCCAACGACTGGGCCGCACGGCTGCTCGCCACCTCGGTCGCCGGGATCAGCTACTCCTGGTGGGAGCAGAAGCACGGTGCGCACCACAACCACCCGAACGTCATTTCCAGGGACCCCGACATCGCCACCGGCGCCATCGCCTTCTACCCCGAAGCGGCGGCCACGCGGCAGGGACGCTTTTCCTACCTGACCCGCAAACAGGGCTGGCTGTTCTTCCCGCTGCTGTTCCTTGTGGGCCTGGGCCTGCAGATCGATTCGATCAAGTTCATCTTCCAGCGCGCCAAGGTCACGCACCGCTGGGTTGAAATCCCGATCGTCATCGCCCGCCTCAGCGTGCTCCCCGTGCTCGCCTTCACCTTCCTGCCCTGGGGCATCGCGCTGGCGTTCATCGCCGTCCAGCTCGCCGTGTTCGGCTTCTACATGGGAGCCTCCTTCGCCCCGAACCACAAGGGCATGCCGGTCCTGCCGGCGGACAGCCGCGTGGACTTCTTCAGCCGCCAGGTCCTGACGTCCCGGAACATCTCCGGCGGCCGCTTCATGGACATCCTGCTCGGTGGCCTCAACCGCCAGGCCGAGCACCACCTGTTTCCTGACATGGCACGTCCGCAGCTCGACAAGGCCGCCGTGATCGTCCGTGAGTTCTGCGCGAAGCACCAGGTTCCCTACACGGAAACCACGCTGCTGCAGTCCTACGCCATCATCGTCCGGTACCTCAACGACGTCGGCCTCTCCGCCGGACGCCACTTCGAATGCCCGATGGCCACGGTGACCCGCCGGTACTGAGCGGCAGCCGCTCTCCGGCCTTCCCTGGTCCTCCCGCGCAGGCCCTGATTTCCTGTTTGACCCGAAGTGACGGCCGGATACCGGCCGTCACTTCGTTGTTGGCGCCGGGTGTCCCTAGGATGGGTGCAGGAATTCAGACCACGCAAGGAGCCACATGATGCATACAATCGTCGCCCGCGAGGCCGGTGGCCCGGAGGTCCTCACGCTGGTCGGGCGGGAGCGCCCGGTTCCGGGTCCGGGCCAGCTCCTGGTCAAGGTCGCCGCCGTCGGCGTGAATTTCATCGACACCTACAAGCGCAGCGGCACCTACAAAGTCCATTACCCCTTCACCCCCGGTTCGGAGGCCTCGGGCACCGTGGAGGAACTCGGCGACGGCGTCACCGGGTTCTCCCCGGGCGACCGGGTGGCCACGGCCGAAGGCATCAACTGCTACGCCGGCTACGCCCTGATCGATGAGGACAAGGCCCTGCCGGTCCCCCACGGCGTGGACGACTACACGGCCGCAGCCCTGCCGCTGCAGGGCATTACGGCGCACTACCTGATCAATTCCTCCTTCAAGGTGGAGCCCGGCCACACCGTCCTGCTGCACGCCGGAGCCGGCGGGGTTGGCCTGCTGCTGATCCAGCTGCTCAAGGCGAGGGGCGCGCGCGTTATCACCACCGTCTCCACCGATGACAAGGAGCAGCTGGCCCGCGAGGCCGGCGCCGACCATGTGCTGCGCTACGCGGGCTTCGCCGCCAAGGTGCGGGAGCTGACCGACGGGACCGGCGCGGATGTCGTGTACGACGGCGTCGGGAAGGACACCTTCGACGGGTCCCTGGATGCCCTGCGCATCCGCGGCACCCTGGTGCTCTTCGGTGCCGCGTCGGGACCGGTGCCGCCCGTCGACCCGCAACGGCTCAACGCCGGCGGCTCGCTGTACCTGACCCGGCCGACGATTGCCCACTTCCTGCGCAATGCCCAGGAACGCCGCTGGCGCTCTGACGAACTCTTCGCCGCTGTGGCCGATGGCAGCCTCAAGGTCCGGATCGGCGCCCGCTATGACCTGGCCGAAGCTGCCCGGGCCCATGATGACCTGGAGCAGCGGCGCACCACCGGCAAGGTCATCCTGGTCCCGTAGCTCCGGCACCTCCGGTAACAGTGTGCGAAAGTCCGGGCGGCGGAGGAATATTAACAGAAGGCAACCCCGGACACCTTCCGTTCATCTATGCCGGAGAAGATGCCCCCGTGACTGATCTACCGCAGCAACCGCAGTACGCCGACCTTCCGCAAGCCGCCGCCACCGCCAGCCTGGTTTTCGGGGCCCAGCTTCCGGGCTCGCTGGCCGCGCCGCCGGAGCGCACCCTGGTCGAGGTGCTGCAGGAAACAGCCAAGCGCTTCCCGGACGCCTCTGCCCTCGACGACGGCCACGAGTCACTCAGCTATGCCCAGCTCACCGCTGCCGTCCGGGCGCAGGCACGGGAGCTGCACCGGGCCGGCGTCGGTGCCGGGGACAAGATCGGGGTCCGGATTCCGTCCGGCACCAACCTGCTCTATATCTCGATCCTGGCCATTCTGATGGTCGGGGCGGCCTACGTCCCGGTGGACGCGGACGACCCCGAAGAGCGGGCCAGGCTCGTGTTCGGCGAAGCCCGGGTTGCCGGGATATTAAGCGGAGCCGGGGAGATTGTGACAGCGGGCGAGCGGCCCCGCCCGTTCCCCGATCCAAGGCTGCCCGGTCCCGACGACGACGCCTGGGTCATCTTCACTTCCGGCTCCACGGGGACGCCCAAAGGTGTCGCGGTGCAACACCGATCCGCGGCAGCCTTCGTGGACGCCGAGGCGCGCCTTTTCCTGCAGGACGACCCGATCGGTCCGCAGGACCGCGTCCTGGCCGGTCTCTCGGTGGCTTTCGACGCCTCCTGCGAGGAGATGTGGCTGGCCTGGCGGCACGGCGCCTGCCTCGTCCCGGCACCCCGGGCCCTGGTCCGGACCGGCATGGACCTCGGCCCGTGGCTGATCAGCCACGGCATCACTGTCGTTTCCACGGTCCCCACCCTCGCCGCGCTCTGGCCGGTGGAGTCGCTGGAGAGCGTCCGCCTGCTGATCTTCGGCGGCGAAGCGTGCCCGCCGGACCTCGCCGAGCGGCTCGCCGTCGAAGGCCGCGAGGTCTGGAACACCTACGGCCCCACCGAGGCCACCGTCGTCGCCTGCGCGGCGCCGCTGGGCGGTCCCGGCCCGATCAGGATCGGACTGCCGCTGGACGGCTGGGACCTCGCCGTCGTGGACGACAACTCCCAGCCTGTCGGGGAAGGGGAGGTCGGCGAACTGATCATCGGCGGAGTCGGCCTGGCGCGGTACCTGGACCCGGCCAAGGACGCCGAGAAATATGCCCCGATGCCGTCCCTGGGCTGGCCGCGGGCGTACCGCTCCGGCGACCTGGTCCGCTACGAAGCCGAGGGGCTGATTTTCCAGGGCCGCGCCGACGAACAGGTCAAGCTCGGCGGCCGGCGGATCGAGCTGGGTGAGATCGACGCCGCCCTGCAGGGGCTGCCCGACGTCGCCGGCGCGGCCGCGACGGTGCAGACGACGGCGGCCGGCAACCAGATCCTGGTCGGCTATCTCGCCCCGGTGGGAGGCAGGGAGATCGATCTGGCCGCCGCACGGGAGCTGCTGGGCGGGAGCCTGCCGGCCCCGCTGATCCCGCTGCTGACCCTGGTCGATTCACTTCCCACCAAAACGAGCGGCAAGGTGGACCGGCATGCGCTGCCGTGGCCGCTGGCAGGGGCCGGCGCCACTGACACCGAAGCTGCCCCGCTGAACCTCCCGGACGACGCAGCCTGGGTCGTCGCGCAGTGGAGTGCCGTGCTCGGCAGCGCGGTGTCCAGCCTCGACGCCGATTTCTTCGCCTATGGGGGCGGCTCGCTTGCCGCCGCCCAGCTCGTCTCCGCGCTGCGCGTTCGCTACCCCACGATCACGGTGGCTGATATTTACGCCACTCCCCGGGTCGGGGCGCTCATCGACACCGCCCGCCAGTCGCTGCCCGAAGGCGGCGCGGGGCCGGCCCCGGAGCGCACAGTCCGGCGCACCGCGCGCAAATCGCAGGTCTTCCAGTCGCTGATGGGTGTCCCGCTGCACATCCTGGTCGGCATGCGCTGGCTGACGTACCTGATGGCGGCGAACAATCTGCTCTCGTCGTTCGCCGGTTTCAGCGCAGCGCCCACCGTGTCCTGGTGGTGGGTCGGTGCGTCCTGGCTCGTTTTCGTCAGTCCTGCGGGCCGGATGCTGATCTCCATCGCCGCGGCCAGGGTCCTGCTCCGCAAGGTAGTGCCGGGCACGTACCCGCGCTCCGGCCGGGTGCACCTGCGCCTGTGGCTGGCCGAGCAGATCCAGGACCTCGCCGGCGCCGTCAGCCTGGCCAGCGCTCCCTGGGTGCCGTACTACGCCCGGGCTCTCGGGGCCAGGATCGGCAACAATGTCCAGCTGCACTCGCTGCCGCCCGTGACCGGCCTGCTCTCGCTGGGCAGCGGCTGCAATGTCGAGCCCGAGGTTGATTTGTCCGGCTGGTGGATCGACGGCGACGTCGTCCATATCGGTGCTATCCATATCGGGCCGGGCGCAACGGTCGGTGCCCGGAGTACCCTCATGCCCGGCGCCACGATCGGTGCCGGAGCGCAGGTGGAACCGGGTTCGGCCGTGCTGGGCAAGGTGAAGTCAGGGCAGCTCGTCGCCGGGTCTCCGGCCGAGCGGCGGGGCAAGGCCAAACACTCGTGGCCGGACACTCCCGTGGAGCATCCGCTGATCGGCAGGCTCTGGTTTGCCGGCTTCGCCACCGCGTCGGCCGTCCTGGCCCTGATCCCCTATTTCTCCGCCGCCGCGGCGGCCTTCGTGGTCTTTGGCTTCATCCGGGGCAGCGAATCGCTCGGCGCCGCGCTGCCGCAGCTCCTGCTGTCCCTGCCGGCGGCCGCCCTGGTCTGGTTCCTCTCCAACCTCGTGCTGATCCTGCTGACCACCCGGCTCCTTGGTGTGGGTCTGGCCGAAGGGTACTACCGGGTGCGCAGCAGGATCGGCTGGCAGGTCTGGGCCACCGAACGGGTCCTGGACCTGGCCCGCGACCTGCTCTTCCCGGTTTACGCCAGCCTCTTCACACCGGTCTGGCTGCGCCTGCTCGGGGCCAGGATCGGCAAGAACGTGGAGGCCTCCACGGTTCTGCTCATCCCCAAGATGACCACGGTGGGCGAGGGCGCGTTCCTCGCCGACGACACGATGGTGGCGTCCTATGAGCTCGACGGCGGCTGGCTGCGGATCGCCCCGGCCAAGATCGGTAAACGCTCGTTCCTGGGAAACTCCGGCATGACCGCGGCCGGCCGAAACGTGCCGAAGAACTCCCTCGTGGCGGTGCTTTCGGCGACTCCCGCGAAGGCGAAGTCCGGGACGTCCTGGCTGGGCAGCCCGCCGGTCCGGCTCCGGCGCACGGCCATCGCCTCCGACGACACGAGGACGTACGAGCCGCCGTTGAAGCTCAAGATCGCCCGGGCCCTGTGGGAGCTGTGCCGCTTTGTCCCTGTCGTGGCAACGGTCGCAATCGCCGCCGCGGTTTTGCTCGCACTCGACTGGCTCGCCAGTGTCTTCAATTACGGCATCGCCGCCGTCCTGGGCGGATTCGTGATCCTGCTGGCCGGCTCGGTGGCAGCGGGCAGCGCCGTTGTGGCGAAATGGCTGCTCGTGGGGCGCATCCGTCCCGGCGAGCATCCGCTGTGGAGCTCCTTCATCTGGCGCAACGAGGTCGTGGATACCTTCATCGAAATGGTCAGCGCACCCTGGTTCGCCCGCGCGGCCACCGGGACCCCGGCGCTGGTCTGGTGGCTCCGGGCCCTCGGCGCCAAAATCGGGGCCGGCACCTGGTGTGAAAGCTACTGGCTGCCCGAAGCCGACCTTGTGACCCTGGGCCGGAACTCCACGGTCAACCGCGGCTGCGTCGTGCAGACCCATCTTTTCCACGACCGCGTCATGAGCATCGACACTGTTACGCTCGGTGACGGGGCAACGATGGGACCGCACGGAGTCATCCTCCCGCAGGCCCGGATCGGCAACGGCGGCACGGTGGGCCCGGCATCCCTGGTGATGCGCGGTGAAACGGTGCCGGCCGCGACCTACTGGATGGGCAATCCGGTGAGCCCCTGGAGCGGGCCGGCTGTGCCTGCCCCCAAGCTGAAGTAGCCACCGCCCGCCACGCACCTGCAATCCCGAAGGCCCGTTAATGAGTTCCAGCCCGTTTAGCTCCACCGCCGCAACCGGCACTGGAAGCGGCGTGACCGCCGACGATCCGGCCAGCTCCCCCGATCCGTACCTGCCGGGTCACGGCACGGATGCCTACCGTGTCACCCGCTATGAACTCGAGCTGGACTACAAGCTCAGCAGCAACCGCCTGAACGGGCGGGCCGTGGTGCACGCCGTCACCCAACGGCCGACGTCGGCCCTCGTGCTGGACCTGACCGGGCTCCGTGCCACCAAGATCCAGCTCAGCGGGCGGAGGGTGCGGAGGTTCAGCCAGCGTGCCGACCAGCTCGTCATCGTCCCTGACGCGGCCCTGCTGCCGGGCGAGGAATTCACCCTGGACATCCGCTACGAGGGCAACCCAACTCCCCGCCGCGGGCTGTGGGGGGAAGTGGGCTGGGAGGAACTCACCGACGGTGTGCTCGTGGCGGGCCAGCCGAACGGCGCACCGTCCTGGTTCCCCTGTAACGACCACCCTCAGGACAAGGCCAGCTACCGGATCTCAGTGACCACGGACGCGAACTACCGTGCCGTGTGCAACGGGATCCTGGTCGGGCGCACCAGCCGGTCCAGCCGCGAGACCTGGGTCTACGAGCAGTCGGAGCCGATGGCCACATACCTCGCCACGGTCCAGATCGGCCGCTATGAGCTGCTCTCCCTCAATCCGGTCCGCCCGGCAGTTCAGGTCCCCCAGTATGCGGCCGTCCCGCCGGCCCTGGCGGACAAGGCCCGCGAGGGTCTGGCCAGGCATCCCGAGATGATGCGCACGTTCATCGATTGCTTCGGCCCATATCCGTTCGCCGAGTACACCGTCGTGGTGGCAGGGGACGAGTTGGAGATCCCGCTGGAGGCGCAGGGCCTGTCCATCTTCGGCCCCAACCATCTGGGGCAGGACTGGGAGTCCCAGCGGCTCATCGCCCACGAGTTGTCCCACCAGTGGTTCGGGAACTCGCTCACGGCGGCCTCGTGGAAAGACATCTGGCTGCATGAGGGTTTTGCCTGCTACGCCGAATGGATCTGGTCCGAAGAGGCCGGCGTCATGCCGGTGGCCCGCCGGGCCGCCACGGCCTGGCGCAAGCTCAGCGCCGGCAAGCAGGACCTGCTCATCGGTGACCCCGGGCCGGAGCGGATGTTCGATGACCGGGTCTACAAGCGGGGCGCGCTGGCACTGCATGCCCTGCGCCGGCGCTGCGGCGACCTGGCGTTCTTCTCGCTGCTCCACGAATGGGCCGGGCAGAACCGACATGGCTCCGTCTCAACGCCGCAGTTCATCCTCACCGCGGACCACGCGACCGGCCTCGACACCGAGGCCCTGCTGCACCCGTGGCTGTACCAGGAGGCCCTGCCGCCGCTGCCGTCCGGCAGCTAACAGCACCGTCTCCATGAGCAACGGCCCATTCCTAAACGGAGTCGACGTTCGGCCGCGTTTCTCCGGTCCGTAACTCGCTGCCGTGGGCGATGACCGCGTAGATGATCAGCACGTCGATGGCGATGACGATAACGGACCACCACGGCTGCGCCGGAATGAGCATCAGTTGAACGACCGCGCTGACGCCCGCAACGACGACAGCAACGACTCGAGCCCACGTTGCACCGGAGAAGAGCGCGACGGCGGTGAGGATCAAGAGCACCCCCAGAGCCACATTCCACCAGCCCCACCCCTTCGCATCGAAGATGAACAGCGTGCCCGGGGTCGCCAAATAGTAGGTTTCGGGTCCGGTTAGGGCGACGAGGCCTTGAAGGCCGCTGAAGACGCCGTTGATGATCAGAATGACTCCGGCGAACGTGATCCAGCCGGTCCAGCCAGTCGAAGCGACAGGGTGATGGACAGTGCTCATAGTGCCGACCGCTTTCCGTTGAATTCTCTGCCGTCGGCCTCATGGTCGGCGCAGTCGTGTCGTGAAGCTGTACCGATTCCGATTATGTTCCTGGCAGTCCGGGCCGGTCAATCGTGGGCCGGGACACGTCGGAAGCGCACACCGGACCTGTGGACATCCGGACGTGGCCGTTCCAGAATCGGAATGTGCCCCTGACCGATCACTACGGGCTTTTCTTCGACGGCGACCTCCCGCCGATGCGCTCCCTGCGCACCGCGTGGCTGCTGGCATTGTTCCTGGGATTCACCGGCGCGGACCGGTTCTACCTGCACAAGCCCGTCACCGGCACCCTGAAGCTCCTGACGCTCGGCGGGGCCGGCATCTGGTGGCTCATTGACCTGTTCCGGATCACCGAACAATACGCCGCCGACGGTGCATCCATGCCGTTGGCCGGGACCAACGCCCTGCGGCGCGGCCTGCGTGTGGCCTCGATCGTCCTGGTCGCTGCCCTCGTGGGTGCGGCGATCGGCGTCAGCGCGGCCCCCGTCACCGGGACTGTCACCGCCACCGCTACCGCCGTAGACGCGCTGCTGCACCCGGCCCCGCCGCCACCGACGAAAGAGTGGATCACCGTTGCGGAGGCCTCCGGCACGAAACCCCCGGCGCCGCTCGTGACCATCACCGGCAGGCTCCACATCGAGTACACCTTCACCGGGCCAGCCGTTGCCTATCTCCAACCCGTGAATGGACCGGCCCTCACCGTGCTGTCCCTGGTCAAGGCCGGCGCCGGAGCGATCGGCGTCCCCCTGGCCCCGGGGACGTACACACTGATAGTCAGTACCACCGGCGCCATCTGGCACCTCACGGCCCAGGAATACCGGCTACCCGGGTAGCGGCACGGTACATGCCGCCGGGGCTTCCACAACCTGGCTGCGGCCGTTAAGCCGGTCCCACGACGGCCAGCGCGGCGGCGAAGCCTGCGGGCAGGCCCAGGGCAGCCGTGTCCAGCTCAACGAGGACGGCGCCGTCGGTGGGCTCCCCAAAGGCTTCGACCGAGCACGGGTCCAGACGCAGTCCGGTGCCGCGGGCTTTGAGCAGGGCTTCCTTGCGCGCCCAAACGGCTGTCCGCCAGGGGTCCGCCTGGTTCGGGGGCAATACTGCAAGCAGCTGCCGTTCCGCAGGGGTGAGGGCGACGTCGTCGAACCCGGGAAACCCGACCCTGGAGCTGTGCTCCAGGTCGATGCCGACCGTTGCCGCCGGTGTCAGGGCGCCGGCAGCCAGCAGGGCCCAGCCGCGGCTGCGGGAAAGGCTCAGGCTGAGGGCGGGACTGAAACCGGCCGAGGCACCGTGCAACTGGTAGCGGGGCCGGCCGTGGTCCAGCTCCGGCCCCGTGCCGCAGTCCGGGCAGCTGTAGGTGGCCGTCAGGTCCCCGGGGCGCACGCCGAGCAGTTCCGCGGCGAAACGGCGCAGCGCGATCCGGCCGGCGACAAAATCCTGCCGGGTTGCCGGGTCCTTGATGCCCGCGGCACGCGCCCGCTCGGCAGGATCGAGGAAGGCCCCTGCGTCCGGACCGATGTCGGCAAGACGAACGGACCGGACGGTTATTCCGGCAACGGCGACGGTTCCGCCGAGCTCTAGCGTTGGACTGCTCCGAAGCGCTCGTGGGCTACGGCCACGGCACTCTCGCGGGCCGCGGATGCCTCGTCTGCGGTGAGCGTGCGGTCCGCGGCACGGAAGCGCAGGCTGAAGGCCAGCGACTTCCTGCCCTCCTCGATGCCCTTGCCCGCGTAGACGTCGAAGAGTGCCACGTCCTCGAGCAGTTCGCCGGCGCCCTCGCGCAGGGCAGCAAGCACGTCTTCTGCCGGGACCTCCTGCGGCACCACGAGGGCAACGTCCTGGCTGGCCACCGGGTAGGTGGAGAGGTGCCGGGCGACAATGACGTCCGCCGCGGCGCCGATGAGGGCGTCCGCGTCGAACTCGAGGGCCACGGACCGGGCCGGCATGTCGTGGGCGGCCAGGAGCTTCGGGTGCAGCTCGCCGGCGTAGCCCAGGACTTCGCCGGTACGGAGCGCCAGCTGCGCGGTCCGCCCGGGGTGGAAGGCCTGGTGATGTCCCTGGCTGATGACGATGTCGACGCCGAGCACGTCACCGGCGGTCCGGGCGATGTCCAGGGCGTCGGCCCAGTCCCACGTCCGGGGTGTGTGGCCGGCGGCCGCCGGAGAGTCGTGTCCGGTGAGCACTGCGGCGAGGTACAGCGGCTGGTCCGGGACGCCGTCGTACAGGCCGTCCAGCACCTCATCACCGGGCTTGACACCGAGCGGCGGGATCGACGCGGTGCCGAGCGTGTCGCCTGGCAGGAACACCAGCCCTGCCTCGAAAAGGGCCAGGTCGCGGAAGCCGCGCGAGTGGTTGCGCTTGGCGACTTCGATCAGGCCCGGCAGGATCGAGGTGCGCAGATAGCCGTGTTCCTCGCTGATCGGGTTGGCGAGCTTGATGGCCTTGCGCGGCGACCCCTCGGCAGGAACGCCGAAGGTGTCATTGGCGGCCTTGGAGACGAACGGGTATGCCAGAACCTCGGTGAGGCCGGACGCGGCCAGCGCCTGGACCAGGCGCCGGCGCTGCTGCTGGACGCGGGTCAGCCCACGGCCCGGCGGCGCCACCGGCAGGGTCGCCGGGATCTGGTCATAGCCGACCAGCCGCGCGATCTCCTCGGTGAGGTCTTCCTTGGTTTCCAGGTCGTTCCGCCAGCTCGGGGCGGTCACCGTGTACCCGCCGTCGTTCTTCACAACGACGGCGCCCAGGTCCTTGAGCGAGGTGAGGATCTGTTCCTCGGTGAAATCGATGCCGATCCGTTCCGCGGCGAACGCTGCGGGCAGCTCGACGGTAACGGCGTCCGGTGCGGTTCCGACGTCGGTCCCTGCCTCTTCGGCAGTGCCCCCGGCAAGTTCGAGCAGGAGGTCAACGACGCGCTGCGCGGCGATGCCGGCAACCTGCCAGTCAACGCCGCGTTCGAACCGCTTGGAGGCTTCGGAGGGCAGTTTGTGCCGCCGCCGCGAGCGTCCGATGGACACTTCGTCGAAGTGCGCGGCCTCGACCAGGACGTTCGACGTCGAATCGCTGACCTCGGTGGCGGCGCCGCCCATCACGCCGGCGATGCCGATCGCACCGGAACCGTCGGTGATCAGCAGGTCCTCGACGTCGAGCGTGCGCTCCTTGGCGTCCAGGGTAGTGATCTTCTCCCCCGCCACCGCGCGCCGGACCACGATGTCACCGGACAGTTTGTCCAGGTCGTAGCAGTGCGTGGGCTGGCCAAGTTCGAGCATGACGTAATTCGAGATGTCCACCGGCAGGGAGATGGAGCGGATGCCGGCGAGCCGCAGCCGTGAAACCATCCACGGGGGCGTCGGCTTCGTGGCGTCGACGCCGCGGACCGTGCGGGCCACGAAGCGGTCGCAGCCGGGCTTGCCGTAGATCGGGGCGTCGTCGTTGAGCTTCACGCCGTGGCCGCCGGCCAGTTCCGCGGGCGCCTGCACCCTGGTTGCCGGGTCGGTGAAGGTGGTCCCGGTGGCGTGGGCGTATTCCCGCGCCACCCCGCGGATCGAGAAAGCGTATCCGCGGTCCGGGGTGACGTTGATTTCGGCGGCCTCGTCGTAAAGACCCAGCAGTTCCATGGCGTCGGTGCCGATTTCCGGGTCGAGCCCGATCCGGGACAGCACCAGGATGCCGTCGTGGTCCTCGCCGATGCCGAGCTCACGCACCGAGGCGATCATCCCGGCGGACAGGTGCCCGTAGGTCTTCCGTGCGGAAATGTGGAAGTCGCCGGGAAGCACAGCGCCCGGAAGGGTGACCACTACCTTGTCGCCTTCGCCGAAGTTGTGGGCGCCGCAGATGATGCCCTGCACGCCGGAGGGGTCGATGCCCTCGCCGGTGAGACTCTGCTGCCGGCCTTCGGGGACCACCCTGACCTGGCACCAGTTGATGGTCTTGCCGTTGGTCTGGGGCTCCTTGACGATGCTGAGGACCTGGCCGACCACAATGGGTCCCCGGAGGGTGTCCGTCGGCCGGTGGACTGCTTCTTCTTCAAAACCGACCTTGACCAGGTCGGCCATCACGTCTTCGGCCGTTGCTCCGGCCGGTACCTGCGCAAATTCACGCAGCCAGGAAAGTGGGATACGCACTGTTAGATCTCCATCCCGAAGTGCTCGCTGAAACGTACATCGCCTTCGATCATGTCGCGCATGTCGCCGACCTCGTTGCGGAACATGAGCGTGCGCTCAATGCCCATGCCGAAGGCAAAACCTGAATAGATGTCCGGGTCGATGCCGGCGGCGCGGAGCACGTTTGGGTTGACCATGCCGCAGCCACCCCATTCGATCCAGCCGGGACCGCCCTTGGCGCCCGGGTGCCAGATGTCCAGCTCGGCGGACGGCTCGGTGAACGGGAAGTAGTTGGGGCGCAGCCGGATCTGGGCTTCGTCGCCGAACATCTGGCGCGCGAAGTGCTCCAGGGTGCCACGGAGGTCCGCCATGCTGAGCTTCCGGTCGATGGCCAGGCCCTCGAACTGGTGGAACACGGGGGTGTGGGTGGCATCGAGCTCATCGGTGCGGAACACCTTGCCGGGGCAGAGCACGTAGATGGGCAGTTCGCGTTCCAGCATGGAGCGGACCTGCACCGGGGAGGTGTGGGTGCGCATCAGCAGGTGGGCTTCCGGCGGCTCCACGAAGAAGGTGTCCTGCATTTCGCGGGCCGGGTGGTCCGGCTTGAAGTTCAGCGCGTCGAAGTTAAACCACTCGGACTCGACCTCGGGCCCTTCGGCGATCTCCCAGCCCATGCCGACAAAGATGTCCGCGACGCGTTCCTGCAGCGTGGACAGCGGGTGGCGTGCACCGGTACGACGGCGGCGCGGAGCCGCTGTGACGTCCACGGTCTCCTCGACCAGGATGCGCGCGTCGTTCTCGGCTTCAAGCTCGGCCGTGCGGTCCGCGAGCGCCTTGTTGACGCGTCCCCGGGAGGAGCCCATGAGCTTTCCGGCGGCGGACTTCTGGTCCTTCGGCAGCCTTCCGATTTCACGGTTGGCGAGGCTCAGTGCGGACTTCTCGCCGGTGTGCGCGAGGCGCGCGGCTTTGAGTTCATCGAGCGTGGAGGCGGCGGCAATGGCGGCAACGGCCTGGTCTACGGCGGCGGTGATGGCGGCTTCATCCAGGGGATTCGGGACGCCGGCGCCCGGCAAAGTTTCAGTCATCTACTGTTCTTAGCTACGAGTCGGTTCATGCCACCGCGCACAGGACCTTCAACAGGAGCAGGGACCGGCGCGTTGACAAAGGGCAGGGCTCGCCAAATAACGCTCGGGCGGGCACTCCCCTTCAGTCTAGTTGAACGCACTCCGGTGCCCGAACGTGACGGCGCTCCCGCGGGCGTCCGGCGCTCCCGCCTGTCCCCGTCATTTTGTCTTCCGCGCCGCTGGATCCGGCGCCCCCGCGTGTCATTGCCGCTGCGCATCCCTGCGGCCGCGTATCCCGCAGGCGGGTCCCCGGCTAGCATGGCGTTATGACGCCGGGACAACGGCTGCGGCAGCTGGCCAACGTACTGAATACAACCACTCCGTTGGGCTTGTTGCTGGCCGGCTGCGCCCGCGCTCCAGTCCGCCGCGGACCCCGGGGGCTGCTGATCGCCACCGGGTACCGCTGGCGGCTGCCCTTCGCGGCCGCCTTCACGGTCGGCAATGTGGTGCTCTTCCGCTCCGGCCCGGAGGAAGCCCTGGCCAACCCGTTGCTGCTCGGGCACGAGGAGCGCCACAGCACCCAGTACGCCTGGTGCCTGGGACTGCCCTTCCTGCCGCTGTATTTCCTCGCCGCCGGCTGGTCCCTGGCCCGGTCCGGCAATCCCGGCTCGCGCAACTTCTTCGAACGGCACGCCGGGCTGCGGGCTGGCGGATATCCGGAGCGGGCGAGGCGAACTGACCCCCGGATCTCAACAGCGGATTTCCCTGCCGGATCCGGAACGCCCGGCTCCGGAAAAACCGGCTCCAACCCCCGGCTCCAGCACCGGACGGGCCCAGCGGCCCCAGAACGGAACGAGGCATAATGACCGACAGCCAAAGATCAATTTCAGTCAGCGGGTCCGGCAGTGCGGAAGCCGCACCGGACCTGCTGACCCTCTCGATCGGCGTCGAGTGCCGCCAGGAGGACGTCGGCGCGGCCTACGGCGAGGCGGGCCGTGTCTCGGCAGCCATCACGGCGGCACTGCGCGAATACGGCGTGGCGAATCCGGACATCACGACGTCGGGACTCAATGTCCGCGCCGAGGTGAACTGGCAGGAGGGCCGCGGCCAGGTCGTCTCGGGCTACCTGGCATCGAGCGTGCTGAGCGTCCGGCTCAGGGAGCTGGGCAGATCCTCGGAGGTCATCGCCGCCGCGGTCAACGCCGGCGGCAACGCAGTCCGGCTCAACGGGCTGGAGCTCGGCTTCGCCGATCCCGCCGCCGTCACGGCGCGGGCCCGCGAAGCCGCCTGGCAGGACGCACTCACCACGGCCGGGCACTTCGCGTCGCTCGCCGGCGCCTCCCTGGGCAAGGTGGTCTCGCTCGTGCAGCAGTCCGGCCAGCCGGCGCCCATCCCGGTGGCGAAGATGCAGCGTGCGGCCGCAGTGGAGTCGCTCACCGTGGAGGCCGGCGAGTCCAGCATCAGCGCCACCGTCAACGTCGTGTGGGAACTGCTCGACTGAGCTGCGCCCTGGTGCCGGCACAGTCCGGGGCCGGCCGGTGCGGGGCCAGCCGGTGCGGTGCCACCAGGATCGTGGCCCCGGCCAGGGTGCCGAGGACGACGACGGCGGGGACCCCGCCGCGGGCGGGCCGCGAGCGCCGCCTTCACCGGAAGCGTGCGGGGGCCTTGACTTAAACTCGAACATATATTCGAATGGACCAATGAGATGGGACGCACAAGCACTCAAACCGGCGCCCGAAGACACGGCTTCCGGAACCGGGTCGCCGGGTGACGGGGCACCCGGCGTAACGAGCGGGCGCAGCCAGTCCCCCGCCACCGATGCGCTGCTGCCGTTGATCGGGCTGGTACGGTCCGTGTCCACCCCCGAGTTTGCCGGGGTCACTTTCCATGAGGTCACCGCCAAATCGGTGCTCAACAAAGTGGTCGCCGGTTCGCGGATGCCGTTTGAGTGGACCGTCAACCCCTACCGCGGCTGCAGCCACGCCTGCGTCTACTGCTTCGCCCGGAAGAGCCACACCTACCTCGACTTCGACGCCGGGCTGGACTTCGACAGCCAGGTGGTGGTGAAGATCAACGCCGCGGAGGTCCTGCGCCGGGAACTGGCCAGGCCCGCCTGGGCACGGCAGCACGTGGCGCTCGGCACCAACACCGATCCCTACCAGCGGGCGGAGGGCCGGTACCGGCTCATGCCGGGCATCATCGGGGCTCTGGCCGATTCCGGCACACCCCTGTCGATCCTGACCAAGGGCACGCTGCTGGCCCGGGACATCCCGCTCCTGAAACACGCCGCGGCACAGGTGCCTGTCGGCGTGGGCATCTCGCTGGCGATGACTGACGAGAGCCTCTCCGAAGCGGTGGAGCCGGGCACGCCCGGTCCACGCGCACGCCTCAAGCTGATCACGCGTCTCCGCGAGGCAGGGCTGCCCTGCGGCGTGATGGCCATGCCCATCCTGCCCTGGCTTTCGGATAGTGACGAGGCCCTCGATTCCCTGTTCGGGTCGCTGGCTGCGGCGGGCGCCACCGGCGTTACCGCCGGTGCCCTCTACCTCAAGCCCGGAACCCGAGAATGGTTCATGCAGTGGATCGCCAGGGAACATCCGCAACTCGCGGGCAAGTACCGGCGCCTGTACGGAACCGGCTCCTACGCCTCCAAGGAATACCGTGCCTGGCTGTCGGGCCGCATCCGGTACTTCAAGGCCCGCCACGGTTTCTCCGGCTCGCAGGGCTTCAGCCACCGCGACCTCAACGACGATCCCGGCAGCACCGACCCGCGGGATGAGGAAGCTCAGTACCCCGCCGGCAGCATCCCCGGCGAGGCAACGCTGCCTGGCGGCCCGCGACGGCCAGCAACCGAGGCGGCGCAGCCCACCCTGTTCTAGCAGTCGGCCCTCTTCCGGCAGCCCACCCAGCGCTAGAGGGCCTTCACGGCGCCCAGGACGCGGGTGAGCGATTCCTTGGCGTCACCAAAAAGGAGCGTGGTCTTCGGATCAAACAGCAGCTCGTTCTCGATCCCGGCGAAGCCCGGCCGCATAGAGCGTTTGAGGAACACCACCTGCCCAGCCTGGGCCACCTCCAGGATCGGCATCCCGTAGATCGGCGCCCCGGGCGTGGACTTGGCGGCAGGATTAACCACGTCATTGGCGCCCACGATGAGCGCCACGTCGGTGTTCGGGAACTCCGGGTTGGCTTCCTCCAGCTCCTTCAGGCACTCATACGGAACGTTCGCTTCCGCGAGCAGCACGTTCATGTGGCCCGGCATCCGGCCGGCCACGGGGTGGATGGCAAAGACCACCTCGACGCCGCGGGCGGCCAGCGCGGTGGCGAGTTCGGCGATCGTATGCTGGCCCTGGGCCACGGCCAGTCCGTAACCGGGAACGATCACCACCCGCTGCGCGTAGCCGAGCTGGACTGCGACGTCCTCAGGCGAAGAGGAGCGCACCGGCCGGTCGCTCTGCACCGTTGACCCCGCCGTCGAGCCTCCCCGGAAGGCTCCGAACATGATGCCCGTGACGCCGCGGCCCATGGCGGACGCCATCACTTTGGTCAGGATGGTACCGCTGGCCCCCACGAGCGTGCCGGCAACGACCAGGAGCACATTGCCCAGCACGATGCCGGAGGCAGCGACCGCGAGGCCGGTGAAAGCGTTGAGCAGGGAAATCACGATTGGAACGTCGGCCCCGCCGACCGGAAGGACCAGCAGCAGTCCTGCCATCAGGCCCAGCACCAACAGCGCCATGGCCCAGCCGACCGAACCTGTCACGACGACGACGCCCCCGGCCGCGACGGCCCCCAGCACCACAACTCCCATCACCACCGGCATGCCGGGGAACAGCAGGGGGCGCGCGCTGATCAATTCCTGCAGCTTCCCCACCGTCACGGCCGACCCGGCAAAGGACACCGCGCCCACCAGCATCGTGAACACCACGGCCAGCCGCACCCAGGGATCCCCGCTGTGGCCCAGCTCCAGCACCGCCACCAGGGCGGCGGCTCCGCCGCCTACTCCGTTGAACAGGGCAACCAGCTGCGGCATCTGGGTCATCTGCACGCGCCGGGCCACGGGGACGGCCACGGCGGAACCAACGGCGATCGCGGCGATAATGAGCGGGATGTTCTCCAGTTTCGCGGAGAGGAAAACGGTGACCACAGCCACGAGCGCGCCGGCCGCCCCGATGGCGTTGCCGCGCCGGGCGGTCCGGGGCGAGCTCAGTCCCTTCAGCGCGAGGATAAAACAGACAGCGGCCACGAGGTAGAACAGGGACGTCCAGCCGGGGCCGAGGATACTCACGCGCCGTCCTCCCGGGTGCGGGCACCGCGCCTGGCAGGCTTCCGGCCGCTGAACATTTCCAGCATCCGGTCCGTCACCACGAACCCGCCGACGAGATTAACGGTCGCCAGCACCACGGCGGTGAGGGCGACCGTCAGCAACCACGGGTCAGTGGCCTGACCCGCCACGATAATCGCGCCCACCAGGATGATGCCGTGGATGGCGTTGGCCCCGGACATCAGCGGCGTATGCAGCTTGCTCGTCACCTTCGAGACGACTTCGAATCCTACAAAAACGGCGAGCACCACCACGGTTAACAGCGTGATCGGATCCATCATTTGAAGGCCTCCAGTGCTTCCGCGGTGGCGGCATGCCGGACGGAGCCGCCGTGGGTCAGGCAGGAGGCCGCGACGACTTCGTCGTCGAAATCCGGGACGACTTTGCCGTCGGCGGTCATCAGGGCCAAAAGGTTTGCGACATTCTTGGCGAACAGCCGGGAGGCATCGGAGGGCATCGCCGAGGCGGCGTCCTGCAGTCCCACCAGGGTCACGGATCCGCCGTCCACCGGGATCTGGAGGTCACGGCCAGCGATGACTCCTTCGACGTTTCCGCCGGACTCCGCCGCAAGGTCAACCACAACCGAACCGGCGCGCATTCCGGCCACCATTTCCGTGGTCACCAGCAACGGTGCCGCGCGGCCGGGAATGGCCGCCGTGGTGATCAGCACATCCGCCGCGGCAACGTGCGGGGCCAGCAGGGCACGCTGGCGTTTGGCCCGGTCCTCGCCGAGCTCACGGGCGTAGCCGCCGCTGCCCTCAGCGGACGGGTCCGCAGTTCGAGTGTCAAGATCCAGGTGGATGAACGTGCCTCCCATCGAGGCGACCTCGTCTGCGGAGGCCGCGCGGATATCGTTCGCGGAGACCCTCGCCCCGAGTCGCTTCGCGGTGCCGATCGCCTGCAGTCCGGCGACGCCGGCCCCCAGGACGAGCACGCGTGCGGGCGGGATCGTACCGGCCGCCGTCATGTAAAGCGGGAAGAACCTGGGATAGCGCAGGGCCGCCTCCAGAACGGCGCGGTAGCCCGAAACCAGAGACTGGGAACTGAGCGCATCCATGGACTGGGCCCGGGAGATGCGCGGCACCAGCTCCAGCGCGAAGGAGGTCACGCCCGCGGCAGCCAGGGCGCGCACACCGGGAAGTTCCGACGCCGGCGAGGCAAACCCGATCGAGACGGTGCCCGGGCGCAGTCCCGCGGCGGTCTCCGGTTCGAGCGGCCGGACATGCAGCAGCACATCCAGCGACTCAGCTATCAGCTCCGGGACGATCGACGCTCCGGCCGCGGCGAAGGCTGCGTCCGCGTACCCGGCCCCGGCGCCCGCATTGCTCTCCACCGCCACGTCCAGGCCGAGGGCCCTGAGCTGCAACACCGTCTCCGGCGTGGCGGCAACCCGCCGCTCCCCTGCACGCTGCTCCCGCCTGACACCGACCTGCACGGGCTGCTCCTCTCGGTTCGCTTCAGCGTAGTCACATGCTTCACGCTTTGGCGAGAGGTGGGGCCGCTGCGTGCCTCCAGCCGGGCCTCAGCGCGCGGTCACGGCCGGTGAGTCCGATACCTGAAGCATGTCCAGCAACGCCTCGACAATCGGAAAGTCAGCCGGAATCCATGGCAGGCCCAGGACCTCCTCACGGTTCCGCAGATTGATCCAGCGCAGCTCATCGTGGTCCTGCAGGGGCCGGGGAACACCGTCGAGAAGCTCGGCACACCACACGCGCATCGCGGCGCGCTCGTTGAGCGGCCAGCCGTCGGCGGCGCCGCTGTCCAGTTCGGCGCCAAGCCGGATGCTCACGCCCAGCTCTTCGAGCAGCTCGCGGTGCAGGGCCCCCTCGGCCGTCTCACCGGACTCGACCTTGCCGCCGGGGAACTCCCACATGCCGGCGAACTGCGGGGGCGCCGTCCGCCGCGCCACGAGCAGCCGGCCGGGTTCGGCAAGGGAATCCAGTACTGCGCCTCCCACGACGCTGATGAGTCCAGTCACGCTCCCAAGTCTAGGGGCGGCGGCAGCTTAGGAGACAATGGGTAGGGGCCGCCTTCCTGAAGACCCGGAATACCGCGTACGCCCGCCCGGTTACACCCACCAGCACAAAAATCAGATTTATCTTGCCGCAATCTCCCGGTTCCAGCCGGGGGCGTCACCGAAAAGCAGACGAATGACAACCACCACACAGGCCCCGGCGACCGCCGGGACCGGCACGCGCCATCTCGCCCTTGCCATCGTTTCCCTTGCCATGGGCGGCTTCGGCATCGGCACCACCGAGTTCACCATGATGGGCTTGCTCAAGGAGGTGGAGCAAGGGCTTAACATCAGCACTCCGGAGGCCGGCCACCTGATCTCGGCCTACGCGCTCGGTGTGGTGATCGGCGCCCCGCTGCTGGCCGCCGTCGGCGCCAGGATGCCGCGGAAGTACCTTGCCCTGGGGCTCATGATGTTTTTCAGCATCGCAAACCTGACGTCCTTTATCGCGCCGGACTACGGGACCATGCTCGTGTCGCGCTTCGCTGCCGGGCTGCCGCACGGAGCCTTCTTCGGCATTGCGGCCGTGATCGCGGCGTCACTGGTCGCGCCGACCAGGCGCGGCTGGGCAATTTCGATGGTCATGGCCGGCCTGACAGTCTCCAACGTCGTTGGCGTCCCCTTTGGCACCTGGCTGGGACAGACGTACGGCTGGCGGCTGCTGTTCCTGCTGGTAGGCGTGATTGGCATCCTCACCCTGGTGATGCTCTGGAAGTTCCTGCCGTTCCAGAAGCCGCACGCCGATGCGAGCTTCCGCCGCGAACTGGGGGCCCTCAAGCGGCTCCAGGTCTGGCTGGCGATCCTGATCGGCATCGTCGGCTTCGGCGGCTTCTTCGCCACATATACCTACATCGCGCACACCATGACCTCCGTGGCGGGAATTCCGGCCGCCTGGCTCCCGCTGGTCGTCGCGCTGTACGGGCTGGGCATGGTGGCAGGCAACATCGTCGGCGGCCGGATCGCGGACAAGTCCGTGATGGGAACGATCTACTGGGTGCTGCCCGGCATCGCCGTGGCACTCGTGGTCTACGCCGCCGCCGTGCACTGGCCCTGGTCTGCTTACGTGATGGTTTTCGTCGTCGGCGGCGCCGGTTCGTTGCTCGTCCCGGCGCTGCAGACCCGGCTGCTGGACGCTTCCCCGGATGCCCCCTCACTGGCATCTTCGCTCAACCATGCGGCCCTCAACGTCGCCAACGCTTTGGGGGCCTTCCTCGGCGGCCTCGTAATTGCCTGGGGTTGGGGCTACGTGGCGCCCGCCCTGGTCGGGGCCGGGCTGGCCATCCTGGGCCTCGGCGTCGCGCTGATCAGCGGACTGGTCGAACGCAAGAGGCCGCTGGTCCGGTAGGCCGCAATGCGGCTCCCGGCCAACGGCCTCAGTTCCCGGTCCGTTGCGGCCGGGCGCCGGCTATGGCGTGCTGACGCGCTGGACGTCCGGTTCGAGGTAGATGACCCGGGCGATCGGCACGGCCGCGCGGATCCGCGCCTCGGCGTCATCGATCGCCTTGGCAATTTCCTGGCCGGTGTCGGACTGGCCGATGCTGATCTTGGCCGCGACGAGCAGTTCCTCCGGGCCCAGGTGAAGCGTCTTGAGGTGGATGATCGAGGTCCCATCGGACTCGATGGCCGCTCGGATCCTGACGACGTCGTCCTTTGTGGCTGATTCACCGAGCAGCAGCGACTTCGTCTCGACGGCTAGCACGGCGGCGATGGCCACGAGCAGGAAGCCGATCATCGCGGTACCCAGGGCATCCCAGATGCCGTTGCCGGTAAGGAGCGTCAGGCTCACGCCGAAGAGCGCGAAGACCAGGCCCACCAGGGCACCGAGGTCTTCGAGGAGGATGACGGGCAGCTCCGGCTGCTTGGCACTGCGGACGAACTTGACCCAGCTCTGCTTGCCGCGGAGGTGGTTGGACTCGATGATCGCGGTCCGGAACGAGAAGGACTCGGCGATGATGGCACCGATCAGGACAGCGAGCGGAACCCACCAGAACGCCCCCTCAATGGCGTGCGGGTGCTGGAGCTTCCCCCACGCTTCGTAGAGCGCAAAGAGGCCGCCCACACTGAACAGCACGATCGAGACGATGAAGGCGTAAATATAACGCTCGCGCCCGTAGCCGAACGGATGCTCCGGGCTCGCGGCGCGCTTGGCTTTCTTGCCGCCGACGAGGAGCAGGATCTGGTTGCCCGAGTCCGCGAGCGAGTGGATCGCTTCTGCCAGCATCGATGAGGAAAACGTCAGGAAATACGCGACGAATTTCAGGACGGCGATTGTCAGGTTCGCAGCCAGCGCTGCAACAATCGCCTTGGTACCGCCATTTGCAGCCAAGAGAGCTTCTCCTTAGGGATTCGTCCGGGGGGTGGGCTCCAACCGTTGCCTGCGCCCACAAGGAATACCGTACCTGTTATCGCCGCAGCCAAGGACCCGCGCAGGCACCGCTGCGTCACGGGCCGGGGCCCTGGCTGACCCGAAACGCCGCAGCTCACCCGGCAGGTAACGATTGGGTGTGATCCTGCTGACAAGGAAACGGGCCTATGTTAGCTTGAAGCCATACTCGGGATTCACCATTTGGATGCCGACGAATATGTAGGAGGAGTAATGGGCTTTCTAGGCTGGATCATTCTCGGACTCATAGTAGGTGCAATCGTCAAGGCAATCATGCCTGGCAGGGTCGGCGGCGGCTGGATCACCAGCCTCGTGCTCGGCGTTGTCGGCGCCGTTGTCGGCGGGTGGATCGGCGACCTGCTCTTCGGCGGCGGGAAGATGGAATTCTGGAATCTCGGTTCCTGGCTCCTGGCCATTGTTGGCGGCCTGGCGGTTGCCGGCATCTACGGCGCCATCACAGGACGCAACAAGACCACGTAACTGCACTGGCCACCGGCCCGGCACCCACGGTGCGGGGACGCTTGCAACAACGACGGCGGGAGCCCACCATGCGGTGGACCCCCGCCGTATTTTTTCGCCGTTGTCCGGGCCATACTGCGTCCGGTGGAGGGACTACTAGTTGCCCGGCTTTGCGCCGTCCTGCTGCGACCGGGCACTCGCGTAGAGGCAGACGGTGGCCGCTGTGCCGAGATTGAGGCTCTCTGCGGCCCCGTACACCGGGACCGCCACGCGGTGGTCGGCCAGGGCAAGTTCTTCCTCGGATAGGCCCTGGGCTTCGTTGCCAAAGAGCCACGCCGTGGGACTCTCCAGCGCGTACTCGGAGTCCGGCGATGGTGCACCGAGCCGGCGGGCCGCGTTCTGGTCCTGCAGCCGGTCCAGGTCGAGCTGGCCGCGGCCGTCCGCCGCGAGGACTCCGATGCCGCGTTCCCTGCAGCGCGCCACCAGTTCCCCGACGTCGGCGCCGAGCACGACAGGCAGGTGGAAGAGGGATCCCGCCGTCGAGCGCACGGCCTTGGGGTTGTAGATGTCGACGCTGGACCCGGTCAGGATCACGGCGTCCGCGCCGGCGGCATCGGCGGCCCGGAGCACGGTGCCGGCGTTGCCGGGGTCACGGACCTGGCACAGCACGGCAAGCAGCCGCGGGCCTGCGTCGAGCACTTGCTCAAGGCTCACGTCCAGGAAACCGCAAACCGCGAGAATGCCCTGCGGGGTGACCGTATCCGCCATCGCGGCAAGCACTTCGTCGGTGGCGAGATAGGCGGAGGTGCCCTCCGCGAGTGTCTCCAGGTCCGGGTGCCGGTCGAGGCAGGCCTCGCTCGCGTAGACCTCGTAGACGACGCCAGGCTCCCCCGCCGCAATCCTTTTCCGGTGCAGGACCAGGGCCTCCCGGACAGCCTGCGGGCCCTCCGCCAGGAACTCGCTGCGCTTTAAACGGGCCGGGCGCCCGGCAAGCTGTGCCACCTTCCTCACCCGATCAGCTCGGGGATTGGAAAGTGGAACATCTTGCGGGCGCCCGGTTTCGTTCATACAAGAACCTTAGTAGCTTTCGCAGCAGGTTCTCGAACGACGCAGTTCTTCAACTGCGGCAGGAACTACTTTGCGGCCTCGGCGTCAGCCTTCTTGGCAGCCTGCTTCTTGGCGGCCGGCTTCTTGGCGGCCGGTGCAGCCTCAGCCTGAACGGCCGGAGCGGACGTGTCGGCGGGCAGCGCATCCTTGGCGACCTGGACCAGCGCGGCGAAGGCGTTGGCGTCGGAAACGGCCAGCTCGGCCAGCATCCGGCGGTCAACCTCGACCTCAGCGGCCTTGAGGCCCTGGATCAGACGGTTGTAAGTCAGGCCGTTGGCGCGGGATGCAGCGTTGATGCGCTGGATCCACAGGCGGCGGAAGTCGCCCTTCTTCTTCTTGCGGTCGCCGTAGCTGTAGACAAACGAGTGCAGCAGCTGCTCTTTGGCCTTGCGGTACAGGCGTGAACGCTGTCCACGGTAGCCCTTTGCGCGTTCAAGAATAACCCGGCGCTTCTTGTGGGCGTTGACCGCCCTCTTCACACGTGCCACGTGCGTACTCCTTAGAAATTACTGATCCCAAGCATCTACTGCCGGAACAACCGGCTGGCCTGAGAAGCCTTTTTGGTAGTTGACTGCTGCCAGGTGGCAACAATCAGAGAACTTGGAACTTAGATGCCGAGCATCTTCCGGATGACCTTGGCGTCGCCCTTGAAGACGATCTTGTCGCCGGCGAGGCGGCGGGTCAGCCTGGAGGACTTGTGCTCAAGGTAGTGGCGGCGGTTGGCCTGCTGGCGGCGCAGCTTGCCGCTGCCGGTCAGCTTGAAGCGCTTCTTAGCACCACTGTGGGTCTTCATCTTCGGCATGGGAACCGATCTCCTTACGTATCCGCAGACAGGGTCTGCAGTCTTTCGTGCAGCCGCCCCTGCGGGCGGCGTGCTGGTTGCTTGCTGCCGGACATTGCTGTCCGGCAGCCCTGAACTAGTTGGTCTTCTTGGTGCCCGGCTTGGCGGCGGCCTTCGGGGCAGCCGGCCGTGCAGCGGGCTTCGGCGCCGACGGACGCGGGATCGGCTTCGGTGCTGCAACCGGCTTCGGCGCAGCCGCCGGAGCGGACTTTTCAGCCTCGGGCACCTTGGCGGCTTCCGGAGCCTTGGCGGCAGCCTTGGGAGCTTCGGGCGCCTTGGCGACAGCCGGCCTGACTGCCGCCTTCGGCGCTTCAGCCTTCGGAGCCTCACGCTTCGGAGCGGCCTTGGGTGCCTCCTGCTTCGGTGCCTCCGCGACGGGAGCCGGGGCTTCCTCAGCCTTGGCCTCGACGGCCGGGGCAGCCTCCGCGGCGGGCGCTTCCGTTGCCGGAGCCTCCGTGGCGGACTCCGCCGTTCCGGATACCTCAGCCTCGGTCACCTCAGCCTCGGTCACCTCAGCCTCCGGCGCCTCAGCCTCCGTCCGGACCTGGTAGCCCTCCGGAAGAAGATCAGCGAGCGACTGCGTCAGCGGCGCATCGACGCCGGACGTGTCAACGCGGCCGCCGCCGCCCGAAGCCTTGGCTTCGTTCTCGGCCTTGGCTTCCGCGCGCTGTGATGCACGGCGGGCTTCTGCCTTGGCTTCTGCCTTGTTCTTCAGAGGACCGACCACCATGACCATGTTGCGGCCATCGATCCGGGGGCTGGACTCCACGACACCGACTTCGGCGACGTCATCCGCGAAGCGCTGGAGCAGGCGGATGCCCATCTCGGGGCGCTGCTGCTCACGGCCGCGGAACTGGATCATGGCCTTGACCTTGTCACCGGCGCCCAGGAAGCGGAGCGCGTGGCCGCGCTTCGTCTCGTAGTCGTGGGTGTCGATTTTCAGGCGGAAGCGGATTTCCTTCAGGACCGTGTTGGTCTGGTTCTTCCGGGCCTCGCGCGCCTTGACGGCGGCTTCGTACTTGTACTTGCCGAAGTCCATCAGCTTGCACACCGGAGGCTTGGCCTGCGGTGCAACTTCAACGAGATCAAGATCGGACTCGGCAGCCAAACGCAGGGCATCCTCAATACGGACAACGCCTACTTGCTCGCCTGCAGGGCCGACCAGCCGCACCTCGGGGACGCGGATACGCTCATTGATTCTTGGCTCGCTAATGTTAAAGCTCCTGTGTTCGTGAGGGGTATTCCACCGGCAAAAAGAGAAGGCCCCCAATTGCCGGAGCAATCGAAGGCCTCGAAGATCGGTACTGCCAGCCTCGTGTGAGACGGCATGCATCCCGCCAGGCTGACGCCCGGGAAGAATGCCCGACCAGGTACCCGGCAACCTTGCTTCTTGCGAAGCTTCCCGAAGGAGAGCGGCTGACGCGGGTGGGAGAGAACTCCGCTTGCTAACTGAAAGTCGATTCTACAGAAGAAATCCCGTCCTGCGCACCTGCATGCCGGGCATGTTGGTTGCGGACGGGTTCCGGCCGTCATACCGCTGCAGTGCAACACAGGGAATAACGACATTCAGTCGGTCTGTGACAAGCTTACCAGCATGAGCACTTCAGACAGTAATTCACATGTTTACGAGCCCGCCAGCGCCCAGGGCGACGTTTCACAGCAGATCCGCGACATCTCCGAGGTGCCCGCGATCGAGGTCATCACCACCGCCGCCGTGCACCTTATGAGCGCCGCCGCCGTGAAGCTTGGCCTCGCCGCCGAGGAAAACGCCGAAGAGCTCAAGGACCTCGACGAGGCCCGCAAGCTGATCACGGCCCTCGCCGGCCTGGTCACCGCCGCGGCACCCGAGATCGGTTCCCAGCACGCCGGGCCGTTGCGCGACGGACTGCGGTCCCTGCAGCTGGCCTTCCGCGAGGAATCCATCATTCCGGACGCACCGGGCAAGGGCCCGGGCGAGAAGTACACCGGCCCGGTCAACTGAGCACAACCAGCAATCCGGCCACAACGCGGCGGCGGGCGGACCACTCGGGTCCGCCCGCCGCCGTCGTTAACGCCGCTGTGCGGGTTCTACCGCGGCGAGGCGCCGCCGGCGGCGGTGCTGCAGCCCCAGTCCCAGCAGACACAGCAGCACACCGCCGGCTCCGACGGCCACGAACCCGGCCGCAGCGCCGATGCCATCGATGAAGACCCCGGCGAGCGGTGCGCCGAGGGCGACGCCGCCGGTGAGCGCCGAGCCATACCAGCCCATCGCCTCACCGCGGCGGCGCTCGTCGACAACGTCGGCGACCTTCTCCGAGGCTGCGGACAGCACCGGTGCGCATAGCAGGCCCGGCAGCAGCGCGAGCAGGCTGAGGGTCCAGGTGTCCTGCGCGAAGGCCATGGGAATGGTCAGGGCGGACATGCCGAGCAGCAGCAGGATCGGCGGGACCGGCCGGTGCATAGCGCCGTAGATCAGTCCGCCGACCACCGAGGCCCCGCACCAGAACACGAACACCAGTCCGATCTCGGCCTGGTGGCCGCCGGTTTCGAGCGAAGCAACGATCCCGACGTCGGTGCCGCTGAGGATCATGCCGACCCCGGCTGCGACGGCGAAAATGGCTGCCACGGCCGGGGTGAACCAGGCAAAATTATGGATGACCTTGTGCCGCCGGCTTGACTCAAACGCCGCATCGGACACTGGATCGGACTTGGCGTCGCCTTCGGAGGTTCGGGTCGGCGGGTTGAACCACATCAGGAAGAGCCCGGACACCGAGGTGGCGATGCCGACGGCGGTCAGCCCCAGGACCGAGAATCCGGCGGTCGCGACCAAAGCGCCGGCGGCGGGGCCCATCATAAAGACCAGTTCGGTGGAGATGGCGTCGAGGGCGAAGGCAGTCCGGCGCTGCTCCCCCGTGGCGAGGACGCCGAGGGACTGGCGCACCACGCTGAAGATCGGCAGCGTCAACAGTCCGCCGACGAACACGAGGGGCAGCAGCAGTTCGTAGGTCACATGCGGCACGATCGACCAAATGACGGTCTCTGCAATGACGGACGGGATGAGGGCACGCCGCAGGCCCACGGTATCAACGCGCCGGCCGCGCCAGGGTGCACCGACGGCAATGCCAATCGTCATCACGGCGGCAGCGGCCCCCGCGGCGGCATAGCCATGGCCAAGGGTCAGGACGATGTGCAGCGTCAGCAGGACTCCGGCCGCGGAGTGCGGGATTCGGGCGACCATGCCCACCAGCAGGAGCCGCCTGATCGGCCGGACGGCCAGCAGCTCCCGGTACAGCGCGAAGTTCACGAAAACTATTTCCTTCTGGTACGGCCGTCGGCAGCACCAGGATCTCTCCCGCTGTCCGTCAGCTACATTGCTGCGCGCCGCAATTTGACCTCGATCGAGTCAACCCGCTCAGCGAACACTTCATTCCGCGCCCAGGCTTGATTGAGGCCGGCCACGATGGACTGGACGCCGGCGGCGTCGAGCCCGTCTTCGAGGAAGAGCAGCACCCGGAGTTCCGGGCCGGCGCCTCCGCCCGGCAGCTGGGTTCCATCGGCTGTCAGTGAGGCAACTCCACTGCCTGGATGAATTTCTACACGGCGGACTGCGGAAAAGCCAGCGGCGGCCTCGCCGAGGCTCCGGGCGAGCCCGGGGTCAGCGTACGACGGCGCCCAGTCCCGCTGCTGCGCCAGGGCCCACAGGGCGGGCCGGCGCACCACGAAGGTCACCGGGGAGCCCGGGTCGAGCACGAGCAACTCCGCGCCCTCAGCGACCGCGGAGAGGGCCGCACGGGCGGCGTAGACCGCCACCGGGCGGGCCTCGGGGTGCCAGGCCGCGAGCGAGGCGGCTGAGGTGAACACGGGCATCGCCGTCCGGCCGTCCGGCGCCTTGAGGGTCACGAGGGCCATGTCGGCCTGCTTGTCGGCGTGCAGCCCACCGGCCCCTTCGGCTTCTTCTGCCAGGGTGGCGAGGATCGGCACAAAGACCCGCGCCGTGGCCAGTGCGGCCACCACCGCCGCCTCGTCGCCGTCGCCGGCCGCGAGGGCGGCCAGCGCGGCAAGATACCCGGCGTCGGCCGCACCGTCGTCGTCCTCGAAATTGTGGATCGTGGCGTCGTCGCCGGTGAGGCTGCGCCCGGCCCAGGGCTGCCCGGCCGAGTCGGCCGGGCCCCCCGCGCCGGCGAGGGCAGCTGCGATATGGCCGGGCAGCTGGCGTGGCCCGGCTGGTCTGTCGGCGGCGCTGTCGGCGGCCGGCTGGTGCTCCATGCTGCTGACCGGCTAGCGGCGGCCGGCGACGTCGAGGGCCTCGGGCAGGGTGAAGTTGCCGTTGTAGAGGGCCTTGCCGACGATGGCGCCCTCGACGCCGAGCGGCACGAGGGAGCGGAGGACTTTGAGGTCATCCAGGCTGGAGATTCCGCCGGAGGCGACGACGGGCTTGCCGGTCTTCTCCACCATCTGGCGCAGCAGTTCGACGTTGGGTCCCTGGAGCGTGCCGTCCTTGGTGACGTCCGTAACGACGTAACGGGAGCAGCCTGCCTCTTCGAGGCGTCCGAGGACGTCCCAGAGGTCACCGCCCTCCTTGGTCCAGCCGCGGCCGGCGAGTGTTGTGCCGCGGACGTCCAGTCCGACGGCGATCTTGTCGCCGAAACGCTCGATCACCCGGGCCGTCCATTCCGGGTTCTCCAGTGCCGCCGTGCCCAGGTTCACGCGGGCGACGCCCAGGTCCAGGGCCTTCTCGAGCGACTCGTCATCGCGCAGGCCGCCGGAGAGCTCCACCTTGATGTCGAGCCGGCCGACCACTTCGCGAAGCAGTTCAGCGTTGGAGCCCCGCCCGAAAGCGGCGTCGAGGTCAACGAGGTGGACCCATTCCGCCCCCTGCTGCTGCCAGTTCAGCGCAGCTTCCAACGGAGTGCCGTAGCTCGTTTCGCTGCCGGCCTCGCCCTGGACGAGGCGGACGGCCTGGCCGTTGACGACGTCGACGGCGGGCAGCAGCTCCAGCAGGGGCAGCGGGGTTTCGGTGGTCATCGTGGATCCTCAGCTCTTAGGTACGGCTCTTCGGGAAAACGGCAGGGGGTTGCGGCGGCGGGGCGCGTCAGGCGGCAGGCAGCGTCAGGCGGCAGGCAGCGTCAGGAGGTAGGCGGCGAGCAGCGCCATCCCGGCCAGGACGTAGAACACAACCTGGACCCAGCGCGGGCTCTTCTGCAGGCGGAACGACAGCCCTCCGCCGACCAGCAGCCCGGCGAGCCCCATCAGCACTATGGACCACATCTAGGCGGTCCCGGTTTGCGGGGTCCGGGACCCGCCGTGCAGGCCTTCCACCCAGTTGCGCAGCAGGCGCGCTCCGGCATCGCCGGACTTCTCCGGGTGGAACTGCGTGGCGCACAGCGGGCCGTTTTCCACAGCTGCGATGAACGGGGCGCCGTGCTCAGACCAGGTGACGAGGGGCGCCGTCATCCGCGGCTGGATGACGTCGAAATCCCACTTCTGGACACCGTACGAGTGGACGAAGTAGAAGCGCTCGTCCTCGACACCGGCGAAGAGCCTGGAGCCCTCCGGAACCGTCACCGTGTTCCAGCCCATGTGCGGTACGACGTCGGCCGGGAGGAGCTCCACCTTGCCGGGCCATTCCGCCATCCCTTCGGCTTCGGTGCCGTGCTCGACACCGGCCTCGAACAAGACCTGGAGGCCGACGCAGATGGCCAGGACGGGACGGCCGCCGGCGACGCGGCGGCCGATCATGCGGATCGCGTCGACGGCTTTGAGTTCGCGCATCACCGTTTCAAACGCACCGACCCCGGGGACCAGAAGGCCGTCGGCGTTGAGCACGTCCTCCGGCTTGGAGCTGAGGATCACCTCGGCGCCGGCGCGTTCGAGGGCGCGGACGGCGGAACGGACGTTGCCCGAGCCGTAGTCGAGGACCGTGACCGTGGGCTTGCCCTCGGGCGACGCCGGCTTCCGGCCGGCGTCGGGGTTGATGATTGCCCCGTCCTTCAGTACCCGGCCGGTCACAGCGCCCCCTTGGTGGAGGGGATGCCCTTGACGCGGGGGTCCGGTTCGACGGCGGCGCGCAGGGCACGCGCGAACGCCTTGAACTGGGCCTCGACGATGTGGTGCGGATCCCGGCCGGCGGTAACGTTCATGTGCAGGCAGATTCCGGCGTGCAGGGTGATCGCCTCGAAGACGTGGCGGGTCAGCGAACCGGTGAAGTGTCCGCCGATCAGGTGGTACTCCTGGCCGGCCGGCTCGCCGCCGTGCACGAGGTACGGGCGGCCGGAGACGTCGACGACGGCATGCGCGAGGGCCTCGTCGAGCGGAACCGTGGCTTCGCCGAACCGGCGGATCCCGGCCTTGTTCCCGAGCGCGGTGCGCAGGACCTCGCCGAAGGTGATGGCAACGTCCTCGACGGTGTGGTGGACGTCGATGTGCGTATCGCCGGTGGCCTTGACCGTCATATCGATCAGGGAGTGCTTGCTCAGCGCCGTCAGCATGTGGTCGTAGAAGGGGACCGAGGTGCTGATGTCGGACACGCCGGTGCCGTCCAGGTTGATCTCGACCAGCACGGATGATTCGCTGGTGGTCCGTTCCATGCGTGCGGTCCGGGCCTCGGCAGCGGTTGATCCGGTGTTGCTCATGTGGGTGTCCTTTGATGACGACGGTGCCCGCCGTTCAGGCAGGGTGGATGTCCTGGGTTAAGTCTAGGCGGGCTGTACCGCGTGCCCGGCCAGGATCAGTTCGAGGGCTTCGAGGAAGGCTGTGGTTTCCGTCTCAGTCCCGGCCGTGACGCGCAGGTGTCCCGGGATGCCAACGTCCCGGATGAGCACGCCGGCGTCGAGCAGGCCCTGCCAGACTTCGTGGGGGTTGTCGAGACCGCCGAAGAAGACGTAGTTGGAGTCGGAGGCGGCCGGTTTGAGGCCCATCCGCTGGAGTTCGGACACGATCCTGTCCCGCTGGCGCTTGATGTCCTCGACGTCGGCCATCAGCGCCACCCGGTGGTGCAGGGCGGCCAGGGCTGTCGCCTGGGTGATGGCGGAGAGGTGGTACGGGAGTCGGACCAGGCGCAGGGCGTCCGTTACTTCCGGCGCGGCCGCCATGTAGCCCACCCGGGCTCCGGCGAGGGCGAAGGCCTTGCTCATGGTGCGCGAGACGATCAGGCGTTCCCGGCCGGGCAGCAGGGTGAGGGCGCTGGGCGTGCCGTCGTGGGCGAACTCGTGGTACGCCTCGTCGACGATCACGATGGTCTGGCTGGCCTCGCCGGCCTCGTAGACGGCTTCCACCACGTCCAGGCCCAGCCCGGTGCCGGTGGGGTTGTTCGGGGAGCAGAGGAAGACGATGTTCGGCTGGAGTTCGCGGACCTGGCGGGCCGCCGACTCGGCGCTCAGCCCGTAGCCGTCGGCGCGGACGCCCGCGAGGTACCCGGTGTCCGTGCCGGCAGCCAGCAGCGGGTACATCGAGTAGGTGGGAGGGAAGCCCAGGGCGGTGCGGCCCGGGCCGCCGAACGCCTGAAGGATCTGCTGGAGAACCTCGTTGGAGCCGTTCGCGGCCCAGATGTTGTCGGCACCCAGTCCGTGCCCGAGGTATTCGGCCAGGGCTGCACGCAGTTCCGTGAATTCGCGGTCCGGGTAGCGGTTCAGGCCGACCGCGGCAATCGTAACGGCCTCGGTGATGGCGGCCCGAACGTCCGCCGGGACGCCGTGGGTGTTCTCGTTGACGTTGAGCAGGATGGGCACGTCCAGCTGCGGCGCGCCGTAGGGCGTCAGGCCGCGCAGGTTTGTCCGGAGGGGAAGTCGGTTCAGGCGCTCTAGCTGGTCAGTCACTGCACCAGTTTAAGTGAGATCGCGGCGGGGGCTGAAACTGTGACGGATCAACGGAGCTACTTGGACGGAATGAAGAGCGCCTGGCCCGGCACGACCCGGGCAGCCTCCAGGTTGTTCAGCTGGACGATGTCGGCGACGACATCGCGGGGATCCCGCTCCGGGGCGACGGCCTCGGCGATGGCCCAGAGGGACTCACCGGGCTGCACCGTCACGGTCACCGTGGGGGTCAGGGAGAGATCAGCGGCGGACTCCGCGGCTTTGGCCGGGGCGTTGAGGAAGCCGCTGAGGGACAGAACGAGCGCGGCCAGCAGGATCAGCGGCACCCCGATGAAGACAATGCGTCCCCGCCGGGTTAGCCTCAGCGGCGCCTGCCTGGCCCGTGGTCCGCGGCCGGCCACGGTGCGCCGGTCTCCCGGCGCACCGCCCCCGGGGCGGCCGTAGTTGCCGAATGCGTCGCGGCCGAAAGTATCGTGAAACACGCTTGATGCTGACATGAACTTAGCCCTCCTGGACCATACTGTGCCGCCCGGCATACTCCACATATGCGCCGCCAACCGGCCTGACCTTCGAACAAAGAACCGAACGTTGTGCTGCGTCCATGCCGTGTTTCACTAGAACACATATTCGAACGCTGCCTGATCTGTTTTAGCACTTATTGACGAACATTGTCGAGACTCGCTAGAACAAATGTTTGAAAAAGCCGTGCGGCTGGCCTACGTTTGAGTCAAAGAACAACCACTTCTGCAGTTGATCAGCAGGGTCTGACATTTCAGGCCGGAAGTTCCCGGCAGCCGCAGCCACGGCGGCCGGGCGGAACGGAAAGGCGTTGGCGAACATGGCAGCACAAGCCACCGGCGGCAGGGCCACCCAGCGGAACACGCAGGCAGCCCGGCCGCCCAAGAGCCTCACGGTCCGGCAGAAGAAGATTCTGGAAACCATCCAGCGCTCCGTGACGGACAACGGCTACCCGCCGTCCATGCGCGAGATCGGTGACACGGTCGGCCTCGCCAGCCTCTCCAGCGTCACCCACCAGCTCTCACAGCTGGAGAAGCTGGGCTATCTGCGCCGCGACCCCAAGCGCCCCCGCGCCATGGAAGTGCTGATGCCCCTGACCCTCGATGAGGGAACCACAAAGAATTCCGGAGTCGGGAAGTCCAGCGGCCTGCGCACGGTCGGCGGTTTGTCGGTGTCGGAGCTGGCCAGTGCCACCGATACGGCCATGGTGCCGCTGGTGGGCCGCATCGCCGCCGGCGGGCCGATCCTGGCGGACCAGGTCGTCGAGGACGTTATGCCGCTGCCGCGCCAGCTCGTGGGCCACGGCGAGCTCTTTATGCTCAAAGTCGCGGGCGATTCGATGATCGACGCCGCCATCTGCGACGGCGACTGGGTGGTGGTCCGCCGGCAGGGTGACGCCGTCAACGGTGACATTGTCGCCGCCCTGCTGGACGACGAGGCAACGGTCAAGACGTTCCGCCAGCGCGACGGCCACACCTGGCTGCTGCCGCAGAACACCCAATACGAGCCCATTCTCGGTGATCACGCCGTCATCATGGGCAAGGTCGTCTCGGTCCTGCGCTCCCTCTAGGAGCCCGGCGGACCCGCACGCCCGGTCGTTGCGGAGGGCCCCGCCTCACATGGCGGGGCTCTTCGCGTTTTCTGCGGCTGCGGCTAGGCGGCCGGCTGCCCGGATTCCTTCGCAAGCCGCTCCAGGGCCGCGACGGCAATCGCGGGGTCGGTGGTGGGCCAGAACGGCGGCAGGGCGGCACGAAGGAATCCCCCGTAGCGTTCGGTGGAAAGCCGCGAGTCGAGCACGGCCACGACTCCCCGGTCCGTCGTCGTGCGGATCAGCCGGCCGGCCCCCTGGGCCAGGCGGATGGCGGCATGGGTCGCGGAAACGCTCATGAAGCCGTTGCCGCCGGCCTGGGCCACCGCGCGGGACCTGGCCGTCATGAGGGGATCGTCGGGCCGCGGGAACGGAATCCGGTCGATCACCACAAGCCGGCAGGAGGTCCCGGGCACATCGACGCCCTGCCACAGCGACATGGTGCCGAACAGGCAGGTGTCCGGTTCGTCGGCGAACTGCTTCACGAGCGCGGTCATGGTCGAATCGCCCTGGCAGAGGATGCCCATGTCCAGCCGCGGGCGCATGGCCTCGGCGGCGTCCTCGGCCGCGCGGCGGGAGGAGAACAGGCACAGGGCGCCGCCGCCGGAGGCACGGATCAGCTTCTCGAGTTCGTCGAGGGCTTCCGGGGACGCGCCGCGGCCGGGCTTGGGCAGGTGTTTGGCGACATAGAGGATGCCCTGTTTTGGGTATTCGAACGGCGAGCCGACGTCGACGCCGGTCCAGCTGGGGGCCCCCGGCCCGACCAGTCCAAGGCCGCCAGCGGCCGGTTCGAAGGCTGACCCGATCGCCAGCGTTGCCGAGGTCAGGATGACGGTGTGGTCCGCGAAGAGCCCCTCGCGCAGCCTCCCGGCCACGCTGAGCGGTGCGATGTTGATCAGCGCCGGGGCGGACTCGTCCGGCTGGGCGTACCCCTGCTGCGGGTCAAAGGTGCTGTTGCGGGAAAACCAGACCACCTCGCGGTTCTCGCGGGCGGCAAGCAGCCGTTCGCAGAGCTCCAGGATCACCATCAGCCGGGAGCGGGCGAGCTGGCGGCCGCCGTCGGCTGTGTTGGCGCTGTCCCCCTTGGAATCCGAGAGAGCGGCACGACAGGCGTCCCGCAGCTGGTCCACACAGTCCAGTTGTTCGGTGTTGAGGCCGTTGGGCATAAGGCCGCTGGGGACGCCCTCAATGGCAAGTTCGAGGTGGGACGCGGCGTTGTTCAGTGCGTCCACGGTGATGCCGGTGTGCTTGCGCGCCCCGGATGCGGCGGCGTGCACCATCGCGGCGGAGAGCTGGCCGGACACGGCGCCGGTCACGCGGTCCTGCAGCTCGTGGGCTTCGTCCACCACCACGACGTCGTATTCCGGCAGCACGGCAAGGCCCTCGAAGGCGCTGACTGCCAGCATGGCGTGGTTGGTGACGACGACGTCGGCGTCAGCGGCGTTCTGCCGGGCCAGTTCGCTGAAGCATTCGGCCGCCATCGGGCATTTCTGCGCGCCCAGGCACTCCATCGACGTGACCGAGACCTGCCGCCAGGCACGGTCGGTGACGCCGGGCAGGAGTTCGTCCCGGTCCCCCGTCGTGGTGTCCTCGGCCCAGTCGCGCAGCCGGACGACTTCCTTGCCGAGCTGCGACGACGGGCCGCCCATCGCCGCCGCGAAATGCGGCACGGAGGTGTCCTCGCCGAGCGAGAAGAGCTGGCCTTCGGACGGTTCTTCCGAGGGAAAGCCGCCGTCGAGCTTGTGGCGGCACACGTAGTTGGAGCGGCCCTTGACGAGGGCGACCTTGACGGGCCGTTCCAGCGCCGGGGTGATGGTCTTCAGCAGCCGGGGCAGGTCGCGGCCGACGATCTGGGTCTGCAGGGCCAGGGTGGCGGTGGAGACCAGGGTGGGCTTGTCGCTGACGAGCGAATGGGCGATCAGCGGGATGAGGTACGCGAGCGACTTGCCGGTTCCGGTGCCGGCCTGGACCAGCAGGTGGTCGCCGCTGTCAATCGCGTGCGCCACCTGCCTGGCCATCTCGTGCTGGCCGTCGCGGCTCTGGCCGCCCATGCCGGACACGGCGCGGTCGAGCAGTTCGATGACAAACTCCTCACCGGTCCGGCCGCCTGCGTCCGCCCCGGTCACCGCTGCGTCAGTCATTGCTGATGAACGAATCCAGTTCGGCGGCGAATCCTTCACGCACCATCACGACGGCACGGGTGCCCGCTTCCTCGTGGTCGAGGCTGAGGATCTCGGCGTCGGTCTCGTGCAGCTTGCTGAGCAGGTCACCGCGGTTGTACGGGATCATCAGTTCCAGTTTCACGCTCGGCCTCGGGATGCCCTCGCTGATGGCCTTGAGCAGTTCCGGGATGCCTTCCCCGGTCCGGGCAGAAACCACCACGTGGCGCGGTTCGCGCTGCTTGAGCCGTTCGATTACGAAGGGGTCCGCGGCGTCGGCCTTGTTCAGGACGATGATTTCAGGCACCTTGCGTGCGTCGACCTCGCTGAACACCTTGCGGACGGCAGCGATCTGGCCTTCCGGATCCGGGTGGGAGACGTCCACAACGTGCAGGATCAGGTCCGCGTCGGCAACTTCCTCCAGAGTGGAGCGGAACGCCTCCACCAGCTGGGTGGGCAGTGAACGGACAAAGCCCACGGTGTCGGCGAGGGTATAGCCCAGCCCGTCCGAGGTCTCGGCCTTGCGGACCGTCGGGTCCAGGGTGGCGAACAGCGCGTTCTCCACCAGGACACCGGCGTCGGTCAGCCGGTTCAGCAGCGAGGACTTGCCGGCGTTGGTGTACCCGGCGATCGCCACGGAGGGCACGGCATTACGACGGCGGTTGGCGCGTTTGGTTTCCCGGGCCGGCTTCATCGCGGCGATTTCGCGGCGCAGCTTGGCCATCCTGGTGCGGATCCGGCGGCGGTCCAGCTCAATCTTGGTTTCACCGGGACCACGCGATCCCATGCCGGCACCGGCACCACCGACCTGGCCACCGGCCTGGCGGGACATCGAGTCACCCCAGCCGCGCAGGCGCGGGAGCAGGTACTCGAGCTGGGCCAGTTCCACCTGGGCCTTGCCCTCGCGGCTCTTGGCGTGCTGGGCAAAGATGTCCAGGATCAAGGCCGTGCGGTCGATCACTTTGACCTTGACGATGTCTTCCAGGCTGCGGCGCTGTGACGGTGCCAGTTCGGCGTCGACGACGACGGTGTCAGCCCCGGTGGACATCACGATGTCCTTGAGCTCCTGGGCCTTGCCGGAGCCGAGGAAGGTCCCGGGATCGGGCTTCGCGCGGCGCTGGACTATGCCGTCGAGGACCTCCGAGCCGGCGGTCTCGGCCAGGGCGGCGAGTTCGCGGAGCGAGTTCTCGGCGTCGGCGAGGGTGCCCTCGGTCCATAGACCGGCCAGCACCACACGCTCGAGGCGCAGCTGCCGGTATTCGACTTCGGTGACGTCTTCGAGTTCGGTCGACAGCCCGGCGGTACGCCGCAGGGCGTGCCGCTCCTCGAGATCCTGCTGGTCGCCGTCGAAGTTGCTGTGTTCCTCGTCCAGCCGGGAAATCGCCTGCGCCTTGCCGAGCACGGACGTGGCCTCACCGGCAGCCGGGGCTGCCTTCCGGGCAGGGGTGTCCTTGGACAGGATCCGGTCGATGACAGCCTGGATTTCCGCAGGGCTCATGTCCTGGGCTGCTGAATCGGGTCCGGGGTTGGGCTGACTGGTCATGGTCTCCTTTAGAGGTTCGGCAGTTTCAGAATAGTGCCGATTGGTGCCGGGCGGGGCGGTATTCGCGCTGGGCTGACGACTATTGGTCATTCGGGTCTCCTGGGATGCCTGCGGCGGCGGTGCCGGGACAGGGCGGGCTCCGCAAGAAGCGGCGGGAAGGCGGTGGGCATGGGGCGGGAACAGGCGCGGTGCGGCCTTGAGGAGGAGCGCCTGTCCGCTCGGCCGGGCCCCAGCGGGCACTGCCGAACTCCAAGAGGATCGGGCGCCAGCGTGTGGTCCCTGCCGGGATCATCGTGGGGTGGCGCTCTGAGCGGAAGGTAACTACCTGCGTCGCTGCGGGGACAGGGGTTAACCCGTGCCGGCTACTTGAAGTTCAAGAACATGGTTTCAAGGTTAGCAGACGGTGCGGCTGCTTCCGGGCCGCCGTCAGGGGGCCGGGCCGCGCCGTCCGCGCCCCTGCCGCCGGTTTCCCATAGACACCAAGGGGCAACTAATCTGGCCAGTTATGGAGTCCGCACACTATTTCAGCGCCCAGCCTGCCGGGCCGTTCACGCGTAAGCCCCTGACCGTGGAGCTTGCCGGTGAGACCCGGCACCTGCAGACGTCCTCGGGCATCTTCAGCCCGGACGGCATCGACAAGGGCACAGCCGTGCTGCTGGCCGAGGCTCCCGCCCCGGCCCCGCAGGGGACGCTGCTGGATATCGGCTGCGGCTGGGGTCCGGTCGCGCTGACCATGGCGCTGCGGGCACCGCACTCTCAGGTCTACGCCGTGGACGTCAACGAACGCTGCGTCACCCTGACCAACGAAAACGCCGCGCTGCTGGGCCTGGGCAATGTCACGGCCAGCACGCCCGACGCCGTCGACCCTGAGCTTCGCTTTGACACCATCTGGTCCAACCCGCCCATCCGGGTCGGCAAGGACGAGCTCCATGCCCTGCTGCTGCTGTGGCTGCCGCGGCTGGCGCCGGGCGGCTCGGCGTGGCTGGTGGTGCAGAAGAACCTGGGCTCGGATTCCCTGCAGCGCTGGCTCGCGGCGGAGCTCGACAGCACTTTCACGGTAACGCGCGAGAGCACTTCGAAGTCATTCCGCATCCTGCGGGTCAGGAAAGCGTCCCGCTAGCCACAATTGCCGCGGGCCCACTGAGCTCGACGTGCTCGTGGCCCTCCGCGCCGAGGAAAAACTTCACCCCGACAACCCCGCCCGGGACGTGGACATTCCAGGCGTCCGGCGCACCCTGGCCGGCCCAGTGGCGGATCGCGACAGCCGCGGCACAGGCGCCGGTGCCGCAGGACTGTGTTTCCCCGACGCCCCGCTCATGAACGCGCATCGTGATGGTACCGACCCCGTTATGGACCAACGGCTCGGACGGCACAACGAATTCCACGTTCGTGCCGTGGGGCGGGGTCGGATCCACGTGGGGTGCCGTAAACAGCTGCGTGGCATCCAGCTCGGCCAGTTCGGCCAGCGCCACCACGGTATGCGGATTGCCCATGCTCACGGACAGGGCGGGCCTGGCGACTTCCAGCCCCGCCGCGCTGACCAGCGAATCCATGGCCCGCGCAGTGGCCTCGCCCGGAAAGATGAACTCCCACGGGCCCATGTCGACGGCATAGCCGGCGGCGGTTCGGACGATCGTTTTCGCACCGGCCCGGGTGCCGATGGTCAGTGATTCGCCGGCGGGCAGCTCCACGAGGCCTTCGGCAATCAGGAAGTGCACAAAGACGCGGACGCCGTTGCCGCACATCTCGGACACCGAGCCGTCGCCGTTGCGGTAGTCCATAAACCATTCGGCGTCCGGGCTTCGCGTGAGCAGCTCCTGGCCCTCGGCGAGCAGCCGCGACGGGACGGCGCGGATCAGTCCGTCGCCGCCGATTCCGCGGTGCCGGTCACAGAGTGCTGCGACCTGCTCCGGAGTCACCGCCAAGGTGCCGTTGGGGTCGGCCAGGAGCACAAAGTCGTTTCCCGTGCCGTGGCCTTTGGAAAAGTTGAGTCCGCTCAGGGCTGCCGTGTCACCGGTGGAGTTGTGGTCAGCGGCCACGGTCAGGGTTTCGTCCATGCTCCAAGGTTACCGTTCCGGCGCCGCCGGCTGGGTCCCTGCCCGGTCGGGAACGCCTGGAACGCCGGGACCGCAGAGTGCGGCGGCCTTGGTCACGAGTTCCGGGTCCTGCCAGTCGAGCCAATGGATGCGGGGGTCGGCGCGGAACCAGGTGAGCTGCCGGCGGGCGAACTGCCGGGTCGCGACAATCGTTTCCTCCGTGGCCTGCGCCACGTCGGATTCGCCGTCGAGGACCCTGAGGAACTGGGCGTAGCCGAGGGCGCACGGGGCCGTGCGCCCCAGCCGGAGTCCGGCGGCGTCGAGCTTCCGGACCTCGTCGAGCAGGCCGCTTTCCACCATGGCGTGGACGCGGCGGGCCAGCCGTTCCCGGAGTTGTTCGCGGTCCACCTCCAGCCCGATCTGCACGGCGGGCCCGGCGTACTCGCGGGTGGGCATAAACGAACTGAAAGGCCGCCCGGTGAGTTCGAATACTTCGAGGGCGCGGACGATCCGGCGTGCGTCCCCGAGCCGGCCGGCGGAGACCGGGTCCACGCCTTCCAGCCGCGCCCGCAGCGGCGCCGCCCCGGCGGTTTCCAGTTCCGCCTCGAGCCTGCGCCGGATGGCGGGGTCCGTGCCCGGGAATTCCAGCACGTCCAGGGCGGCCCGGACATAGAGCCCGGAGCCGCCGGCCAGGATGGCGCGTTTGCCGCGGGAGTGAAGGTCGGCGATGAGCGCGCGGGCCTGCTGTTGGAAATCCGAGACGCTCGCTTCCTCGGTCACGTCCAGGATGTCCAGGAGGTGGTGTGGCACCCCCCGGCGTTCGTCCTCGGTGATCTTGGCGGTGCCGATGTCCATGCCGCGGTAGAACTGCATGGAGTCGGCATTGATGACTTCGCCGCCGAGTTCCAGTGCCAGCGAGACGGCGAGATCGGACTTGCCCGAGCCGGTGGGCCCGACGACGGCGATTATCGGCGGCACAGCCGGCCGCCCACCCTGCAGTGCCTCGCCGGCGGCCTGGGCGGTGCCCTGCGGGCCTGCCACGGCGCTAGCGGCCGCGGACGGGAAGGGTGGGCATGCCCAGGGACACGCCGGTGGTGCCGGCGGCGGGTCCCGGCGCGGGTGCGCCGCAGGAGTCCGCCTGGGACCTGTCCCAGGCGTCACCCGCCCGGGAGCGGCGGAGGCTGTAGTCGTCCGCCGACGCAGGGTCGGCCACCAGGTGGAACGCCGCTGCCCCGGTGATGGTCACGGTGACGAGGTCGCCGGGGCGGGGCGTCCCGGCGCCGGCCGGAACGGAGAAGTGGACCAGGCGCTGGTCCCGGGCCCGCCCGGTGAGCCGGTGGGTTTCCCCGGACTTGCGCCCGGGCTGGGCCGTGACCATGACTTCCACCCGCCGGCCGAGCTGGCGGGCGTTTTCCTCGGCGGCGATCCGGTCCTGCAGGGCGGTGAGACGTTCGAAGCGTTCCTGCACCACGGCCTTGGGAAGCTGGTCAGGGAGCTCGGCGGCGGGCGTGCCAGGCCGCTTGGAGTACTGGAAGGTGAAGGCGGTGGCGAAGCGGGACCTTTCCACGACGTCGAGTGTGGCCTGGAAGTCCTCCTCGGTCTCGCCGGGGAACCCGACGATGATGTCTGTGGAGATCGCGGCCTGCGGGATTTTCTCGCGGACCTTTTCCAGGATGCCCAGGAACTTCGTCGAGCGGTACGACCGTTTCATGTCCTTGAGGACCTTGTCCGAGCCGGACTGCAGCGGCATGTGCAGCTGCGGCATCACGTTGGGGGTCTCCGCCATGGCGTCGATGACGTCGTCGGTGAAGGCCGCGGGGTGCGGGCTCGTGAAGCGGACACGTTCCAGCCCGGGGATGTCTCCGCAGGCGCGCAGCAGCTTGGAGAAGGCCTGGCGGTCGCCGAACTCGACGCCGTAGGAGTTTACGTTCTGGCCCAGCAGGGTGACTTCGATGGCGCCGTCGTCGACGAGGGCCTGGATCTCGGCCAGGATGTCGCCGGGGCGGCGGTCCTTTTCCTTGCCGCGCAGGGCCGGAACGATGCAGAACGTGCACGTGTTGTTGCAGCCGACGGAGATCGACACCCAGCCGGCATAAACCGAATCCCGCTTGGTCGGCAGGGTGGAGGGGAAGACGTCGAGCGACTCGAGGATTTCGAGCTGTGCCTCGTTGTTGTGGCGTGCCCGTTCCAGCAGCGCCGGCAGGGCGCCGACGTTGTGCGTGCCGAACACGGCGTCCACCCAGGGGGCCTTCTTCAGGATGGTGTCGCGGTCCTTCTGCGCCAGGCAGCCTCCGACGGCGATCTGCATTCCCGGGTTCGCTTCCTTGACCGGGGCGAGCATGCCGAGGTTGCCATAGAGCTTGTTGTCGGCGTTTTCCCGCACCGCGCAGGTGTTGAAGACGACGACGTCGGCCAGCTCCCCCGCGGCCGGGACATAGCCGGCAGCTTCGAGCATCCCGGACATCCGCTCGGAGTCGTGCACGTTCATCTGGCAGCCGAAGGTCCGCACCTGGTAGGTGCGGGGCGGCGCCGTGGCGGGACGTGACCCGCCAGGCAGCGACGAGGCGTCAGTGGAAGGGATGGTGCCGGCTGCTGGGGAGGGAATGGTCAAACTCACCTGTTAAGGGTAACGGCTCGCACGCTGCCAGGGGTTCCTCAGGAAACAGGTTCGTCCCCGGTACCGGTCCCGGCGGCGTCGAGTACTTCGCCGACGATCCGGAAGGCCTGCGAGGGCTGGTATCCCTTGCGGGCGAGCATGGAGGCCAGCCGGCGCGTGGTTTTGTCCCGCTCGGCACGGTCTCTGAACCCGGCAGCGCCCCGGAGTTTCCGCTGGACCAGTTCGCGGGCCGCAGATTCCTCGTCCTCGTCGCTGAGCTGTGCCAGGGCGCCGGCCGCGGTTTCGGCGTCGATGCCCTTCTCCGCGAGTTCCCGCCGGAGCGCGCCCTTGGCGAGTTTGCGGCTCTGGGAACGGGACCGCACCCACATGTCCGCGAAGTCCACGTCGTCCACGAGCTTCACTTCTTCGAAGCGGTCCAGCACGGCTTCCGCGACGTCGTCCGGGACGTTGCGCTCGGCCAGTTTGCGGGCGAGCTGCAGACGGCTCTTGGGCGAGTTCGTCAGCTGCCGCAGGACAATGGCACGCGCGACCGCCGCCGGGTCAGCGTCCCGGTCGGGTTCGGTGGAAGGAGCCGGCCGCCGGGACTGGCCGCCGTACCGGTCCCCGGAACTGTCCCCGGCAGGGTCTGTTTCGTCAAGGCCGGGGGCAGGATTCCGTGACGGGAATCCTGCCCCGGTGCGCCGTCGGGCGTTAGAACCCGTCAACGGCCTTCAGCTTCGGTTCCGCGTCGGTCTCGGCCGGGGCCTTCACGCCGACGCCGAGCTTTTCCTTGATGAGTCGCTCCAGCTCGGCAGCCAGTTCCGGATTGTCGCGCAGGAATCGGCGGGAGTTCTCCATGCCCTGGCCCAGCTGGTCACCGTCATATGTGAACCAGGAGCCGGACTTCTTGATCAGGCCGTGCTCGACACCCATGTCGATGATGCCGCCTTCGCGCGAGATGCCCTGGCCGTAAATGATGTCGAACTCGGCAATCTTGAAGGGCGGGGCCATCTTGTTCTTGACGATTTTGGCCTTGGTGCGGTTGCCGACGGAGTCCGCGCCCTCCTTGAGGGTCTGGATCCGGCGGACGTCGATGCGGATCGAGGCGTAGAACTTCAGCGCCTTGCCGCCGGTGGTGGTTTCCGGGGAGCCGAAGAAAACACCGATCTTCTCGCGCAGCTGGTTGATGAAAATGGCGGTGGTCTTCGTCTGGCTGAGGCGGCCGGTGATCTTGCGGAGGGCCTGGCTCATCAGGCGCGCCTGCAGGCCGACGTGGCTGTCGCCCATGTCGCCTTCGATTTCAGCGCGGGGAACGAGGGCGGCAACGGAGTCGATGACAATGACATCAAGGGAGCCCGAGCCGATCAGCATGTCCATGATTTCCAGGGCCTGCTCGCCGGTGTCCGGCTGGGAGACCAGCAGTGCGTCGGTGTCCACGCCGAGCTTGGCGGCGTATTCGGGATCGAGGGCGTGCTCGGCGTCGATGAAGGCAGCGATGCCGCCCAGGCGCTGGGCATTGGCGACCGCGTGCAGCGCCACCGTGGTCTTACCGGAGGATTCCGGACCGTAGATTTCCACGACCCGGCCGCGGGGCAGGCCGCCAATTCCCAGGGCAACGTCCAGCGCGATGGAACCGGTCGGAATAACCTCGATGGGCGCACGGACTTCATCACCAAGGCGCATGACCGAGCCTTTGCCGAACTGCTTGTCAATCTGGGCGAGCGCTGCGTCGAGCGCTTTCTGGCGATCCGGGGCTGCGGCCATGGTTCACACCTCTAATACTTTCTCGCTGTGGAGGGGCCGTTCCGGCCCTGTGTTTAGTGTTCGTGATCAGGTTGGTGATCAGTTCATCTCTCAAGCTACTGGCACCCACCGACAGAGTTGGCTGCCGGCCCCGCGTATGTGGAAAACACTCTGGAAAAAGCATAGTCCCATCCGAACAGATATTCGAACAATCGCCGCGGCGTGTCAGTGATCTGCCGCGCCGGTCAGCGCGGTTTGACGTCGCGGCCCAGCCGTCGCTCGGGCGGGACGTCCTGGACCTCGCACAGCGCCAGCCACACCTGCCGGGGAGGTATTCCGGCGCTCAGCGCCTGGTCGGCGGTCCGTCCGCCGACTCCGGCGAGGACAAGCGAGCTGCTGAGGACCCGGGAGTATCCCGCCCCGAATTCGTCGTCCATAAGGCGCCAAAAGTCACTGATTCGCACTCCTAGAGTCTCTCACGATGCGGTGGGACTCTAGAATGGTTGCCATGAGCAACCCTGCCGTTGGCCCTGGCATCCCCGGCGGAACTGACGATTCCACAGATGCGGCGCTGGCCGCGGTCGAGCACCAGCTGAGCCTGCTCTGGCGCCGTGCGCGCTCCATCTCCCACCAGCTCTCCCGCCAGGTCCACCCGGACATGGAACCGGCGGCCTACGGTCTGCTGTCCGTGATCCGCAAGCAGGGTGCGATGCGGCTGACCGAACTGGCCTCGGCCGTCGGCGTCGGGAAGCCGTCGGTGAGCCGGCAGATCGCCTTCCTGGAACGCCTGGGGCTGGTGTCCAAGGAAGCTGACCCGCTGGACGGCCGCGCACAGATGATCCGCCTGACGCCCAGGGGCGAGGAGAAGATGCACGAGGTGCAGGACGCCCGGCGTGAAGTCTTCCGCGAACGGCTGGGCGAGTGGCCTCCGGAGGACCTGCAGACCCTGTCCCGCTACATCGCCAAACTCAACGCCACCTACGAGCGGGACGGTTTTCCCCGCGACGAACCCCAGTAGCGGCGGCGTTCCCCCGCTGCTGCGGTTCGTCCGGAACGCAAAAGACCCCGGCACACCGCCGGGGTCTTTTGTCGAGTAGTGGGTCGGGGCTAGCGCGCCCCGGAAAGAAGGCCCTTGGCCAACTCGTCGTTAAGGTCGGAGTTGAGCTCACGGTCCAGGTCACGGCCGTAGCGCTGCGCAAATTCCTGCGGGACGGTGTCCGGAACAGCAACACCCTCGGCAACGGCGACCCGGTCGCTGACCTCGCGGAGCATGCTGGAGAGCGGAACATCGAGGGCCGAGCAGATCGAAGAGAGCAGCTCCGAGGAGGCTTCCTTCTGGCCGCGTTCCACTTCACTCAGGTAGCCCAGGGAAACGCGGGCGCTGTGCGAGACTTCGCGGAGGGTACGGCCTTGGCGTTGGCGGACATCGCGCAGTACATCACCGATTTCGTGACGAAGTACAACCATCTTGCGCTCCTTCTGTTCGCTCTTAGCCTGATCGGCGAGGCCCACATCCTTCCAGCGGACAACGCCGTTAACGGATACGGGCTGCTTTACCATCTGTATCGCCTTGCTCCCTCTTTATGTCGAGCCCGCCGGCGACGGCGGACACTGATGATGCTTTCATCCTAGGCGCCTCCCTTATTCGGAAGCGACACAATGTAACAACTATTAGGAATCAAATTTTGTTCCCGGCAACTTTACGCCCGGTAGCCTTTGGACGCCAGAACTTCCAGCAGGCGTTCCAGCGCCGCGGCGCAGGCCTGGCCACGGATTTCCGGGCGGTTGCCCTCGAAGCTGTACGCGTACGACGTCGAACCCTCCGCAGAGGAGAGGCCGATGTAGACGGAACCCACGTCCTTGCCGCCATGCGGCTCGGGACCGGCGACGCCGGTCGTGGAGACGCCGATGTCGGCGCCGCAGATCCTGCGGGCGCCCTCGGCCATGGCTTCGGCGACCCGTCCGTCGACGGCTCCGACGCTGTCCAGCAGGTCCCGGGGCACTCCCAGCACATCGGCCTTGACCGCGTTCTGGTAGGACACCACGCCGCCCTGGAGCATCCCGGATGCCCCGGGTGTGTCTGCCAGCATGGCGGCGACCATTCCGGCGGTGAGGGATTCCGCCGTGGCGACGGTCAGGCCGCGGCCGATCGCCTCGGTGACGGCTTCCTCGGCCAGGTGATGCAGATTGATCGTGTGGTGGGGGCTGTTGGTCATGGCTTGCCGTCCTGGATCTTCTGTTGCTGGGCCCGGATGCCGCTGGCGCGCAGCTTGAGGGCCTCGATGACATATTCGCCGCCGGTCCAGACCGTGATCGCGAGGGCCAACAGCATGACCGCGAAGGCCACGAACCCGAACCACGGCGCGATCGAGGCAAGCGGGAGGAGGTACATGAAGATGGCCACCGTCTGGACGACAGTCTTGAGTTTCCCGCCACGCGAGGCGGGGATCACGCCGTAGCGGATGACGAAGAAGCGCAGGGCGGTGACGCCCCATTCCCGGACCAGGATCAGGATGGTGACCCACCACGGCAACTCCTGCAGCAGCGAGAGCATCACGAGGGCGGAGCCGATCAGCAGCTTGTCCGCGATCGGGTCCGCGATCTTGCCGAAGTCCGTGACCAGGCCTCGGCTGCGGGCGATGTCGCCGTCGAGCTTGTCCGTGTAGATGGCGACGGCGAAGGTCGCCGCGGCGATCCAGCGCCAGACCCCATTCTGGGCCACAAGCCCGGGTGCGTCGAGCAGCAGGAACCAGACGAAGAACGGCACCATCACAATCCGCAGCATCGTCAGGATGTTGGGCAGGTTCCAGATCTGGGAGCCGGATCCGGCCTTGTTTGCTTCGGCGCTAGTCACCTTCCTAGGCTACCGCCCGGTGAGCGACCAGGCGTCCTCTGAGCCGTCCTCATCCTCGGAGCCGCCATCGGCGCCGTCGTTGTAGTCGATCGCCTGGGTGCGGTTGTTCAGATCGGCGGCGACGAGGTCCTCGGCGTAGCCACCCTGGGCGATGTTCGCGTTGGCGTTGTCGCTGAGCGCCGCGGTCTGGGCATCCGCGGTGGCGGGCAACTCCATGCCCTTCATGGCGGCCAGCACCGTCGCCAGGTCATCGGGTTTGACCAGGACGTCGCGGGCCTTGGAGCCTTCGGAGGGGCCCACCACGCCGCGCGATTCGAGCAGGTCCATCAGCCGGCCGGCCTTGGCGAAGCCGACGCGCAGCTTGCGCTGCAGCATCGAGGTGGAGCCAAACTGGGTCGTGACGACGAGCTCGGTGGCCTGCAGCAGGACCTCGAGGTCGTCGCCGATGTCGTCGTCGATCTGCTTCTTCGGCGCCTCGGGGGCGACGTCGTCGCGGTAGACGGCCTTGAGCTGGCCCTTGACGTGCTCGACCACCCGGTGGATTTCCGATTCGGTGACCCACGCGCCCTGGACGCGCATGGCCTTGGAAGCGCCCATCGGCAGGAACAGCGCGTCGCCCTGGCCGATCAGCTTCTCGGCGCCGGGCTGGTCCAGGACGACGCGGGAGTCGGTGACCGAGGAGGTGGCGAACGCCATCCTGGACGGCACGTTGGCCTTGATCAGGCCGGTGACGACGTCGACGGAGGGCCGCTGGGTGGCGAGCACGAGGTGGATGCCGGCCGCACGGGCCAGCTGGGTGATGCGGACGATCGAGTCCTCGACATCGCGCGGGGCGACCATCATCAGGTCGGCGAGTTCATCGACGATCACCAGCAGGTACGGGTACGGCCGGATGACCCGCTTGGAACCCTCGGGCGGGATGACCTTGCCCGCGCGGACGGCCTTGTTGAAGTCGTCGATGTGCTTGAAGCCGTAGTTCGCGAGGTCGTCGTAACGGGCGTCCATCTCGCGGACCACCCATTGCAGGGCTTCGGCGGCCTTTTTCGGGTTAGTGATGATCGGGGTGATGAGGTGCGGGACACCCTCGTACGCGGTGAGTTCCACCCGTTTGGGGTCCACCATGACCATGCGGACCTCGTCGGGTGTGGCGCGCATCAGGATGGAGGTGATCATCGAGTTCACGAACGAGGACTTGCCGGCACCGGTGGCGCCCGCCACGAGCAGGTGCGGCATTTTGGCGAGGTTCGCGACGACGTAGCCGCCCTCGACGTCCTTGCCGACACCCATCACCATCGGGTGGTCCGTGCGCCGGGCGTTCTGGCTGCGGAGCACATCGCCCAGGGACACCGTCTCGCGGTCCGTGTTGGGGATCTCGATGCCGATGGCTGACTTGCCGGGGATGGGGCTCAGGATGCGCACGTCCGAACTGGCGACGGCGTAGGAGATGTTCTTGGACAGCGCGGTGACGCGTTCCACCTTGGTGCCCGGTGAGAGTTCGATCTCGTAGCGGGTGACGGTGGGCCCGCGGCTGAAGCCGGTTACCTGGGCGTCCACGTTGAACTGGTTCAGGGTTTCGGTCAGCGAGGCGACAATCGCGTCGTTGGCTTCGGTGCGTTCCTTGGGAACGGAGCCCGGGGTCAGCACGTCCGACGGCGGCAGCGTGTACGTCACGTCGCCGGCCAGCGACAGCTGTTCGGTGCGCTGCGGAATCGGGGTGGGCGGCGGCGCCGGGGTCACGGGGTTGGAGGGGACCCTGGCGGCGGCGGCCACGGCTGCGGCGCCCGGTGCCGGCGCGGCCGGGTTCAGCGAGCCTGCGGCGACCATTCCCGGAGTCACCAGCGGGATGGCCTCGGTGGCATTCTCCCCCGGTGACGCGCCGGCACCGCCGGCGGTGCTGCCCAGGCCCTGGGCGGCCTTGATCTTTTCGACGGCGATTTCGGCCTGGGTGGGACGGCGTACGCCGGGTGCGACGGTCCTGGAGCCGGTTTTGGCGCCACCGGCGGATCTAGCGGCTTCTGCTTCCTCGTCGGCAATGAGTGCCCGTTCGAAGGCCTCGTCGCCGACGTAGCCTTCGAGTCCGGCGTCGTCGTCGTGGTCCTTGCCGAAGAGGCGGCGGCGCTTCTTCTTCGCCGGAGCCGGGGTGTCGCTTTCGTAAAGGTAGCTGCGGTCGTGGCCGTCGCCGTCGTCGTCCTGCAGGTCGATGCCCATGAGGTGCTCGTAGGCGCCGCGGAGCCGGCCCGGGATGGCGCCGAAGGGCGTGGCGGTGACGATCAGCAGCGAGGTGAAGGCGAGCAGGCTGTAGACCGCGACCGGGACGGCGCTGTGGATGGCGGCCAGCGGGGCCGCGGCGAGGTAGCCCAGCATGCCGCCGGCGTGCCGCAGACCGTCAAATCCTTCCGCGACGGTCGGTTCCCCGCCAATGATGTGGGCCAGGCCGGAGCCGGCGAGGGTCATGATCAGGAAGCCAATCCCGATCCGGTTGTTGCCGCGGCCATCGACGGGCTGGCGGAATAGCCGGACGGCGCAGACAAAAAGCATGAGCGGCAGCAGCAGCGACATCCAGCCGAAGGTGCCGTTGACGATTCCGTAGACCATGTCGGGGAACCAGCCCTGGAAGCCCCACCAGGCGAAAGTTGCAATGAAAACGCCGAGCCCGAAGTTGAACAGGGCTGCGCCGTCGCGGCGGTCCTCGGGGGCGAGGTCGCTGACGTCGGAGCCGATCCGGCGGATGCCCGCCCCGACGACGTGGCCAACGCCCAGCCAGGCGCCCGCCACAACCCTCACCAGCCAGGGCTGTTTGGGTTCGACGGCGGCCAGCTGGCGGGTCCGCGCGGTGGCCGTTGTTCCGGAGGGCTTGCCGGTTTTTGACGCAGCCGGGCGTGAGCCGCGGGCCGAAGGGCTGCCTGATTTACCGCTGGGGTTTCCTCTAGGCGCGGAGGAAGTACGTGTCGCCATACCCGCAACGGTACCCGACGCAGGGCCGAAAACCGCGGATTTCCGGGGCTGCGCGGGGATCATGTTGCTGGCCGTGACACGCAAAACGGCCCTCCCGGTCCGCCGCAAGCCGGAGCCTGCAGCAGGCCGGGAAGGCCGTCGAGGTGAGGGAAAGGCGCTTAGGCCTCCAGGACCACCGGGATGATCAGGGGCTTGCGGCGGAGCTTGCGGTTGACCCACGTGCCGACCACACGGCGGACCACCTGCTGGAGCTGGTGCGTGGTGTGGTCCGAGCGGTTGAGCACGGCCTCTTCCAGGGCGGCGTTGATCTTGGGGATGATCTCGTCGAAGACCGAGTCATCCTCAGCCACGCCGCGGGCGTGGATCTCGGGACCGGAGACGACCTTGCCGGTGGCGCGGTGGATCACGGTGATGATGGAGATAAAGCCTTCATCGCCCAGCGTCTGCCGGTCCTTCAGGTCCGCTTCGGTGACTTCGCCAACGCTGGAGCCGTCGACGTAGACGAAGCCGACCTCGACCTGGCCGACGATGTCGGCCTGGTGGTCACGGAGGTCGATGACGGTGCCGTTGTCCGCGAGCAGGATGCTCTCCTCGGGGACCCCGGAGTCCAGGGCGATTTTGCCGTTGGCGATCAGGTGGCGGGTTTCACCGTGCACCGGCATCGCGTTGAGCGGTTCCAGGATGTTGTAGCAGTACAGCAGCTCGCCGGCGGCGGCGTGGCCGGAGACGTGTACCTTGGCGTTGCCCTTGTGGATGACGTCGGCGCCGAGCTTGAGCAGGCCGTTGATGATGCGGAACACGGCGTTCTCGTTGCCCGGGATCAGGCTGGAGGCGAGGATGACGGTGTCGCCCTGGCCGACGACGACGCGGTGGTCGCCGTTGGCCATGCGGGACAGGGCGGCCATCGGCTCGCCCTGGGAGCCGGTGGACATCAGCACGACGCGGTTGTCCGGCAGGTTGTCGATGTTCTTGATGTCGACCAGGATGCCCGGGGGCACGTCGAGGTAGCCGAGCTTCTCGGCAATCGCCATGTTGCGGACCATCGAGCGGCCGACGAAGGCAACCTTGCGGTTGTGGTTCGCGGCGGCGTCGAGAACCTGCTGGACGCGGTGCACATGCGAGGAGAAGGACGCGACGATCAGGCGCTTGGAGGCCTGGCCAAAGAGCCGGTCCAGGGTGGGGCCGATTTCCTTCTCGGCGGTGGTGAAGCCCGGCACGTCGGCGTTCGTGGAGTCCGACATGAACAGGTCCACGCCTTCCTCGCCCAGCTTGGCGAAGTGGCGGAGGTCGGTGATCCGGCCGTCCAGCGGCAGCTGGTCCATCTTGAAGTCACCGGTGTGCAGCACGGTACCGCCGGCAGTGCGGAGGAACACCGCGAGGGCGTCGGGAATCGAGTGGTTGACGGCCACGAATTCGCATTCGAAGGGGCCGAACTTCTGTACCTGTCCCTCGGTGACAATCTGGGTGACCGGCTTGATCCGGTGCTCCAGCAGCTTCGCCTCGATGAGGGCCAGCGTCAGCCGGGAGCCCACCAGGGGAATGTCGGCGCGCAGCCGCAGCAGGTACGGAACGGCGCCGATGTGGTCCTCGTGGCCGTGGGTCAGGACGACGGCGACGATGTCATCGAGACGGTTCTCGAGGTAGGAGAAATCGGGCAGGATCAGGTCGACGCCGGGCTGGGTCTCCTCCGGGAAGAGGACACCACAGTCGACGATGAGCAGCTTGCCGTCGATTTCGAAGACGGTCATGTTGCGGCCGATCTCCCCCAGGCCGCCGAGCGGAACGATCCGCAGGGTGTCCTTGAGCAGTTTCGGCGGCGTGACAAGGCCGGGAAGGGCGGTTTGGGTCATAATGCACTACTTTCCAGGCGGGCACCGGCCCGGCCTTTCCTGATCAGAGGAACTCCTGATCAGGAAAAGACCATGCCGGCTTCCGCCAAGTCCTCGCGGATGGTTTCGATCTCGACCTGGTCCGGCTCCACGAGGGGCAAACGGACAACCGAGTTGGGCAGGACTCCCTGCCACTTAAGAACTTGCTTCGCAGCAACAGCACCCTGGATGTGGGTCATCACTGCACGGACCACAGGGTCCAGTTCGAAATGTATGGTGCGGGCGGTGGCGAAGTCGCCCGCAAGTGCGGCATCAATCAGAGTGCGGAACTGCGGCGTCGCGACGTGGGCGGCGACGCTGACCAGCCCGACGGCGCCGGCCGACATCCACGGCAGGGTCAGCCCGTCGTCGCCCGAGTAGACGTCGAGGTCAGTATTGGCGAGCACTCTGGTGACAGCGGCGAAGTCGGCCTTGGCGTCCTTGAGCGCAACAATGTTCGGGTGGTCCGCGAGCCGGATCATGGTTTCGGGCAGGATCGGCACGCAGGACCGGCCCGGAATGTCGTAGACCATGACGGGCAGATCGGCGGCGTCGGCGACGGCTTCAATGTGGGCCTGGATGCCCGCCTGGCTGGGCTTGTTGTAGTACGGGGTGACGATCAGCTGGCCGTGCGCTCCGGCTTTGGCGGCGCGCTTGGCCATTTCGATCGAGTGCGAGGTGTGGTTGGTCCCGGTTCCGGCGATGACCTTGGCGCGGTCCCCCACGGCCTCCACGATGACGCGGAAAAGCTTTTCCTTCTCATCGTCTTCCAGGGTGGAGGTCTCCCCCGTTGTACCGGAAATAACGAGGGCATCGTTGCCCTCGTCGACGAGCTTGTTGGCCAGTTCGGCGTTCCGCTGGTAGTCGACCTCACCGTCGGACGTGAAAGGCGTGACCATGGCGGTCACGAGGGTTCCGAACGTGTATGAGCGAGTAACAGAGTCAGCCATATGAAAAACGTTACCCTGTCCCCGGCGTGATCGGACAATGACGGCGACGTGATGAAGATCAAACCCGGCCCGGGCGCCTCACCCGGGGCCGGCTGGCAGGACGCTGGGGCCGGCTGATTCCGGCGCCGCGCGCTCCGTCGCCCGGTGCTCCGGCGGACCGTACTGCAGCGTCGCGGTCAGCACTTCGGTTCCCGATCCGGCGGCCTGCCGGATCACCTGTCCGTCCGGTCCCCAGAAACCGCTGCCACCCGCCGAGGGCCCGAGTTCCGTGCTGCCGCCGAGGTTGGCCAGCAGGCTGAATGTCCGGTTGTCCCTGGCCGGTGCGCCGGGCCGCACTACCGGGTCCATGGCCGGGTGCACGGACGGGAGCACGGCCGGCCGACGGTCCCCGCCCGTGGTGCAAACGGCCTGGATGGCATAGATGTCAGCGTCGGCCGCCGCCGCCCCACGGGCCAGCGCCGGGCGATCAGTGGCCGGGAAGCCGGTGTCCACGCAGCAGGCCAGGGCAATCCTCCAGCCGTCGAGGTCCAGCATGACCGGCTGGTCATCGGCGCTGACGAACTGCTGGTCCGGACCGTGATGCCAGGCCTGAAAGCCGGTATCCAGCCCGCCGTTGGGGTGCAGAACCAGCGAGGCGAGGCGGGGCGTGCCGTCGGCTTCCCTGAACGGGGCGCCGACGACCGCGGTGATCCCGGTCCGCCGGCAAATTTCCCTGAGGCCGTCCAGCCGGGAATCCCCGGCGGTCACCCAATGCTCTGGATCCGCCAGTCCTCCCGGCCCGTAACCGGTGAGGGACAGCACCGGGAAGACGACCAGCCGGGCGCCGTGGTTGTCGGCGTCCTCGATCAGCCGGATGTGTTCCGGGACATTGGCGGCGAGGCCGCCGTCAAGTGCCGTGTACTGGATGGCGGAGAGGGTCAGCGCGGTGATCACCCTGCCATCCTAGGCACCGCCTACCCGGCGGGGGCAGCCCTGCCGGAGGGTGTGGTGCAGTAGCGGCTGACGGCGTCCTCCCGAATCCCCTCGGCCCACGCCGCGAGCCGCTGGGCCGCCCGCACATAGTGGAACAGTTCGCCGGGGGTGAGTGCTTCCAGGTCGGTCTCGGCGAGCCGGCGGGCAAGCTCGGCGCCGGGCGGCTGCGCGGACAGTGCAGCGCCTTCCTGCTGCCATTGGACGTCCTCCGCGGGCTCGCCGGCAACAAGCTGCCGGAACAGGAAGTCCACAACACCGGGACTCATGGCCTTGAGCACGCCGGGTGCCGGGTCCGGCCGGACGGTATCCCGCCAAATGTTGTCCCGCCAGCCGTTGTCCCGAAAGCCGGTGTCCCGAAAGCCGGTGGGTTCTGCTGGATTCTTCATAGCCACATGGTATTCGAACATATATTCGAATACAAGAGCTGTGCGGCTCCTGTGAACATCCCCGAATCCGTCGCCGGCCCGGGATCACCGGTACCGGTCGTGAGACGATCGGAAGATGACGCCGCGCGGAACCGCATCCACGTCCCGGCCCGCCGTTCGCAAAGCGGCCGGGGCACGACTGTCGGGCATCGATGCCGCCCGCGGCTTGGCACTGCTGGGCATGATGGCGACCCATATCTTCCCCACCTTCGAGTCCAACGCCCAGCTCACACCCACTTGGGTCGGGCTGGTGTTTTCCGGCCGCGCCGCGGCCCTGTTCGCCGTGCTCGCCGGAATCGGGCTGGCGCTCTCAACCGGCAAACAGCAGCCGCTCCAGGGGCCGCAGCTGTGGGCGGCCCGCCGGGGAATCGCCCTCCGGGCCCTCGTGGTGGGCGCTGTCGGGCTCTCCATCGGTGGCCTGGAAGTCAATATCGCCATCATCCTGGTCCACTACGCGGTGCTGTTCCTGTGCGTGCTGCCGTTCCTCGGCCTGGACGTCAAACGCCTGCTGGTCCTGGCCCTCGGCTGGGTGCTGGTGACCCCGGCGCTCGCGTTCCTGCTACGGCCCTGGCTCCTCACCGCCGAACCGCCCCTGCAGCTGGGCCACAACCCGAAGTGGGAGGACCTGTCGACCCCCGCGGTGCTGCTCGGGGATCTGTTCCTGACCGGTTACTACCCGGTTCTTCAGTGGATTGCCTATCTGCTGATCGGTCTTGCGATCGGCCGGCTGGCCCTCACCACGGCGGCCGTCCCGGTGCTGCTGCTGGCCGTAGGTACGGGGGTGGCGGTCCTGGCCAAGTGGCTCAGCGTGGTGCTGATGGAGGACTGGGGCGGCCGTGCGGCGCTGCAGGCATCCCTGCTCGACCCCTCGTACCCGTTGGAGAGCCTGCTGCAGGTCAACCTGGCCGGCATCGACCAGACCGGTTCCGCCTGGTGGCTCGCCTCCAGCGCCCCGCATTCGGGCACCACGCTGGACCTGCTGCACACCTCGGGGGTGGCAGCCGCCGTCGTCGGTGTCTGCCTGCTGCTGGGCCGGCTGGTCCAGCGGACCGGCCGGGACCTGCTGCTCCCGCTGCGGGGTGCCGGTGCCATGACGCTGAGCTTCTACACGGCCCATCTGTGCGTGATGGCTTCGCTGTACGGCCAGCCGTTGCCGTCCGGGTGGACGGTGGACGGCATTTATTGGGTGCAGGCTTTGACGATCCTGGCCCTGGGCGGCATGGTCGCGGCGCTGGCGTGGCGGGGGCCGCTGGAGTGGCTCGGGCATGCCGCAAACCAGCTCGGCCGCTACCGGCCTGCCCGCGTCAGCTGAGCCAGAGTCAGCTGAGCGAGAGTCACGCGAACCTTGTCAGCTGACCGCGTCTCAGGCCTGGCGGGATCCCGTCCGGTAGAGCCGGACGGCGTCGCGCATTGAGGCGCGGGCCCGCTTCCGGTCGCCCGCGGCGTCGTAGGCGCAGCTGAGGCGGAACCAGGAGCGCCAGTCCTCGGGAGCCGCTTCCGTCTCGGCACGGTACTTCTCAAATTCACGGTCCGCGGCCTCACGGATGATGCGCCCGGCCGGCGTGCGCGGCAGATTGTCCTCGGGCAGGCCGCCTTCGGCTTCGAGGATTTTCGCCAGCCGCTCGGTCCGGGCCCCGAACAGCAGCTCGCGGACGAGCGCCCAGGCGCCGATCACGGGCAGCAGCAGATACGCCACGCCGATGGCTTTGGCCACCGGATTGGCGTCCGTCATCAGCAGCACCGAGCGCTGGAAGGACACCACGAGGTAGAAGACCAGCAGCAGCGTGACGGCGCCGACCCAGATCTTGGTGCGGTTGGCCTTGAAGGCGGTCAGGACGTTGGCCACGGCGCTCAGAGCCCTAAATCCAGGTAGCCATCCAGGCCCACGGTGAGGCCCGGGTGGGACGCGATGTTGCGCACCCCCAGCAGCACGCCGGGCATAAACGAAACCCGGTCGAAGGAATCATGCCGGATGGTCAGCTGCTCCCCCGGTCCGCCCAGCAATACCTCCTGGTGCGCCACCAGGCCGCGGAGCCTGACGCTGTGGACCCGGACGCCGTCGACGTCGCAGCCACGCGCCCCGGGGCGCTCACTTGTGGTGGCGTCGGGGCTGGCAGGCCGGCCGGCGGCGTCGCGCTCGGCGGAAATCAGCTGCGCGGTGCGCACGGCGGTGCCGGACGGCGCATCGACCTTGTCCGGGTGGTGCAGTTCGATGATTTCGACCGATTCGAAGTAGCGCGAGGCCCTGGCCGCGAAGGCCGAGGCGAGGACTGACCCGAGTGCGAAGTTCGGCGCGATCAGAACTCCGACGCCGGACCGGCCGGTCAGGAGCTCCTGCAGCCGGCCCAGCCGCTCCGCATCCCAGCCCGTGGTACCCACAACGGCGTGCATACCGTGTTCGACGGCGAAGCGGACGTTCGCTTCGGTGCTCTCGGGGACCGTCAGATCCACCACGACGCGGGCTCCGGCGTCGACGAGGGTGTCCAGGGAATCGTTCCGGCCCAGCGCGGCGACAAGTTTCAGGTCAGCGGCGGCCTCGACGGCCTTCACCGCCTCGGCGCCCATGCGCCCGTTCGCGCCCAGCACGGCGACTGCGAGTTGTTCGGTCATGCCATCAACCCTACCGTCGGGGCAGCCGCCCGACTGAACCGGCGGCGCTGCGTGACAGGGCCGCCGGACCGCTCCCACCGGCGGTTCCCGGCGGCGCTACTCCCCCGCGCCGACCCACTCGACCGTGCCGTCGGTGAAGAACTGTTCCTTCCAGATCGGAACCTGGGCCTTGATCCGGTCCACGAGTTCCGAGCAGACCGCGAAGGCCTGGCCCCGATGCGCGGCGGAGACGGCGCAGACCAGCGCGGGGTCGCCGATCTCCAGCATGCCGATCCGGTGCGCCACCCAGATCCGCACCGGTTGGCCTGGCGCGCTGCCGGTCCCGCCGGCTGTCGTGCCGGCGTCTCCAGCGGCAGCCTGTTCGGCGACGAGCCGCGCGACGACGTCGGCCATTACCTGGTGCGCCGACGGGTGCGCGCTGTAGCTGAGCCGCTGGACCGGTTTGCCGCCGTCGTGGTTCCGGACCACGCCGCTGAAGCTGACCACCGCGCCCGCAGTGTCGGATTCGACCGCGGCGATGGCCTGGTCCACGGAGATCGGCTCGGCGCTCAGCACCGCGGTCACAACGTCAAAGGCTGAATCAGTGGCCATGGCTGCCTTCCAGCTGGTCGCAGAGGTGTCCAAGGATGGGGTCCAGCACGCTGAGACCGTCCATGACACCCTTCGGGGATCCGGGGAGATTGACGATGAACGTCTGGCCGGCGGCGCCGGCATGGCCCCGGCTCAGCATCGCCGTGGGGGTCTTGGCGGTGCCGGCGCCGCGGATGCCCTCCATGATGCCGGGGATCTCGCGGTCCAGCAGGGGCAGGGTCTGCTCCGGAGTGACGTCGGTGGGGCTGAGGCCGGTGCCGCCGCTCGTGATGATGACGGACGGCGCCTGGGTCAGGAGCGCGCGCAGGGCTGCGCCCACGGCGTCGCCGTCCGGGACCACGAGGGCCGGGTAGGGCTCGAAGCCGTGCTCGGTCAGCCAGTCGATGATGACGGGGCCGGTCAGGTCCTCATAGATGCCGGATGCGGCCCGGGTGGAGGCAATCACGACGCCGGCCTTCCGCCCGGTGGCGTCGCCGTGCCGGTGTGGTTCGGGCATGCTCATAGTGTCCAGTCCCCGCTCTTGCCGCCGCTTTTGGCCAGCACTTTGATATCGGTCAGCACCGCGTGTTTGTCCACGGCCTTGATCATGTCGTACACACTGAGGGCGGCCACGGAAGCTGCGGTCAGCGCTTCCATTTCGACGCCGGTGATGCCGCGGGTCTTGACGGTGGCGAAGACCGTGATCGTGTTCGTGTCGAGTTCGAAGTCGACGGTGACCTTGGCGATCGGCAGCGGGTGGCACAGCGGGATCAGGTCCGCGGTCTTCTTGGCGGCCATGATGCCGGCGATCCGGGCGACGGCGAGGGCATCGCCCTTCGGCAGGTCTCCCGCGCCGAGGAGTGCCAGGACCTCGGCCGTGCTGCGGACCGTGGCGGTGGCGGTGGCTTCGCGGGTGCTCTCCGCCTTGTTGGACACGTCCACCATCTGGGCCGTGCCGTCCTGCCGGAGGTGGGTCAGTCCTGGGGTTCCCATTGGAGGGTCTTCTTCGTTCACAGCATCCATACTTCCACTTCCGCGCCCCCGGCGAGCGCGGCAATTCCTTCGGGTACCTGGATCAGGGCGTTGGAGTGCGCCAGGGCACTGACCAGGTGCGAGCCGGCGCCACCTTCCAGCCGGACGGTGCCGTCCGGGAGGACCGTGCCGCGCCGTACCTGGTGCTTGCCCGACGGGGACGTCAGCGCCCCGGCCAGCCGTGCCCTGAGCACCGGACGCGGCGCGGGCGAGCCGAAGAGGTCGCCCAGCGCGGGCCGGAGGAACATTTCGAAGGAGACAAGGCAGCTCACCGGGTTCCCCGGGAAGCCGAGGACCGGGACGCCGTCGAAGGTTCCGATGCCCTGCGGGCCGCCGGGCTGCATTGCGACGCCGAAGAAGTCGACGGCGTGGCCCGCCATCGCCTGCCTGACCACTTCGTACGCGCCCTGGCTGACGCCCCCGGTGGTGACGATCAGGTCCACCTCCGCGGTGTGCCGGCGCAGCAGGCCGGTGAGTTCCTCCACCCGGTCCGTGGCGATCCCGGTCCGGGTGACGTCGAGTCCGGCCTGGCGCATGGAGGACTCCAGCAGGGTGGCGTTGGAGTCGTAGATCTTGCCGGCGGCCAGCGGGCTGCCGGGCTCCACGACTTCATCCCCGGTGGTGACCAGCAGGACCCGCAGCGCACGGTAGACGGACACCTCGGTGAATCCCAGGGCCGCCAGGAGCCCCAGCTGGCCGGGTCCGAGGCAGGTTCCGGCCGTGAGGGCCAGCTCGCCGGCGCGGATGTCGCTGCCCGCGTCGCGGACGAAGTTCCTGGGCGGCGCGGCCGGGAGCCGGACCGTGGCCGGCACGCCGGGCACGGGGAAGGCAGCGGGTACAGCCTGCTCGATCGGTACGACGGCATCCGCCCCGGGCGGCATCATGGCGCCGGTCATGATCGGGGCGGCTGTCCCGGGGGCCAGTTCAGGGGGCGCGGCACCGGCCGGAACGGGAGCGGCAACCCGCAGTTCGGTCCCGCCGTCGGGCACGTCGGCGCTGCGGATGGCGAAGCCGTCCATCTGCGAGTTCGCGAAGGGCGGCAGATCCAGCGGAGCCACCACGTCCGCCGCGAGTCCGCGGCCCAGCGCGGCAAGGAGTGGCAGACGTTCAATCCGGTCCGCGGTGCGGAGCGGGGCCAGCAGCTGGCGGACCGATTCGCGGTGCGCTTCCACGCTGACGTGCCGTGCCTGGGTGCGGTGCATACGTTCGTGACCCCTCGTCGTGAACCAGTGTCCGGGTTTGCCGGTCCGGCTCCCCGGCCCGGCTTCCTGGCCTGGCGGGCTGGCCGGTTAGGACTTCACGTCCACTCTAACCGTGTGAAAGCCGGTCGCCCCGCTGGGCACCACCGGCGCGCGGTCCTCCACCTGCGCGACGCCATTGAGGTCCGTGGCGCGGACCTGGACCTCGTACCGGCCGGGGGTCAGCGGCAGGGCCAGCTTCCACTGGTACCAGGTGTCTTTCGAGATCCCTGGGGCCAGCTGGGCCTCGAGCCACCCGCCGCGGTTGACCCTGAGCTCCACCCGGCCGATCCCCGTGTGCTGGGCCCAGGCGACGCCGCCGAAGGCCACCGTCCCGGCGCTGACGGAGCGGCCGTCCCGGGGCACGTCGATGCGGGAGGAGGTCTTGATCGGTCCCTGCTCGCTCCAGCCGCGGGGCGTCCAGTATCCGACGTCGTCCGCGAAGCGCGTCACCTTGAGCCCGGTGACCCACTTGGTCGCCGAAACATAGCCGTAGAGACCGGGGACGATGAGCCGGACCGGGAAGCCGTGTTCCAGCGGCAATGGTTCGCCATTCATCCCGACGGCCAGCAGCGCGTCCCGGCTGTCCGTCAGCACCTCCAGCGGGGTGCCGGCAGTCCAGCCGTCCGTACTGCGGGACAGGACCATGTCCGCGCCGTCCTTCGGGCCGGCGAGGGCCAGGAGTTCCCGGACCGGCCAGCCGAGCCAGCGTGCATTGCCAATCAGGTCCCCGCCCACCTCGTTGGAGACGCAGGCAATCGTGACGTGCCGTTCGATCAGGGGTTTAGTCAGCAGCGCGGCGAAGTCCAGGGAGATCTCGCGCTCCACGAGGCCGGTGACCGTCAGGGTCCACTGGTCCGGGTCCACCACCGGGACGCGCAGCGCGGTGTCGATCCGGTAGAAGTCCCTGTTGGGGGTCACCAGCGGTCCCACGCCGTCCAGACGGACCTCGGCGCCGGCCGGGATCGGCGGAGCCGGTGAAGCCGGCACCGGGAGCGCCAGCTTGCTGCGCAGTTCACTCACGACGGCGGCCGCTCCCCGGAACGTCGCGGCGAGCACGCCGGCCACCACGGCGACGGCGGCCGTTCCGCCGAGCGCCAGGAAGAAGCGGCGGCGGGACGGAGGCGCAGGCGGTGCAGCACTTTCCGCAGCGCCGGCATCCGGGCCGGGACCCGCGGGCGGCTGTCCGGCTTCGGTTTGCCAGTCCTCCAGCCGCCCGACCAGCCAGCGCAGCAGGATCATGCCCACGACAGCGGCGAGCAGCGGGGCCGGGATCGCGTTCGCGGTCAGTTCGGCTCGTCCCAGCACCGCCACCAGCCCCGCCACGCCGAAGAGGGCAATGACCGCGACCCCGGCGAAACGGCGCCGCAACTCCACGATTCCGGACAGGGCGGCCAGCGCGGCGATAGCGAGCCCCATACCACCCAGCAGGGCGACCTTGTCCGCGGTGCCGAAGAGCGAAATGGCCCAATCCTTGACGCCGGGCGGGACCACGTCGATCACCGCGCCGCCCACAGCGGTCACCGGGGAGAGCGAGGGGCTCATGAGTCCTGCCGCGAGCTCCCCCAGGGCCAGGCCCGATCCGACGGCCACGACTCCCGCCGCCGCCGCCCAGCCGGTCGCGTGGCGCTCCGGACGCCGCGGGACGGGTGTTCCCGGGGCGGGATCGGGCAGTGTGCCTGGCCGCCCGGGCTGGGAGGTGTTCACTCCTCCAGCATAGGTTCGCGCCGGACCGGCGGCACGACAAAGCGGCCCGAGATCCCGGCGTGATCCCGGCGGCGGAACTCCGGCCCGCACCGGCTGTGATCCCGGCGCTGAGGTGGCGTAGCCTGACTCTATGAGTGTTCAGCTTGGCATGCCCCAGCCCCGCGCGGATGACGGCCGCGGCGCGGGCACTTCCGGCACGCCGCTGCCCGGCCGTCCGGCCGGAATGCCCGCCGGGCTCGTGGACCGCTATGGCCGCCGCGCCACGGACATGCGGCTGTCGCTGACGGACAAATGCAATCTGCGCTGCACCTACTGCATGCCCGCCGAGGGGCTGGAATGGCTGTCCAAGCAGGCTGTCATGTCCGCGGCGGAAATTGTCCGGATCGTGCGGATCGGCGTCGACATGCTCGGCGTGCGCGAACTGCGGCTTACCGGCGGGGAACCGCTGGTCCGGGCCGACCTGCTGGACATCATTTCGGCGCTCCGCCAGGCCCACCCCGGCCTGCCGATCTCCATGACCACAAACGCCGTCGGGCTGGACAAAAAAGCCGCCGGGCTCAAGGCCGCCGGGCTGTCCCGGATCAACGTCTCGCTGGACTCCCTCCATGAGGAAACGTTCACCCAGCTGACCCGCCGCCCCTTCCTGAACAAAGTCCTGGCCGGCGTCGACGCCGCTTGGGCCGCCGGACTGGGCCCGGTGAAACTCAACGCCGTGCTGATGCGCGGCATCAACGACGTCGAGTCCCCGGCGCTGCTGGCCTGGGCGCTGGACCGCGGCTACGAACTGCGCTTCATCGAGCAAATGCCGCTCGACGCCGACCATGGCTGGACCCGCCGGAACATGATCACCGCCGCTGAGATCCGTGAGCTGCTCTCCGTCGATTACGTGCTCGGCGCTGATCCACGGGACCGCGACGGCGCCCCGGCGGAACGCTTCGAGGTCCGGGCCCGGGTGCCCGGCACCGGTGAGGCCACCGGAGACGTGCTGGGAACCGTGGGGATCATCGCCTCCGTGACTGAGCCGTTCTGCTCCGATTGCCGCCGCACCCGCATCACGGCCGAGGGCAAGATCATGAGCTGCCTGTTCTCCCGCGAGGAAGTCGACCTGCTCGGACTGCTCCGCGAGGGGGCCAGCGACGAACAACTTGCCGAACGCTGGCAGGACGCGATGTGGATCAAACCCAAGGCCCACGGCATGGACCACGTCGGACTGGACGCCCCGGACTTCGTCCAGCCGGACCGCAGCATGAGCGCCATCGGAGGCTGAACACCCTGTGAACGTACGTTATTTCGCTGCCGCGCGCGCTGCCGCCGGCGTCGATGAGGAACGCTTTGACCTCCCCGCGGAGGCCACCGTCGCCACGCTGCTGGCGGCGATCCTCGCCGTCGAACGCCCGGAACCCCCCGCCGGGACCCCGCCGCTGGCGCGCCTGCTGTCGCGGAGCAGCTTCCTGCTCAACGAGGTGGCGGTGCGGAACCGGGCAGCGCAACTGTTACCGGACGACGTCGTCGACGTGCTGCCGCCGTTCGCCGGCGGCTAGGCAAAGCGGCGTCCGGGCACCTCGCCGACTCAATCCCCTGCCGTTGCCGGGCCCGCATCGGCCGGCACGGCCGCGGTGCCAAGAGCCAGGCCCAGGAGCGCACTCCGGCTCCGGACACCGCAGGCAGCGAAAACAGCCTTGAACTGATCCTGCACGGTGTACGGGCTGATCCGCAGGGCCGTGGCAAGCTCTGCCGTGTTGAGTCCGCCGGCCGTGAAACCCAGCAGCCGGTGCTGCTGCGGAGTCAGGGCGAAGCAGCGGGCGAACACCTCAAGCCGGTCCACCGCCGGACATTCCTGGATGGTCACGGCGAGCGGAGGCGTTGCCCCCAGCAGGCCCGCGTCCATCCGCGTGGAGCGCAGCAGCGCCCAGGCGCCTAGGCCGACGGGCACCCGCGACATTGCCGGATGGGGGTCCACCCCGGCTTCCCTGGCCAACAGCTGGGCAGCGACGTTCAGGACTTCCGCCGGAACCCCTTCATACGGCCGGGGCCCGCGCTGCAGCAGCCCCAGCCAGTCACCGGCCGACGCCGTCTGTCCCACCACGGCCAACCGCTCGTCCAAGGTCAGCACCGCCTGGGGCGGCAGGGGCTTCCGGACGGCCGGCCACGGGGCACCGATCCCCTCCGCGTCCCGCCGGCACTGCGCCGCCCTGCTCCGACGGAGGCCGGCAGCCACCAAGGGCGCGGCCGTGGCGAGGTAATCGGTCTCCGGCTCGGAAAACGTGCCTTCATCCCCGGCACGCCACAGGTCCAGCCAGCCCCAGCAGCCATGTTTGTCGGCGAAGACGGTCGACAGCACGTCGGTCACCCGATAGCGGTTCAGCACCCCGTTCCACAGCGGACTGCGCGCCGGCCGGCCGCCGGTCTCCATCAGCAGGGTCGTGGCCGGCCGGACCTGCCCCATGAGGGCGGTCCAGCGGCACTCCGGCGTCAGGTACTTGAGCCGGATCAGCTCCGGCAGCTCTTCCGGACAGGGGATCCTGGCCATCGGCGCGATGCCGGTGGCCGACTCGGGATCCGACAGCGGACAGGCAAAGGCGCTGAACGGCACCATCCGGCCCAGTTCCGCAAGCAATCCGCCGCGCAGTTCCTTGTCCTCGACCACGTCCCGGCAGAGTTGCCCGATGCGTTCCAGGCTCCGGCTCAGCGCCCAGGTGGTGGCCATAAATTCAGTATGCGCCCACCAGATTTCTGGGATACCGCGCGCCGACCGGCTGCGCCTAGTGTGAAGCATCCCTGCAGCCAGTGATCGAAACCGGAAGGAATGAGTGCGATGTTTACCTTGCAGATAGAACACGGGATCAAGGACTTTGGCCTGTGGAAGGCTGCCTTCGACCGTGATCCCGTGAACCGCGCGGCGTCGGGGGTGACCGCGCACCGGATCAGCCGCCCGGTGGAGGATCCGCACTATGTCGTGGTCGAACTCGATTTCGAGCGGCGCGCCGAGGCCGAAGCACTGCTGGCCAAGCTTCAGGCGAACGTCTGGAATTCCCCGGCCGCGGCCCCGGCCCTCCTGGGCGCACCGAAAACCCGGATCCTGGAGTCCGCCGTCTGACGGCGGCAGCGGCGCGGCAGTCAGGTCACCGCCAGCGCCTCCCGCACTGAATCCGCCACGGCGGCGGCTCCCGTCCCGCCCATGACGATCGTGTAGTGGTTGACGTCCGGGATCTCCCGCACGGTCAGGGCGGGCAGCTTCTCCGCCCAGGTGTTCAGGTAGCCGGGCGCGTAGAGGCCACCGGGTTCGTTGAGCAGCCCGCGGGGCGCGCGCAGCACCAGGGTCTCCACCGCGAGCTCCTCAAGGGCCTTCAGGAGTGAGGCGCCGCGGTGCAGTTCAGCAGTGTCGTCCGCCATCGCCTGATAGCGGGTGGCCGGCCGGAGCACCGGCTCCTCGCCCGTGAGGTCATAATCCACGTACTCCTCCACGAGCGGGCTCCAGTCCGCGCTGAAGGCCGGATGCTGCTTCCAGAAGCTACGGTAGACCTCCCGGCTGGGGAAGGTGGCGTTCAGGCGCTCGGCCGCGGGGCCGAGTACGGCGGCGACGATCTGCTCGTCGCTAAATCCCGCCGGCACCTGCAGCGGCAGTCCGCCGTCGACCAGCACGAGGGACCGCACCCGCTCCGGGAACAGGTTCGCCAGCACCACGGCGGCGAAGGCGCCCATGGAATGGCCGACGACGACGACCGGCCCGGTGCTGAGCGCGGCCAGCACGGCCGCGAGGTCTTCGGCATGGGAGGGCATGCCGTAGGGCGCGGGGAGCGCGTTGCTGCGGCCCCGGCCGCGCAGGTCGGGGGCGATGATCCTGATGTCCGGCAGGGCCGCCGCCAGCTCCGGCCAGGCCTTGTGGGACGCGGTGACGCCGTGCACCGCGAGGATCGTCGGGGCGGCCGGGTCCTCGGGCCCCCAGAGGGCGGTGTGCAGGGTGCCGCCGCGGACCTCGACTTCGGTGGTCCGGTAACCGGGGTTGCTGGCTGCCTGGTTCATGGGGCTGTCCCTTCCTGGGTCTGATTGGTTCCGGAGGCGGGGCCGGGAGCGGGGTTGGCGGTGCCGCCCGGCGTGGGGGCGAGCGCACGTTCGATGAACTGCATCATTTCCTCGAACACTTCCTCCGGGACGTCCGGGCGGGGCCCCTGCGCGGGTTCGGCGCCTTCCTCGTCCCACAGCACCCAGCGCATGCCGATTAGTTCGCCGATGCCCATCAGGGCCCAGGCCGCCACGGTGGGGTCCATCTCCCGGACTTCCCCGCTGAGCTGCGCGGCCTTGAGCCCCTCGATATAGCCGTTGACGATCCGGGTGTAGTGCAGCCGCAGCGCCCCGGGCGAGACGAACTCGGCCTGCCGGATGATCCGGTACAGGGCCGGGTGTTCCGCGGTGAACTTGAAGAAGGCCCGGAACCCGGCGCGTTCGGCCGCGAGCCGGTTGCCGGCCGAGCGGGCGGCGTCGGTCATGGCGTGCCGGACCCGCCGGTTCAGGTCCTCGACCACCTCGTCGAAGATCGTCTGCTTGCCCTCGAAGTACAGGTAGAACGTCCCGAGTCCGACGCCGGCCTCCTCCGTGATTTTCACGATCGAGGCCTCGTGGTAGCCCACCGAGGCGAAGACCGTCTCGGCGGCCTGCAGCAGTTTGGCCCGGGTGCGGGTGCCCCTCGCGGTGCGCGGCACGGCGCTCACCGCCGGCCCCCGTCCGCGGGCAGGGCAGCCGGGGGCAGGTCGGCCGTGGAGTGCTCCTGCCGTCGTGCCGGCGTGCGCCCGTCCAGTTCCTGCCGGAGCCGGGTGCGGAGCACCTTGTTCAGCGCCGTGCGGGGCAGCGCTCCGACCGTCTCGATCCGGGCGGGAACCTTGAAATGCGCCAGCTGGGCGGCGCAGTGCTCGAGGAGTTCCTGTTCATCCGTGGCCATGCCTGGGCGGATCACCACAAAGCCGACGCCGGTTTCGCCCCAGCGATCGTCTTCCACGCCGACGACGGCGGCCTGCGCCACCGCCGGATGGGCCAGCAGCGCCGCCTCAACCTCGGCGGGGGCGACGTTCTCGCCGCCGGAAATGAAGATGTCCTTGAGCCGGTCCACCACCCTGATGTAACCCTCGGCGTCCCGCTCCACCAGGTCGCCGGTTCGCAGCCAGTCCCCGGCCAGGACGGCGGCAGTGGCCGCGGGGTCGCGGAAGTAGCCGGCGAAGACCCCCGGACCGCCCACCAGCAGTTCCCCGGAGGTGGCACCGTCCAGGATTTCGCCGGTCACCGGATCGGCCACCGCGACGGCCACATGCGGGTACGGCTTGCCCGAGTACCCCACCATGCGCGCGGCGTCCTCGTTGGCGAGGCAGAGCACGTTGGGCGATGCCTCGGTCAGCCCGTAGCCCTGGCTCAGGGCCACTCCCCTGCGGTGCCAGATCCGCAGCAGGGGCGCCGGCATCGGCGCCCCGCCCACCACGGCGTGCCGGAGGCTGCCGAGCTGCGCGGCGGCGAAGTCGGGGTGTTCGGCAAGCATCAGGTACTGGGTCGGGACGCCCATCAGCATGGTCACGCCCCGCTCCGCGATCAGCTGCAGGACCCGGCCGGGCTCGAAGCCGCGTTCGAGCACCACGGTGGCACCGGTCCACCAAGCCAGCAGGGGCTGGATGTTCCAGCCGCCGACGTGGAACTGCGGCAGCACTGCCAGCACCACGTCGGTGCTGCCCAGATCGAGTGTCCGGGACAGCGAGAGGTTAGTCCAAAAGCAGTTGGCGTGGGTTAGGACGGCGGCTTTGCTGGTCCCCTCGGTGCCGGAGGTGAAGATCATCAGGAGGGGATCGTCGTCGCGGACTTCCCTGGCGGCGTCCGGCCCGCGCAGCGCCGGCAACATCCGCGATGGCGGGGGCACGTACTTTTCGATGCCGCCGGGGCCCAGCGCGGCGGTCCGGGGCCGGTGGGCGAGCAGTGTGCAGGCCCCCGCGGCGAGCGAATCCAGTTCGTTCTCGACGAGCAGCAGCTGCGGGTCTGCGAGCTCGAGCTGCGCGGCGAGTTCCCGGCGCGAGAGCCGCCAGGACAGCGGCACCAGGACCAGCCCGGCCTTGGCACAGGCGAAAAACAGCACCACATGGTCCGAGCTGTTGCCGGTCAGGGTCGCGATCCGGTCCCCCGTGACGTAGCCGGCGGCCCTGAGGCCGGCGGCGAGACCGGCCGCCCGGCGTTCCAGATCCCCGTAGCTCAGCGTGCAGCCGCGGTCGTCGACGGCGATCCGGTGCGGGGTGGCGAGGCTGCGGTCGGTGGTCCAGCGGCCCAGGGTGTGCAGTCCGTCCGCCCGGCCCGGTCCGGTGGTGCTGCTCATGCCGATTCCTCCAAAATCTCACGGGACATCTCGGTGCGCTGACCGCCTGTGCCCTGACCGCCATCAGACTGACCGCCGCGCCGCTTGCGGCGCTGCGCCAGCCGCTGCGCGGTGCCCGTCAGGCCGCCGGGCAGGAAGAGCACCACGAGGATGAACAGGGTGCCCAGGATAAACAGGGGTTCGGACAACGGCACGCGCAGGATGTCCGGCAGCGCGTCGATCGCGTCGGAGTTCGCCAGGGTGGTGAGGCGCTGGTCCAGGATGGTGTAGAAAACGCCGCCGATCACGGCGCCCCAGCGGGAGCCGACACCGCCCAGGACCACCATCACGAGCAGGGTGATGGTCAGGTCGGCGGAGGTGGCGCGCGGCACGGCGCCGCTCTGCAGCAGCAGGAACACCATGCCGATGATGCTGACCAGGATGGCGGAGACCACGAAGATCAGCAGCTTCACGAGGTACGGCTGCAGACCGAGGACGCGGACGCGGAGTTCGTTTTCGCGGACCGCCGCCGCGACGTGGCCGGCGCGCGAGGACTGCACCCAGGTGACGACGATGAACACGGCCACGAGCACCGCGAGGGCCAGCCAGTACAGGTTGCGGGTGTTGACCACTCCCACGAGGAAGTCGGGCAGGTTGTCCGTGCGCAGCGTCAGGCCCTCGTCTCCGCCGGTGCTGCCCTCGGGGTTGCGGCCCACAATCACCGAGCCCGCCTGCGCGAACGCGAGCGTGACCATGGCGAACGGGATGCCGCTGACCCGCAGGCTGATGCTTCCCACCACATGGGCCAGCACGATCACGACCAGCAGGGTCAGGCCCATCGCGGGCAGCAGCGGGATGTCCAGGTTCTGCAGGATGATCGCCAGCCCGTAGACTCCCGCGCCGAAGTACAGTGCATGGCCGAAGGAGAGTAGCCCGGCGACGCCGAGCAGCAGGTGGTAGGTCAGCGCTGCGGCGGCCATCAGCATGCACATCGCGAGCAGCTGCAGGGATCCGGGCGTGTAGGTGGGGCCGGGCAGCACGCCGGGCAGGGACAGGTTGAGCAGCGGCAGCAGGACCAGGAACACGATTCCGGCGAGCCCGGCGGCGGCGCCGGCAACCGTCCGCCGGGTCAGGCGCGGCCGGGCGGAACTGCCGGGCCGGCCGGCGTCGGCGGTTCTGCGTGTCCCTGCGGGGCCATCCGCCGTAAGGTCCGTTTCCGGATTGGTGGCGTCGGTATCGGTGGTCATGAGGTTCTCCCGAGCAGGCCGGAGGGACGGAACAGCAGCACGAGCGCCAGGGCCAGCACGACGACGAAGTCGCCGGTGCCGCCCAGGTAGAAATTGGCGAACTGCTGCAGGACGGCGACGGCGACGGCGGCAATGGCCGCGCCGGTCAGCGAGCCCAGTCCGCCGATCACAGTGACGATGAACGCGAAGATCAGCAGCGAGCCGCCCAGCATCGGCGAGACGTAGCCGAAGTAGTGTGAGGCCAGGACCCCGCCCAGGCCGGCCGCGGCGCCGCCGATCGTGAAGACGAGGGTGAAGGCCTTCCGGACGTCGATGCCGAGGGCGGTCACCATGGAGCGGTTTTCGACGCCGGCCCGGATGATCATGCCGTAGCGGGTGTTCTTCAGGAAGAAGACCATGGCGAGCAGCACCAGGACGGCCGCGATGATGCAGACAAACCGGTCGTTGGGAACGCGGGCCCCCAGGATTTCGGTGGTCTCCTTGAACCAGGCCGGTCCCTGGATGAACACCGGGTCGGTGCCCCAGATGCCGTCGAAGAGGGCCACCGCGGCGAGCGAGAGGCCCACAGTGATGAGGACCTGCTCGATATGACGCTGGTACAACCGGCGGATCAGCACGAACTCGGTGAAGGCGGCAAAGGCGGCTCCGGCCGCGGCCCCGACCAGCAGCGAGAGCAGGAACGTGGCCCAGTTGTCCGAGCCGGTCCGGCGGGCGATTTCCCAGCCGGTGAAGGCGCCGAGGGTCAGGAAGGCGCCGTGGGCGAAGTTGAGCACGCCCATCAGACCGTAGATCAGGGACAGGCCGGCGGCAACGAGGAAGTACAGGGCACCAAGGCCGAGGCCGGTGAAGAGCAGCAGGACGACGGTACTCACAGGGTGGCTCCTTTCCCGGCCGGCTTCGCCGCTGTTTTCTCAGTATGTGTCCCTGCGGGTGTCTCGGCGGAGACACCCAGCAGGCGCTGGGTCAGCTCTGCGTCGTCGAGGAATTCCAGGGCGTTGCCGGTGTGGACCACCCGGCCCCCGGAGAGGACGACGGCGCCCGCGGCGAGCTGGCGGACGACGAGCAGGTTCTGCTCGACCAGGAGGATGGGGACGGTTTTGGCTGCTTCGGCGAGGGTCTCGGCGACCTCGGCGACGATTTTCGGGGCCAGGCCTTTGGTGGGTTCGTCGACGAGCAGGATCTTGTTGGTGTTCAGCAGCGCGCGGGCCAGCGAGACCATCTGCTGCTGGCCGCCGGAGAGGGTCCCGGCCATCTGGGCGGACCGGGCCAGCAGGTCCGGGAAGAGCTCCTCGACGAGCTGGCGCCGGGGCGCGGCGTCGCGTTCGGCGAGCCGGAGGTTTTCCGCCACGGTGAGCTTGGAAAACACTTCGCGGTCCTCGGGCACGTAGCCCACCCCGCTGCGGATAATCTTGAACGTCGGTTCCTTCTCGATCCGCACGCCGTCGAGCGCCACGGCTCCGGTGCGGTCGATCAGGCCGATGATGGCTTTGATGGTGCTGGTCTTTCCGACGCCGTTGCGGCCCAGCAACGCGGTGATGCCGGTGGCCGGGACGGTGAAGGAGACGTTCTCCACGACCTGCTGTCCGGCGATGTGGGCGTTGAGGCCCTGCACTGTCAGGATGGGTCGGGCTTCCGCTGCGGCGGTCATACGGGTTCTCCGAGGTAGGCACTCTGTACGGTCGGGTCAGACATCACGGCCTCCGGACTGTCCAGGGCCAGCAGGCTGCCATGGTGCATCACCGCGACCCGGTCCACGAGGCCCAGGACCACGTCCATGTGGTGCTCCACCATCATCACGGTGCAGCCGCGGTCCCGGTGCAGCCGTGCGATGATCGCGGTGAGGGACGGGACGTCCCCCGACGCCACCCCGGCCATCGGCTCGTCCAGGAGCACGACGGCGGGATCGGTCGCCAGCAGCACGGCGATCTCCACCTTGCGCTTCTCGCCGTGCGAGAGGTCACCCGCCGCCGTCGAGAGCTGGCCGGTGAGGCCGACTTCCCCGATGGTGCCGCGGGCTATCCGGGTGGCTTCGTCGGAGGAAGAGGGGAAGCGCAGGAGGCTGTTGCTGCCGCCGAGTTTCGCCTGGGCGGCGAGCCGGACGTTTTCCAGCACGCTGAGCCGGGGAAAAAGGTTGGAGGTCTGGAAGGTCCGTCCCAGCCCTGCCCTGGCCCGGCGGTGGACGGGCGCGGTGGTGATCTCCCTGCCGTTCAGCGTGATGCTGCCCGTGGTGGGCCGCATCACGCCGGAAATCAGGTTGAACAAGGTGGTCTTGCCGGCACCGTTGGGGCCGATGACGCCGATCATTTCGCCGCTGCCGACCGCGAAGCCCACATCCTGGAGGATGCGGGCGCCACCGATCTGCAGGCCGAGGCCGTCCACCGCAAGGGCGGGCAGTGCTGGGGGTTTCATTCGGGTCCTTCGTGGTTCGTTGGGTCGTGCCCGTCCCGTGGGCGTGCGCGGCAGTGCCCTGCACCGCGGTGCAGCGCGGGGTTGTGCAGCGCGGGGCTGCGCCGTACGGCACAGCCCCGCGCGCGGCCTACTTCTTTTCCGGCGGGGCGACGGTGTCGCCCGAAACCACCTTGATGAGCTCGGGAGCCCAGCTGCCACCCGTCTGGACGAGCTTGACCTGGTACATGTCCTGGACCAGGGCGTGGTCCGACGCGCGGACGGTTTCCTTGCCCTTGGGGCCCTCAAAGCTGAAGCCCTCGAGTGCCTTGACCATGGCGTCGGCATCGTTGCCGCCTTCCTTGATGGCCTGGACGATCATCTGGCCGGCGACAAAGCCGTCGGGGGTGAAGAGGTCGGCCTTCTGGCCGGCTTTCTCGACCGCGGCGATCATCTCCTTTTCCACCTCGGTGCCCGAGGCGCCCGGGAAGTAGTGGTTCAGGAAGCTGATCTTGGAGGTGGCCTCGCCGTAGGCGCCGAAGGTGGCGGCGTCGCCGAGCCCGGTGACGACCGGGGCGGCGTCGAAGGCGCCCTGCTGGCTCAGGGTCTGCCACATGGTGCCGGACGTTGCCCCGGCCCAGGCCACGAAGACCATGTCCGGCTTGGCGTCGATGAGCTGGCGGGCGAACGGCGTGAGCTCCTGCCCGTCCGGAACCAGGACGGACTCCACGGTGGCGCCCTTGGCTCCCAGGACGGCCTTGACGGCGGCGACGTTGCCCTGGCCGAAGGCGTTGTCCTGGGCGAAGACGACGACCTTCTTGCCGTTGGTGTCGATGAAGGAACCGGCCGTGGCCACGTCCTGCAGGCTTTGGCGGCCCGAGCGGAAGGTGTACTTGTTGATGCCCTGGATGGCGTCCGTCGCGGCAGGCCCGGAGATGTAGAGGACCTTGTTCTGGGCGGCCTGCTCCGCCAGCTTGAGGGCGATGCCGGAGACGACCGTGCCGCCGATGATCTTGTAGCCCTTGCCGATCAGGTCCTTCGCAGCCGTGACGGCCTTGTCCGGGTCGCCGCCGTCGTCGGCGTAGGTGAGGTTGATCTTGGCGCCGTTGACGGCGCCGGTCCCGCCGGTGGCGTGGTCGATGCCCGCCTGCAGGCCCTCGTAGTAGGTGGCGCCGTAGGCTGCCAGCGGTCCGGTCTTGGAGTAGATGATGCCGACGTTGACCGGCTCGGCGGCCTTGCCTGACTCGGCTGGCGCTGCGGTGCCGGCAGTCGGCGCACAGGCGCTGAGGGCGAGCCCGGTGGCCATAACGGCGGCCATCAGGAACTTCTTTGTATCCTTCACGGGATGCCTTTCGTTGAGAATCCGCGGAATCTGAGCAGTAGATGACTGAATCGTGCCTGAACCTGAAAGGTGATTCAGATTACGGCAAATCTATGGTCAGCGCCACGGAGTGTCAACGGTTTTCAAGGGATGCCTTGCAACGTTATGGCAACGGTTTGGGCGCGCCGGCGGTGCGCGGTGACGCACGACGGCGGCGCGGCACGGCGTCGGCGTCGGCAGCGCCAGGTCGGCAGAGCTTCAGGCGGAGGCGGCGGCATCCTCGGCCACGCGCCGGCAGACCGTGGTCATGAAGGGCGTGAATTCGCTCGCGGCACCGAGCCGGAGCCCGGCACTGTGCGTCAGGACGCCGTCGTCCACCCGGAAGGTATGCCGGGAGGTGCCGCGCTCGCTGCGCCGTTCCATGGTCAGGGTGCCCTCCTGCCAGCTGGCGCGTGCCGGTGCCTCCGGGGGCAGCCCCATGCTGTTGACGTGGTACCAAAGCGTATCCGGATGGTCCGGGTCCGTGGTGAAGACACCGTGGCCTTCGAAGCGGCTGCCATCGGCCTCTGTATGCCGGTAGCTGTGCGTGACGGCCAGGCCGGCGGCGGCGCGGGCGAAAGTCAGTTCGACGGCGGCGGCCCGCGCCGGCCCCCAGGGCGTGGCCTTCCACTGCGTGGTGCCGGTCCAGTGCCCCAGGAACGCCTCAAGCGCTTCGTGTGCACTGCCTGGCAGCGGCCGGTCCATGAATTCCTCCCAAGTGGAGTTCCTCCCGCGTGAGCCCGTCCCCATCATCACGCCGCGCCGCCTGCCGTGTCTAGGTGCGGGCCGACCCCGCCGGGGCGGTTCAGGCCCAGCTCAGCGGCAGGCGGGACCCTGGCTGCGGCCCCGTCTGACGCGAATGGCCGCTATCAAGGCCACCCTCCCAGCCGTCTGACGCGAATGGCCGCCAAGAGACCCGGAATAGCGGCCACCTCTGACGAATCCGCGGAGTCCGGCCCATACTGTCCGCACCGGTGCACCCGTCTGACGCGAATGGCCGCTATCAAGGCCACCCAGCCACCCGTCTGACGCGAATGGCCGCCAAGAGACCCGGAATAGCGGCCACCTGTGACGAATCGGCGCAGTCCGGCCCATACTGTCCGCACCGGTGCACCCGTCTGACGCGAACGGCCGCTATCAAGGCCACCCTCGCACCCGTCTGACGCGAATGGCCGCCGGGAGGGCCGGAATAGCGGCCACCTGTGACGAATCCGCGGAGTCCGGCCAATTCTGTCCGCACCGGTGCACCCGTCTGACGCGAACGGCCGCTATCAAGGCCACCCAGCCACCCGTCTGACGCGAATGGCCGCCAGGAGGGCCGGAATAGCGGCCACCTGTGACGAATCGGCGCTGAACGAAGGGTCATAGCGGCCGTTCGTGGCAAATTGAAGACCCCGCCTGGCCGGTGCAGTCCCAGGCTCAGCGGCCTGCCGGACCGGATCTCAGAGGCCGAAGGTCTCGGATTCCTCGAAGGGGCCCACCACGGTCACGGTCCGCGGCGCGGCTGCGAGTTCGCGGGCGAGCTCCTGGACTTCGGCGGCGGTGACGGCCTTGATCTGGCGCAGGGTCTCATCGATGTCCTGGTACTCGCCGGAGACAAGTTCGGCACGGCCCAGCCGGGACATCCGGGAGCCGGTGTCCTCCAGGGCCAGCACGATTCCTCCGCAGAGCTGCCCGACGGCCTTGCGGAGTTCCTCGTCGGAGATGCCGCCCCCGGCCAGCTTGTCGAGTTCGGCGCCGAGCAGTTCAAGGACCTGCCGGACCTTCGACGGCGTGCAGCCGGCGTACATGCCGAAGTAGCCGGCGTCGGCGTAGGAGGAGGCGAAGGAGTAGGTCGAGTACACCAGTCCGCGCTTCTCGCGGACCTCCTGGAACAGCCGGGAGGACATGCCGCCGCCGAGCACGGCGTTGAGCACGCTCATAACAAACCGGCGGTCGTCGGTCGCGACGATGGTGGGGCAGCCCATGATGATGTTGGCCTGCTCCACCGGGCGTTTGACCACGTGCAGTCCGGCGGTGCCGGTGATGGCGGCGCGGTCGGTGGAGCGGCGCTGCACGGGGGCCGCGTCGGGCTCAAGGCTCCAGCCGGCGGAGTGCAGGGCATCGACGACGAGCCCGCAGACGACGTCGTGGTCCAGTCCCCCGGCGGCGGTGATGACGAGCTCGTCCGGGCGGTAGTAGCGGCGGTAGTGGTCCCAGACCGAGTCGCGGGCGACGGCGCGGATGGCGTCCGGGGTGCCTCCGATCGGGCGGCCCAGCGGGTGCGTGCCCAGGACGGCGGCGACGAAGTGTTCGTGGGCGACGTCGGTGGGGTCGTCGCTGTCCATCGCGATCTCCTCGAGGATGACGTCGCGTTCCTGCTCCATCTCCTGCGGGTCCAGCACGGCGCCGGTGATCATGTCCGCGATGACGTCGATCGCCATCGGCAGGTCGGTGTCCAGGACGCGGGCGAAGTAGCAGGTGCTTTCCTTCGCCGTGGCAGCGTTGGATTCCCCGCCCACCTCGTCGAAGGCGGAGGCGATCTCAAGGGCGGTGCGCCGCCGGGTGCCCTTGAACAGGAGATGTTCCAGGAAGTGCGTGGAGCCGTGCTGGCCGGGCGCCTCGTCGCGGGAGCCGACGGCGACCCAGAACCCGATGGTGGCCGAACGCTGGCCGGGCATCGCCTCGGTAAGCACGCGGACGCCGCCCGGCAGGACCGATCGGCGCACCTCGGAACCGCCGTCGGCTCCGTGGATCAGGGTGTCAGCGTGCTGGTTCTGCTCAAGCGGCAGGGGGACGACAGTCATTAAGGCCTTTCAGTAAACACATGCCAAATCTGCCTGCCATCCTACCTGCCTTTAACGGCGGCGGGGCCGGTGGATGATCCACCGGCCCCGCCACTTGTTCAGGAAAGACTACTCTGCGGACTCCAGGGAGACCTCAGCGTTGTCAGCGTCCTCGGAGCCTGCCTCCTCCGCCACAACGGGCGAGAGGGAGAGCTTGCCGCGGTCATCGATCTTGGTGATTTCCACCTGGATCTTCTGGCCGACGGAGACGACGTCATCGACGTTGTCCACGCGCTTGCCGCCGGCGATCTTGCGCAGCTCGGAGATGTGCAGCAGACCGTCCTTGCCCGGAGTCAGGGAAACGAAAGCGCCGAAGGTCGTGGTCTTGACGACCGTGCCCAGGTAGCGCTCGCCGATTTCCGGGATCTGCGGGTTGGCGATGGCGTTGATCGCGGACCGTGCTGCGTCGGCAGACGGGCCGTTCGTGGCGCCAATGTAGACAGTTCCGTCGTCCTCGATCGAGATGTCGGCTCCGGTGTCTTCCTGGATCTGGTTGATCATCTTGCCCTTCGGGCCGATGACCTCGCCGATCTTGTCCACCGGGATCTTGACCGCGATGACACGCGGCGCGAACTCGGAGAGCTCGTCCGGGGTGTCGATCGCGGAGTTCAGAACGTCCAGGATGTGCAGGCGGGCTTCGCGGGCCTGCTTCAGGGCTGCGGCCAGGACCGAGGCCGGGATGCCGTCGAGCTTCGTGTCCAGCTGGATGGCCGTGACGAACTCAGCGGTGCCGGCGACCTTGAAGTCCATGTCACCGAAGGCATCTTCGGCGCCGAGGATATCGGTCAGGGCGGCGTAGCGGGTCTGGCCGTCAACCTGGTCGGAGACCAGGCCCATGGCGATACCGGCAACAGCGGCCTTCAGCGGCACACCTGCATTGAGCAGGGACAGCGTGGAGGCGCAGACGGAACCCATCGACGTCGAACCGTTGGAGCTGAGAGCCTCAGACACCTGGCGGATGGCGTAGGGGAATTCCTCGCGGGACGGCAGCACCGGCATGATGGCGCGCTCTGCGAGGGCACCGTGGCCGATTTCGCGGCGCTTCGGGGAGCCGACGCGGCCGGTCTCGCCGGTGGAGTACGGCGGGAAGTTGTAGTTGTGCATGTAGCGCTTGCGGGTCACGGGAGACAGCGAGTCGATCTGCTGTTCCATCTTCAGCATGTTCAGCGTGGTGACACCCATGATCTGGGTCTCGCCGCGTTCGAAGATGGCCGAGCCGTGGACGCGGGGCAGGACCTCAACCTCGGCGGTGAGCTGGCGGATGTCCGTCAGTCCACGGCCGTCGATGCGGATCTGGTCCTTGAGGATGCGCTGGCGCACAACCTGCTTGGTGACGGAGCGGAAGGCTGCGGACAGCTCCTTCTCGCGGCCTTCGAACTGGCCGGCGAGGGAAGAGGTCACCTCATCCTTAAGCTCGTCGGAGGCGGTGTCGCGTTCCTGCTTGTCGGCGATCTGGAAGACAGCGGCCAGCTTGTCGGCGGCGGCGGACTCCACGGCGGCGTAGACGTCGTCCTGGTAGTCCAGGAAGACCGGGAACTCGACGGTCGGCTTGGCGGCGCGGGCTGCCAGGTCGGACTGTGCTTCGCAGAGGGCCTTGATGAACGGCTTGGCAGCCTCGAGGCCTTCGGAGACAACCTCTTCGGTCGGGGCGGTGGCGCCCTGTTCCTTGATGAGGTTCCAGGAGTTGTCGGTGGCTTCGGCTTCAACCATCATGATGGCGACGTCATCGCCTGCGATGCGGCCGGCAACGACCATGTTGAAGACGGCGTTCTCGAGCTGGGAGTGCTTCGGGAACGCAACCCACTGCGAGCCGTGCTCGTCGGCGACGAGGGCAACGCGGACGCCGCCGATCGGACCGGAGAAGGGCAGGCCGGAGAGCTGGGTGGACATCGAGGAAGCGTTGATCGCGACCACGTCGTAGAGCTCGTCCGGGTTGATGGACAGCACGGTGACGACGATCTGGACCTCGTTGCGCAGGCCCTTGACGAAGGCGGGGCGCAGCGGGCGGTCCATCAGGCGGCAGGCCAGGATGGCTTCCGTGGAGGGGCGTCCTTCGCGGCGGAAGAACGAGCCCGGGATGCGGCCGGCGGCGTACATACGCTCTTCGACGTCGACGGTCAGCGGGAAGAAGTCGAAACCTTCACGCGGGTGCTTGCCGGCGGTGGTTGCGGACAGCAGCGCGGTCTCTTCGTCGATGTAGACCATCGCTGCGCCGGCTGCCTGCTTGGCAAGGCGGCCGGTTTCAAAGCGGATTACACGCTTGCCGAAGCGGCCATTGTCAATGACTGCTTCTGAGAACTGGATTTCGGGACCCTCCATAGAGAGTCACCTCCGTTTCATGGTTCACGGAGCCCAGCCGCATCAACCCAGCCCAGCATCTGTCTGCTGGCCTGCACTGCACCCGGTCATCGATCGAGACCCACGGGCTAAGGCTTCACTCTTTGAAGCCGTTCCCGGAAGTCACTACCGAAGACCGCGAATGCGTGATGCGGTTGATCCTCCTGTTGAGTTTTGTTTGAAGAAGGCGGCCCTTTCCGCTCCGGAAGGGGCCGCCCCTTAAAGCTGACTAGCGGCGCAGGCCGAGACGCTCGATGAGCGCACGGTAGCGGGTGATGTCAGTGTTCTTGAGGTAGGTCAGCATGCGCTTGCGACGACCAACCATGGCCAGCAGACCGCGCTGGGTGTGGTAATCGTGCTTGTGCACCTTCATGTGCTCAGTGAGATCCTTGATCCGCTGAGTCAGGACTGCAACCTGGACCTCCGGCGAACCGGTGTCGCCCTCGGACGTTGCGAAATCCTTGATGATGGACTGCTTTACAGCGGCTTCAAGTGCCACGATAACTCCTAGAGATGTGCCGTGAGGCCCGAATCAGTAACTCACTGCCGGGGGTGCCGCGCCGGTGCTTGTCCTCCGAAGAGAGACTTTCCCGTACACAACAAGAGCCAGCCGCCACGGACTGCAGCCGGAACCAACGTTTAGTTTACCGGCACGCCGCTAATCTTGTCGAAACGGCCGGTCCTGATCCTGCCCGGAACGGCCCTCCTCGAGCCGTTCGCGGATGGCGGCGACACCGCGGTACAGCTCGGTGAAGGACGTGCCCAGCGGGGACAGCCCGATCCGGATGCCCTGCGGCGCCCGGAAGTCCGGGATGACATCCTGCTCCCAGAGCGCCGCGGTCATTTCGCGGAAGGCCGGGTGATCCACCGTGATGTGGCTGCCGCGCAGTTCCGGATTCCGCGGCGTCGAGAGTTCAACGCCTGCCGGGGCGAGCCAGGCGTCGTGGAGTTCGACGGCGAACGCGGTCAGCAGGCAGGACTTCTCCCGGACCGCGGCCATGCCCACCTCCTCGATCAGGTCCAGTGTGCCGCGCATCGCGAGCATCCCGAAGATCGCCGGGGTGCCGCTGAGGAAGCCGCGGATTCCCGCGGCGGCCTCGTAGCCCGGTCCCATTTCGAAGGCGTCCTTGCGGCCCATCCAGCCCCAGATCGGCTGCTGCAGGCCGGCCAGGTGCCGGGCGTTGACGTAGGCGAACGCGGGCGAGCCCGGTCCCCCGTTAAGGTATTTGTAGGTGCAGCCGGCGGCGAAGTCGACGTCGGCAGTGTCCAGGGCGATCTCCACCGACCCGGCGGAATGGCACAGGTCCCACACCACCAGCCCGCCGGCGTCGTGCACGGCCGCGGTGATCCCCGGCAGGTCCGCGAGGAACCCGGAGCGGTAGGCAACCTGGCTCAGGACCACGACGGCGGTGGCCGGGCCGGTGGCGGCCCGCACCTGTTCGACGGTCACACCAGAGGAGGGGTCGGCGTCGATCCAGCGCAGCGTGAGTCCCTCTTCGCGGGCGATGCCCTCGACGAGGTAGCGGTCGGTGGGGAAATTGTCCGTGTCCAGCACGATTTCGGTGCGCACCGGGTCCGTGACGGCTGCCAGCGCGGCCCGGATCAGCTTGTACAGCACCACCGTAGTGGAGTCGGCGATGACGGTCTGCCCGGGGGCCGCGCCGAGGACGGCACGGCCGAGCTGGTCGCCGATGGCCTGCGGGAGCTCCAGCCACTCCTCGTCCCAGCCGCGGATCAGCCGGCCGCCCCAGCTGTCCTGGATGAAGCCGCTGATGTCCGTGACGGTGCGCTTGAGCGGACGGCCCAGGGAGTTGCCGTCCAGGTAGGACAGTTCCGTGTCGGTGCCGATGAAGTGCCCGCGGTAGGAAGCCAGCGGGTCGGCGGCGTCCAGTTCCCGGGCGCGCCGCAGCAGGGCGTCCGTGGTTCCTGCAGGGGTCCCTGCGGTCTCCGGGCGAGGGGCGCTCACTGGCCGATCTCCGTCCGGACGGCGAAGAGCTCCGGGAAGAAGGTCAGTTCCAGGGCCTTCTGCAGGAAGGCGGCGCCGCTGGAGCCGCCGGTGCCCGACTTCATGCCGATGGTGCGCTGCACCGTCCGCAGATGCCGAAAACGCCAGAGCTGGAAGTTGTCCTCGAGGTCCACCAGTTCCTCACAGGCCTCGTAGGCGCCCCAGTTGTCGGCGGCGTTCTCGTAGATGTACTTGAACACCGGGACCAGCTCGGGGCAGAACTCGTGCGCCCGGGTGACGTCGCGCTCCAGCAGCGAGGCGGGAACGTCGAAGCCCTGGCGCTTGAGGTAGGCGAGGAAGTCGTCATAGATGCTCGGGGATTCGAGGAGCTCCTGCAGCATCGCGTGGGCCTCGGGATCGGATTCGAACACGGGCAGCATCTTGCTGTTCTTGTTGCCGAGCAGGAACTCGACCGCGCGGTACTGGCTGGACTGGAATCCCGAGGAGTTGCCCAGGAAGCCGCGGAACTGCGAGTACTCGGTGGGTGTGAGGGTGGCCAGCACGGACCACTGCTCGGTCAGGGTTTTCTGGATGTGCTTGACCCGGGCGATCGCTTTCAGGGCCGAGCCGAGATCGTCGGACCGGAGCCAGGCGGCGGCGCTGCGGAGCTCGTGCAGGACCAGCTTGAGCCACAGTTCCGTGGTCTGGTGCTGGATGATGAACAGCATTTCATCGTGGTGCTCCGGAGCACTGACCGGCTGCTGGGCGCTCAGGAGCGTCGGCAGCTGCAGGTAGGACGCGTAGCTCATCTTTGAGCTGAAGTCCCGGACAATATCCTTGTCCAGCTCCCTGGTGTTTTTCTCAATCGTCACGTTTTTTGCCTTCCTACCGGCTGTTTGGCGTAGCCGCTCCTTGCAGCGGCCCCGCTCAACGGATCAGCGCCCGGACAGAATCTTGTGCGCCTGGACAACGTCCAGGCGCATCTGGTCCACCAACGCTTCAGGGCCACGGTACGCCACCATTCCCCGCAGCCGGGCGACGAATTCCACTACTACTGTCTGGTCGTACAGATTGAAGTCCTCGACGGCCTCGTCCGGCCGATCGATCACGTGCGCCTCCACCTGCCGGCTGACGCCGTAGAAGGTGGGGTTGGAGCCGACAGAGATGGCGGCCGGCCAGCGCGTGCCGGCCTGGTCCACGAGCCAGCCGGCGTAGATGCCGTCCGCCGGGATGTAGCCACTCGCGTCGGAGGCGAGGTTGGCGGTCGGAAAGCCCAGGTCGCGGCCGCGCGCGGCTCCGTGAACCACCTGGCCGCGCATCCGGTGCGACCTTCCCAGGACGGCGGCCGCGGTAGCGACATCGCCCTCGCGCAGTGCCTCCCGCACCCACGTGGAGGAACACCGGCGGTCCGCGCCGCCGTCGTCGTGCACTTCCCCGTGCAACGGAAAGCCTTCCGACCCGAACTCACTGATGACCAGCACCTCGAAGCCGAGCTTCCTGCCCAGTTCCTGCATGGTCGCCAGGTCACCGGAGTTTCCCCGGCCGAACCGGGCATCGTGGCCGATCACCACGTGGCTGGCCTTAAGGCTGCCGACCAGGACGGTGGCAACGAATTCTTCGGGCGTGAGGCTGGCCAGTTCGAGGGAGTACTTCATCACCAGTACAGCGTCGAGGCCCAGCTCGCCAAGCGCCACCAGCTTGTCTTCCAGGCCCATAATCAACTCAGGGGCGGATTCCGGGCGGTGGACCTGCGCCGGATGCGGGTCGAAAGTGATGGCGACGGCCCGTGCGTGGTTCAGGCGGGCGACGCGGATAAGCTGCGAGAGCACCTGCTGGTGGCCGCGGTGCACACCGTCGAAGTTGCCGAAGGTAACGACGGAAGGACCAAAGTCCGCCGGGACTTCGGACGGATCGTTCCAGATGTGGACCATCAACCTCGCCTTTTGCTTCCTGCCATATGACCTCCGGAGAAGCCTTCCAGCTCCGGAACCCTCCTAGATTACCTGCAAACGCAGCGCGCCTCCGACGGCGCTGGCCGGCCCCGGGCAGCGTCCTTCCGCGTGCAGGGCGCCCGGACTACGATGCAAAGGCACCAGTCCGACGGCGCCTGCGCGGCTGCCGCTTCCAGCGAGGCCCGTAGTGAGATGCGGCTGAAGGAGTACACCATGACTGAGCTCGATGACATCCTGGGGCAGATCCCGGTAGACCAGGTTGCCGGCCTGCTCGGCACCGACCAGCAGACCGCGCAGGCCGCGGTGGAGGCTGCGGTGCCCACGCTGCTGGCGGGTATGCACAACAACGCACAGGCCTCCGACGGCGCCGCCTCCCTGGAGTCAGCTCTCGGCCAGCACCAGGACGGGCTGCTGGAGGGCGGAGTCGATGTCTCGCAGGTGGACACCTCGGACGGCGAAAAAATCGTGAACCATGTCTTCGGCGGGCAGCAGGACCAGGTGGCCAGCCAGCTGGCCGGAGCACCCCAGCTCGGCGGCGTCGGTGGGGACCTGATCAAGAAGCTGTTGCCGATCCTGGCCCCGATCGTGATGTCCTACCTTGCCAACAAGGTGCTGGGGGGCCGCGGTCAATCGTCCGGGGCGGCCGGTACAGGCGCCGGCGGCGCAGGTGCGTCCGGCCATGCCGGCGGCATCGACCTCGGCGGAATTCTGGGCAGGATGCTTGGCGGCGCCGGCGCCGCTGCTGGCGGCGCTGGCGGGATGGGTGGGCTCGGCGATCTGCTGGGCGGCCTGTTCGGCGGAGGCCAGCAGTCGTCGCAGGCGGCCGTTCCGGAGACCGGTCAGGACTCGTCGCTGGAACCGCAGGCCTACCCGCAGAGCCAGCACACCGGCGGCGCCCCGCGCCCCGGTGAGGTGATCGACATCGACCTCCCGGAGAGCCAGCCGGAAGAGCGGAAAAATGACGAGGGCGGGTTCGGCGGGATCCTGGGCGGACTGTTCGGGAAGAAGTAGGCCACGCAGCCGCCCGGGGTGACGCGAGGCTGCGGGCAGTTGCGAGTGGCGCGGCCGACGCCGCCGGGAACGCCGGGACAGCACCAATGTCCAGGCCGACGTCGGCAGAACGGTCAGCGGAACCGGCGGTGGGCGGCTACGAAGGCTGGTGGAACCCCACACCGGGCAGCGGCAGCAGCGCGGGGCTCCCCCAGGAAACAGTTGCCATCAATACCAGGACCAACATGGTGGTTGATGCCTTCAGCCGGAAAATCAGCGACGCCGGCCGGCCCACCTTGATCACCGATGTTCCTTACACCGTGGTTCCCGACCCGTCCTGGCCGGCAGACTCCGTGATCATCATCGAGACAGCGACCAACAAGATGATCGAAAGCTTCCGCGTCGACCTCAACGGCAACCCGCTGCGCTAGCTGCCTATAGCTCCCGGCGACGTGCCGGCACCGGATGGCACAGTGACGCCGCTAGCGGCGCGGTAGTTCCGCCAGTGCAGCACCACAGCGGCCAGGATCAGTGGAACGTGGATGCCCGGGAGGTTCCTGGCGAACCATTTTGGCAGATAGATGTCGGTGACAGAGCCCGTCTCGTCGCCCAGGCCCCTGGCCACGGCGGTGAGGGGACAATGAAAGCCGTTGGCGGCAAAGACCAGCGTCTCGGCGGTGACGACGGCGGCGGCCAGGCCCACCTTCCGGTCTGTCCGGCCCCGGGCACCGGCATACAGCACATAGACCATGCAGGCCTCGATCAAGAACCAGGCAAAGGTGTGGAATGCCTTCACGGCCCTGAGCAGGGAAGCACGTTCCGCCTCCCGCAGCTCCCGTGGTGCCTTGAATCCAGCCATGCGACCAGCGTAGCCGCCGTCTGCCGTCCGTTCAGAGGCTTTCGGCCTTCCCGGCCAGAACCCATCGGACCTCTTCGGCTATGTGGGCTTGGGCCGCGCGCGGACGTGCATCCGCTCGCCCTGCTGTCCAAAGAGGCTGAGGAACTCGACGGGTCTGCCGTCCGCGCTGGCGAACCAGTGCGGTGTGTGGGTGTCGAATTCCGCGGCTTCGCCGGGGCGAAGTTCAAAGTCCTTGTCGCCCAGCACCAGGCGCAGTCGTCCATTGAGGATGTAAAGCCATTCGTAGCCCTCGTGAACGCGGAGGTCAGGCTCTGCCCCGCGGTCATCACCGGCGAGCACCATCTTGAAGGCCTGTAATCCGCCTGGGCGGCGGGTGAGGGGAACAGCGGTCATGCCGCCATGGGTGATGGGCTGCAGATGAATTCTCGGATCCCCGGTAGGCGGGGCGCCGACCAGATCATCGAGGGGAACCCCGTACAACCTCGCGAGGGGCAGCAGGATTTCGAGGTTTGGCCTGCGTTGGCCGGATTCGAGGCGGGACAGCGTGCTAACCGACACTCCGGATGCGGAGGACACATCTTGGAGGGTGAGGTTCCGTTCCATACGGAGTGCCCGAAGCCGGGGGCCGACCTCTCCGAGAACATCGTCAATCTCATTTGCCATGCCCAACAGTTTGCCATAACGGCAATCATCTTTGCCAAAACGCGTTCACGCGATGGAGGCTGGGGTAACCGCCCAAGGACGCTGGCGGCGAACTTTCAGGACGCGACGAAGGACAAAGCAATATGGACGCGACACGGTATGACGTTGTAATTGTTGGTGGCGGCGCGGCGGGGCTCAGCGCGGCCACGACGCTGGGCCGGGCGTTGCGCTCGGTGCTGGTCATCGATTCCGGAACTCCACGCAACGCACCCGCGGCGGGTGTCCACGGTTATCTTTCCAGGGACGGTATGAACCCTGGGGAACTCCTGGCCATCGGACGCAGCGAAGTGCTCTCCTACGGAGGGACGGTCCTTGACGGCGAAGCCGTTTCGGCACGGCGAACCCCCGAGGGATTCGAGGTGGTTCTCGCAGATGCCCGCCGGTTCTCCGGCCGGCGCCTCCTCATCACCACCGGCCTGACCGACGAGCTGCCTCCCATTGACGGGCTGCGGGAGCAATGGGGAAAGGGCGTTGTGCACTGCCCCTACTGCCATGGCTGGGAAATCCGCGGGCAACGGATTGGAGTGCTGGGCACAGGCCCGCTGTCCGTCCATCAGGCACTGTTGTTCCGGCAGTGGTCCCGGGATATCACCCTGTTCCTCAGCGACACCGTGGAACCCACCGACGAGGAGTGGGACAAGCTCGCTGCCCGGTCCGTGACGGTCGTTGACGGCGCCGTGGTTTCTGTCGACGCCGTCGATGGTGTCCTCACGGGGCTCACACTCCGCCAGGGTACCTCGTTCGACGTACAGGCCCTGGCTGTCGGAACACGGATGGAGGCCAGATCCGCGCTTCTGGAATCACTCGGGCTAAATTCCCAGGTGCACCCGTCGGGGGCCGGACGGTTCATCGAGGCCAGCGATTTGGGTGGTGCAACTGCCGTCCGGGGCGTGTATGCGGCGGGCAATGTCTCCAACCTGATGGCCCAGGTGGTCACCGCGGCGGCCGAGGGCGTCATGACCGGCGCCAGGATCAACGCCGACCTCATCGAAGAGGAAACCCGGTGGGCCGTGGACGGGCACTTCGGCCCCTTCTCGATCGCCTCGGAAGCAGCCGTCGCTCAGATCGTGCTCGGTCGCCGACGCCATGGCCTTGAAGATGGACCGAAAGTCACTGACATGGGCCGTGCGGCCACAGTAGAAAGGTAATCAGCATGGATCACCAACCCCACCGGACACGGGACAACGACCACCACCCGCACCAGCGGTCCGGCAGTCATGACCAGCACCGCGTCCTCGACCTCGACGCCGAGGTGTTCAGCGACAAGGTCGCAGCCGTCCTGGACGTAGCAGGGCCGACGGCGGCGCGCAGCGTCGTTGACCTCGGCGCCGGCACCGGCGCAGGAAGCCGGCTGCTGCGCGAGCGGTACCCCGACGCCGCGGTGACGTGCGTCGATAATGACCCGCAGATGCTCGAGCTGCTGCGCGGGCAGGGCTTCGATGTGGTCGAGGCCGACCTCGACCACGGCTTCCCTGCGCTGGCCGGCTCCCTGCCCACGGCGGATGCAGCTGCCGAGACACCGGTTGACGTCGTGTGGGCATCGTCCTCGCTCCACCACGTCGCCGACCCCGCACGGCTCCTCTCGGGGGTCCGCCGGGCATTGTCGCCGGGTGGGGTCCTCGTCGTCGTCGAGCTCGCCGCCCTGCCCCGCTTCCTCAGCCATCCGCGCGAAGCGCTTTTGGAGCAACGCTGCCACGCCGCGGCGGCCGCCGAGGGGTGGAACCACCACCCGAACTGGACCCCGGTGATCGAGGCCGCCGGGTTCAGCGTCACCCAGTCCGAAGTAACAACCGTTGCACCCGTGACCCCGGCTGCACGGGAATACGCCCGGCAGTGGTTCGCGCGCTTCCTGCACCTGCCGGCCCTGACCGCGGACGACCGCGACGCCGTGGAAGACCTGCTGGAGCGGTTCTCCAACGACATCGCGCTGGAACCCCACACCACCCGGACCGTCTGGGTGGCCACCCCGGACCAGAACAAGATTCACTCAAGCCGGAAGTAGCGGTTCCGCCGTGGCACCTGGCGCGGATCAACGTGCGGAGGCGGGATGAACCACGGAACGCCGCTTCGCAGTTGAATGATCCACTGCTCCTTGTGGATCACGTGATGGTGATGCGAGCAAAGCAGCGCTCCGTTGCCTGCCCCGGTGCTTCCGCCGCGGGACCAGTAGTTGATGTGGTGGGCCTCGCACCAGGGCGCCGGAATGGTGCACTGGGGAAAGGCACAGCCCTGGTCCCGCGCCGTGATGGCCTTGCGGATATGCGGCGGGAAAACCCGCGAGGCGCGGCCGATGTCGAGGATCCGTCCTTGTCCGCCCAGCACAATCGGGATGATGTCGGCGTCGCAGGCGATCTTGCGTACTGTCGAGGCCGTGACCGGGCCGGTGAACATCAGTGTCCCGGCGTGGGAGCCAGGGGCTCGGGTCTCCGCGTCGGTGCCGCCGAGTTGTTCCAGCAGGTCACGGTAGTCAACGGTGACCATCACCTGCGGGCGCAGCCCTCCCGCAGCGGGCAGGCCTCCGGCGGCGAGAGCGACTTTGCAGCCACCGACGAGGCCGTCGAGGAGCCGCTGCGGCCGCGTGCGCTGATCCAGCCGCTCTGCTGCGGCCGCGTCGCCGTCGACTGCGACATCAGGATCAGGTCCGGCAGTACCCGCAGCCTCTGTTCCGGCGTCGGGACCGGATGCGACTCCGGTCCGCGGGTTGGTGGCGGTATTCATGACGGTGAGCAAGTGTTCGAACTGGTCGGGCGTGGCGAAGATTTCCAGATGATGCAGTCCGCGGTATGCCCGCCGTATGAAGGCGCCCTCGCGCTGGCGCAATTCCTGCTCGCTGGGTTCCTCGCCGTCCTGGTCCAAGGCGTCCGTCCACCGTTTGGCGATCCTGGTCAGGAAGTCCTGGTCGTTCTCGACCGCCGTCCGGGTGAGGGCATGCTCCATTCGGGCGGCATCCTCGGGCTGGGACACGTGCCGGACCCGGCCCAGGGAAAGGCCGATAATGGTCGCCGCCCGTGAGGCGACGTCCCCGGCGGCGACGACAGCAGCGAGTTCTTCTTTCGCGGCCGGCAGCGGCTGGCCCGACAGGCCCGCGCGCGGCAGAACGTCCGCGACGAGGGCAAGCCGGCGCCGGGCTTCCGCGGCACTGATCCGCAGCCGCGCCCGCAGGAACTCCACAGTGTTCCGGTACCCGTCGTCCACCCACCCCGTGCAAGGATCAGCGCCTTCCGGCGCGTTCCGAGTGGGGTCCGACGGAGCAGTCTTCGGCGCATTCGCCTCCGCATTCCAGCCAGTCAACCAGCCGGCAGGCGTGGCGGTACCAGACTTCGCAGCGGCGGTCCCCGCGTCAGCTGCTGCCTGGCTTCGGGTCCGGTCGACCGCCGCCGCGGCCACAAGCTGCAGGTAGTCGACCCGGCGGGACAATTCCTCCACGCGGCCGGCAAAGTCCGAGGCTTCGGTCACGCCGAACAGCAATGCATCAGGCACAGCCGTCCCGCTGCAGGAGCGCAGCAGAGCAAGCGCCGCATCCAGAGCACAGTCGACCGCAACCGCCGCGGCTGGAACGGGCGACAGCGGGGGGATTCCAAGGAGTATTCCGGCGCCAGGCTCGGTGCCCTGTACCGGGATGAAATCGCCAATGGCTTCCATGACTCAACACTACTTTCGGGGTGTGACAGTACCGGGCTCGAGCAGTTCGACCCTGATACGGGCAGGATCCACCTTGTGGTCCCGGCCAGTCCCTCGGAGTCACACTCCGGCCGGTACGGGCAGTGCCGTGGGAAACTGGGGGCATGGACAGCCCTGTTGCCCCGACCTCGAGCCCGGCACTACCCCACAGCGCAAGGCCCAGCGAATCACAGACGCAGGCCGCCCAAACCGAGCTTCCGATCGAACTCCGCCGTCCGCTCGGACCCCGCGATCCCGGGGACGCGTGGGTCGAAGGCGACCGCGGCCGGTTCTGGGGGCGCTTCGGCTCGGCCGGTTTGCTGGTCCACGACCCCGCGAAGGGCGTCCTGCTCCAGCACCGCGCCTTGTGGAGTGATCAGGGCGGAACCTGGGGACTCCCGGGCGGAGCCCTCCACCAGGGCGAACAAGCAGTCCACGGTGCCCTGCGCGAGGCCAAGGAAGAGGCGGCTGTGCCGCCGGAGAACGTCCGGGTCCTGTTCAGCTGGGTTTTCGACGTCGGCTATTGGACGTACACCACGGTCGCCGTCGAAGTTGTGGAGGCGTTCGACCCGGTGATCAGCGACCCGGAAAGCCTGGAGCTGCAGTGGGTGCCGGTCGAGCTCGTCGGTGACAAGGCATTGCATCCGGGCTTCGGAGCGGCCTGGCCTGGCCTGCGCCGCAGGCTGTTAGGGCTCGACGCCGGAACGGAGTGAGTCCACGACGCCGGCCCGGGCGGCGGTAACGATCAGCGGTATTCCGCTCTGGAACCGTCCGTCCTAAGGTTCGGTTATGACGACCGAAGATCAACCTCCGCCTCCTGTCCGGCAACTGCGCCTCGTCGTCGAGACGGATGATTACGACGCCGCCCTAACCTTCTACCGGGACGTCCTCGGACTGGTGGAACGTGAAGTGGTTACCGGCGAGGGGGATGCACGCATCACCATCCTGGAAGCCGGCCGGGCGACCTTGGAGCTCTCCAACCCGGCGCAGGTCAGGTACATCGATCGGGTGGAAGCCGACGGCCAGCCGAGCGCGAAGATCCGGGTTGCGTTCGAGGTTGACGACGCGGAAGCAGCCACACGGGGACTCGTGGAGGCGGGCGGCACCCTCATCGCGGAACCACGGGAAACGCCGTGGCGCTCGCTGAACTCACGGCTCAACGGCCCGGCCGGGCTCCAAATCACACTGTTCCAGGAACTGGACCAGCCCGCGGACTAGGGCGCTCAGGCCCGCTTCGGCGCGGGACGGCGGCGGTACAGCCAGATGAGCCCAAGAATCGGCAGCAACAGCGGGATGAAAGCATAACCGCGGCCAAACAGGGACCAAACAGTCTCATGCGGGAAGTTAACCGAGTCGAACACGCTGAGCGCGCCGACCACCAGCACACCCACCAGTTCCACGAGCACCGCCGCGACGGAGACCTTGAACCAGGTGCGGCCGGCCTTCGCCAGCGACACAGTCGCCACCAGGTACACGACGGCGGCGAACGCCGACAGCAGATAGGCAAGGGGAGCTTCGGAAAACTTCGTGAGGATCTGGAATCCCGCCCGGGCCGTGGCGGAAATCGCGAACACTGCATAAACGGCGATCAGCAGCCGGCCGGGGCCGGTGTTGCGGGTGTCTTTTGTCGGTGCCGCAGCCGGGGTCGCGTCCGGTGCCGCCAGCGCGTCCGGCGCGGCCGGCGTCGTTTCGATGTCCTCGTGCGAAGGTTTCGCCGTCACGTTCTCTGCCTCTTCCACGTCAGTACCAAATCTGATTCATTCGGGCCGCCATCACCAGGGCGGTGACACCGACGGCGGCCAGCACGAAGTTGCTCCACCGGGTGCGTTCCAGGATGGCCCAGTACACCGCACCGACCGGCAGCAGGAGGGCCGTCAGCAGGTAGCCCCAGAACTCCCACGGCTCCCCCGCCATCTGTTCCCCGCCGGCGACCCGGACGATCGACCCGACCAGATACACCAGCAGGGACAGTTCGACGGCGGCCACGGAAAGGATGGTTGTGTCGTTCGGGGCCTTCTTGAGGATGCCCGCGGCCAGGCAGACGAGGCTCGAGACCAGCCCGACCACCAGGATGATGTAGAAATATGCGTCCACTACTGTCCGGCCTGCTGTTCCGCCGTCGGCTGCGTACGTGCACGCTTCTCATTGTCCGGTGCGAAGACGAGCACCGGCTTGGCGTAACTTCCCTTGTCGGCGAGCAGTGCCACCAGGGTCCCGTCCGGGGCGAAGCCGGCGGCCGGGTGCTCCGGCGTCGCAGCGTCCGGTGTCCCGGCGGCCACGCCCGCGGCGATCCTGCGGCCGAAGGAAATCTCGGTGGTTTCCTCGTCGCTGAGTTCACGGTTGGGCATGAGTGCCCGGGCGGCCTCGGACATTTCCAGCACGTCCAGCTCTTCGGCGAGCTGTTCGAGGGTGTGCGCCTGGTCCAGCGTGTAGGGACCCACCTGGGTCCGCCGGAGGGCGGTCAGGTGACCGCCGACGCCGAGCGCGTTGCCGAGGTCGCGGGCGAGTGCCCGGATGTACGTGCCGGAGGAGCATTCCACTGTGACGTCGACGTCGAGCGCCTCACCGCCGCGCACGGGACGGAGCCAGTGGACTTCGAAGCGGTGGATGGTGACGGGGCGTGCGGCCAGTTTGACCTCCTCGCCGGACCGGACCCGCGCATAGGCGCGTTCGCCGTTGACCTTGATGGCGCTGACGCTGCTGGGGACCTGTTCAATCTCCCCGGTCAGTGCTTCGACTCCGGACCGGACCGCTTCCTCGGTGACCGAAGCGGCGCTGCGCGTGGCGGTGACCTCGCCTTCGGCGTCGTCGGTGACCGTCGATTCGCCCAGGCGGATGGTCGCCGTGTAGGTCTTGGAGGTGCCCACGATGTAAGTCAGCAGCCGGGTGGCTTTGTTGATGCCGACCACCAGAACGCCCGTCGCCATCGGGTCCAGCGTCCCGGCATGGCCGACCTTTCGGGTACCGGCGAGCCGCCGCATCCGTCCAACCACATCGTGGCTGGTCCAGCCTTGCGGCTTGTCCACTATTACCAGTCCAGAAAGCACGCTCCCCAGTATATCTGTGCGGACCCTCCCGCCAGCGCCGGGTGCCGCCCGCCGGACCCCACCAGCGGAGCCGCCCCCCGGCCGCCGGGAGCTGCTCCGGTTAGGATGGCTGACATGCCCGAGCTTGCCGCCCACGTCCGCGACGTCCCCGTCAACCAGATCCGCGAAATCACCGAAGCCGCCTGGCGAACGCCCGGCGCCATCGTGCTGAGCATCGGCGAACCGGGTTTCGCCGTCCCCCGTCATATCCTTGAGGCCGGGATGGCCTGCCTGGACCGGGACGAAACGAATTACACCCCCAATGCCGGCATCCCGGCCCTGCGCCAGGCGTTCGCGGCCAGGTTCGGGGAACACAACGCGACGCCGGTCGGAGCGGAACGCGTGTACGTCGTCGACGGCGCCCAGCAGGGCCTGCACTTTGCCATGAGCCTGCTGCTCTCCCCCGGCGACGAAATCCTGATTCCCAATCCGGGCTACCCGACCTTCGCCATGACCAGTAGCCTGCTGCATGCCGTACCGGTCCGGTACCCGCTGTACCCCGAGCACGACTTCCAGCCCCGAATCGCGGACATCGAGGGCCTCATCACCCCGCGGACCAAGGTGCTGATCCTCAACTCGCCGTCCAATCCGCTGGGCGCGGTCCTGGGCGAGGAACTCACCCGCAGCCTCGTAGCCCTGGCCGTCCGGCACGATCTGTGGATCATCTCGGACGAATGCTACGAGGCGTTCACGTACGATGTGCCGCATGTGAGCCCCGCCCGCTTCGACAGCGATGTCCCGGGTGAGGCCCGGGTATTCACCTCGCTCACACTCTCCAAGACCTACGGTCTGACCGGGCTGCGGATCGGCGCTCTGATCTGCCCGCCCGGCCTGGAGCAGAGGATGAACAACGTGATGGAGGCGATCGTGTCCTGTGTCGCTTCGCCCTCGCAATACGCGGCGCTGGCGGCCCTGACCGGCCCGCAGGACTACGTCAGCCACGCCCACGCGCACTACCGGGCAAACCGGGACGCAGCCTCGGCGGTGTTGGAGTCCCGGGGGATCCCGTTCCTCACGGCACAGGGAGCGTTCTACCTCTGGGCGGATGTGTCCCACGTCAGTGGCGGCGACGTCCGCTCCTGGGTACGGCGTTTCCTGGCCGATTCCGGCGTGTCCTTCGCCCCGGGCACGGCCTTCGGCTCGATCGGCGAGGGCTGGATCCGGATAGCCCTGTGCGGCAGCCAGGCTGATCTCGTGGAAGGCCTCGGCAGGCTCCCGGTCAGGCTCAGCTGACGGGGCTGCCCGGTGAGCTGCGTTCAGCCTCCCGGCCCCAGTCCCCTACCGCCGCGGCACCGCAGCGCCTAACCTGAGCGCAGCGCGTGGTTTTCGCGTGCGGCCCCAGGCGCGCCGCTGCGGGACTGGGGTGCAGGTTCGGTCGGGAGGTTCACATGTGGTGGCAGGACTTGTTGTGGGGCATCTGGAACGGGCTCACGGCGTGGATAGTGTTGATCGCCCATGTCTTCGGGCAGTGGAGCGAATTCCCTTTCTACAACTCGGCCCGCGCTGGAAACTGGTACGACTTCGGCTACCTGCTGGGGATGGGCTCGCCCGTGCTGGGTGGCCTGGGCGTCCGGAGCAAGCGCCGCTGAAGTACCGCCCGCGCATCCCCGGAGCAGTCCTGCGCGATGGTGGCCCCTTGCTCAGGGGCCAGCCGCCAGCGCGTCGTCGAGCCATTGGCGCAGCGCCGCCGCCGGTGGAGCTCCCGCCTGCCGGGCCACGACTTTGCCGTCCCTGATCAGCAGGATGGTTGGAATGGCCTGGATGTCGAAGCGCCGTGAGAGCGACGGTGACTTGTCGACATCGACCTTTACGAGTTTGACCCGGCCGGCGCGTTCCTGGGCCAGCTTGTCCAGCACGGGGCTGACCATCCGGCAGGGACCACACCAGGCGGCCCAGAAGTCGACCAGGGCAGGCGTCGAGGACTGCTCGGCGATCACGGCAAAATCCGCATCCCCTGCCTCGACTATCCAGGGAAGGTCCTTGCGGCAGTTCCCGCAACGCGGATGGCCGGCAGCCGCCGCCGGTATCCGGTTGGTTTTCCGGCACTGGGGACACGTGATCAAGCTCGGGGCCACGGTCCGCCGCCTTCAGTACTCAACGCGGTCGGGGTTGTCGCGCCAGGCCACGAAGGGAACGCCCGACGCCGGGACGGCCGTGTGGCGCACCGGCATCAGGTCAGGCTGGGTTCCTTCGAAGTACTCGTAGAAAAGCGCGTCGTCGAAGCCGGCGGCAGCCGCCGCGTGACGGTCCGCGGCGAAATAGACCCGGTCCACGCGGGCCCACAGGGCCGCGGCGAGGCACAGCGGGCACGGCTCACAGCTGGCGTAAAGCACGGAGCCGCTGAGATCAAAATTCGCCGACGCAGCCGCGGCTGCACGGATGGCCACGACTTCGGCGTGGGCGGTGGGATCATTGTCCCGCGTGACATGGTTGACGCCCTCGTGGATCCGCCCGTCGGACGTCACCACGAGCGCCCCGAACGGTCCGCCGCCCGCGTCCACATTTGCGGCGGCGAGCCGGACGGCCTGATCCAGGAAGCGGTTGATTTCGAGAGCTGAGGGTGCCGTGGCCATGGTCTGATCATAGCCAGCAACGCCGCCTGCTGCGGGAGATTCGCTGTTTGCCGCGAAGCATCGACTTTGCCTCGCGGAGGGCTTACCATCCGCATAAAGGGGCAGCCGTGAATATTCCGGCCGCCACGGAACCGGTCTCAATGGTCTCAACGATGTGGATCCTTCATCACTCGCCCCGGGAGCCAACCATGAGAAGGTGTTTGTCATTGCTAGCCGCGGCCGCCACCGCGGCCGCGTTCCTCTCGACCGGGACTGCTGCCGGCGCAGACCCCGGAAAGACGCCGGACGGGATCGCTGCAGAGCCCGCACCGGTGGTGCTCACCGGCAGACTGGTGGGACCGCTGCATCTCAGCGCCGGCCCCCACGGCTCAGTGACGGTGAGCGAGTCCTTCGCCGGCCGGCTGACCCGGATCGACTCCCGGGGGAACCAGTTGGTCCTCTACGAGACCCCGGACTGGACTGTTGCGGGCAACGCCCAGCGGGATGGTGTGACCTATTTCCTCGAGAGCCAGGGCGCCGGACCCGACCCCGCCGAGCTGGGCGGCCACGTCCGCATCATCGAGGAAACCGGGCACCAGCGTACCCTTGGCGACTTCGCCGGCCTGGAAACCGGGGACAACGCCGACGGCAAAACGCGGTACGGCTACCGCGACCTGCCGGAGGGCTGCGCGGCCAAACTGCCACCCAACATGCCCGCCAACTACGAGGGCGAAGTTGATTCCCATCCGTACGGCATCGCCGTCACGGAAGACACCATCTACGTCGCCGATGCCGGCGCCAACAGTGTGGTGGCAGTTGACGCCCGGAGCGGCAAGACCGAGACCGTCGCGGTGCTGCCGCCCCGGCCCTACAAGATCACCGCTGACGTTGCCGCCTCCAACGGCCTGCCGGCCTGTGTTGTGGGAACCACGTACGACTTCGAGGCGGTTCCGACCGATGTTGTCGTCGGGCCGGACGGCTGGCTGTACGTCACCTTGCTCCCGGGCGGGCCGGAAGATCCTGCGCTCGGCCCGCGGGGGGCGATCTTCAAGGTGGATCCGGACGGTGGCGAGGTGAAGCTCGTGACGGAGGACATCATGTCGCCCACGGGGCTCACCCTGGACGACCACGGGAACCTGTATGTAGCCTCACTGTTCGGCGAAGGCGTCCTCAGGGTTGACCCGGACTCGGGCGAACAGACGGTGGTGCTCGCCGCCGGCCTCGCCGCCGACGTGGACATCCGCGGACACACCCTCTACGCCACGGTCAATGCCCTGCCCGGACCGGGGGGTCCGCCGGACGGCCACGTCATGTATGTGGAGCTGAAGGACGGCCGGCCCAACAGCGTCCGGCCCGACATCGTATGGCACACCTGACCGGCACAACCGGACAGAAATGGCCGGTCCCCGCCGGGGCCGGCCATTTACCTGCAGTCCTGGGCTGTTGCCCGACTACTTGTTGCTGTCCTCGTCGACGTCGTCCTCGGCGATGAGGTCCAGGTCCTCTTCGTCGAAATCGTCCTCGTCCAGTTCCACGTCCTGCGGAGTGTCACTCTTGTACGGGTCGGCGTCGCCGGCGTGCTTCGCGCTGGCGGCGAGTGCGGCCACCTCGGCGTCGCGCTTCTTCGCAGCCCGGAGCAGTTCCTCCAGGTTGGAGGCGTTGACCGGGATCTGGTCCGCTACGAACTCCAGGGTCGGGGTCAGTCGGACAGTGATGTTCCGCCCGACTTCCTGACGCAGCACGCCCTTGGCTTTCTCAAGCCCTTTGGCGGCCTCGGCCTGGACCAGTTGGTCTCCGAACACGGTGTAGTAGATCGTGGCATGCTGAAGATCATTGGTCACACGCGCATCGGTAACAGTGACGCCCTCAAGCCGGGGATCCTTGACCTTCCGGCCCAGCGCCTCGGCAACAACAACCTTAATCCGCTGCGCCAACTTGGCAGCCCGTGCGGGATCAGCCATTTCCACTCCTAAAATTTGGATGTACGACGGCGCGTTAACGGCTCACGTACACACGTTTGGGTTTGTTGCCACGCGCCTAAAGCGAGTCTACGACGGACCCGTTGGATTCTTTCCGGCGGCCAGGGAGTGGCATCGGGCCTGTCGGAGCCGGGCGGTTTGCGATCGAAGATCGAAAACCGTCCGGCGAAGGGGCGGGGCCGCCGGAAAGAATCCAACGGCCCCGCACCTCTAACGCTAGGACACTTTAGACGCGCGGCTTTTCGCGCATCTCGAAGGTCTCGATGATGTCACCCTCGGTGATGTCGTTGAACGAGCCAAGACCAATACCACACTCGAAGTCCGTGCGGACCTCGGTGGCGTCGTCCTTGAAGCGCTTGAGCGTCTCAACGGTGAGGTTGTCGCCGATGACCTTGCCGTCGCGGCTGATCCGGGCCTTGACGTTGCGTCGGATAACACCCGAGCGAACGATCGAGCCTGCGATGTTGCCGAACTTGGAGGAACGGAACACTTCGCGGACCTCGGCGGTGCCAAGCTGGACCTCTTCGTACTCCGGCTTGAGCATGCCCTTGAGGGCTGCCTCAATGTCATCAATTGCTGCATAGATGACGGAGTAGAAGCGCATGTCCACGCCTTCGCGGTCTGCCAGTTCGGCAACACGCTCGGCGGGCTTGACGTTGAAGCCGATGATGACGGCGCTGTCGACCGTAGCCAGGTTGACGTCGTTCTGCGTGATCGCACCGACACCGCGGTGGATAACGCGGAGCTGGACACCCTCGCCGACGTCGATCTTGAGCAGCGCGTCCTCGAGGGCTTCCACGGCACCGGACACGTCACCCTTGAGGATGAGGTTGAGGGTGTCGATCTTGCCATCGGCGACGGCCTGGTCGAAGTCTTCCAGGCTGATGCGCTTGCGGCGCTTGGCCAGGGCTGCGTTGCGGTCCGCAGCTTCACGCTTCTCGGCGATCTGGCGGGCAGTGCGCTCGTCAGCGGTCACGAAGAAGGTGTCACCGGCACGCGGGACGTTGGACAGACCCAGTACCTGCACGGGGCGGGACGGGCCGGCCTCGGTCAGGGCGCTGCCGTCGTCGTCGAACATCGCACGGACGCGGCCGTGGGCCGTGCCTGCCACGATGGTGTCGCCGACGTGCAGGGTGCCGGACTGAACCAGGACGGTGGCAACGGAACCGCGGCCCTTGTCCAGATTGGCTTCAATCGCGATACCGCGGGCGTCCTTGTTCGGGTTGGCGCGCATGTCCAGGGCGGCGTCCGCGGTGAGCAGTACGGCCTCGAGCAGCTCGTCGATGTTCAGGTTCTGGCGGGCAGAGACCTCCACGAACATGGTGTCGCCACCGTATTCTTCCGGAACCAGTCCGTACTCGGTCAGCTGGCCGCGGACCTTTTCCGGGTTGGCGCCTTCCTTGTCGATCTTGTTCACGGCCACGACGATCGGCACGTTGGCCGCCTGGGCGTGGTTGAGGGCTTCAACGGTCTGCGGCATAACGCCGTCGTCCGCTGCGACCACGAGGATGGCGATGTCGGTGACCTTCGCACCACGGGCACGCATGGCGGTGAACGCCTCGTGGCCCGGAGTATCGATGAAGGTGATCTTGCGATCCGTGCCTTCGTGCTGGTGCGTGACCTGGTAGGCACCGATGTGCTGCGTGATGCCGCCGTGTTCGCCCGCCATAACGTCGGACTTGCGGATGGCATCCAGCAGGCGGGTCTTACCGTGGTCAACGTGACCCATGACGGTGACAACCGGAGGCCGTGCCTCGAGGTCTTCATCGCCTTCGGCTTCCAGCTCGGCCTCGAAGTCGATGTCGAAGCCGGAGAGCAGCTCGCGCTCCTCGTCCTCCGGGGACACGACCTGAAGCTTGTAGCCAAGCTCCTCGCCCAGCAGGGCAAACGTCTCTTCATCCAGCGACTGCGTGGCAGTAGCCATCTCGCCGAGGTGGAAGAGGACGGTCACCAGTGCGGCGGGGTTCGCCTCGATCTTGTCGGCAAAGTCCGTGATGGACGAGCCACGGCGAAGCCGGACCACGGTGTTGCCGTCGCCGCGGGGCACACTCACGCCACCCAGCGACGGGGCGCTCATCTGCTCGAGTTCCTGGCGCTTGGCACGCTTCGACTTGCGCTGCTTGCCACGGCCTGCGCCGCCCTTACCGAAGGCACCCTGGGTGCCACCGCGACCGCGGCCACCCTTGCCGAAGCCACCGCCGGCCGGAGCGCCGCCACCGGTACCGGGTGCACCGGTACCCGGAGCGCCGCCCGGACGGCCCGGGCCGCGGGCTCCGCCGCCGGGACGGCCTGCACCAGCGGGTGCGGGACGTTCTGTGCGGTTAGGCATCATGCCGGGCGTGGGACGGTTTCCACCGGCCCCTGCCGGACGGCCAGCGCCTGCAGCGCCGGCCGGACGCGGAGCACCCGGGCGTGCACCCGGAGCGCCGCCGGTGCGGGGAGCACCCGGACGGGGACCACCAGCGCCTGCTGCGGGACGGGGACCGCCGGGGCGTTCGCCCTCGGTGCGGCTTCCGCCCGGACGCGGCATGCCCTGGGAAGGCGCGAACGGGTTGTTACCCGGACGCGAGGGACGTTCGTTGTCGCCGCCGCGGCCTCGGGGCATGCCCTGGGACGTAGCAAACGGGTTGTTGCCGGGACGGGGACCGCCCGGACGGGGTGCCGAGCCACCCTGGCGTGCCGGAGCAGCCGGGGCTTCAGCCTTGGGCGCCGGACGCGCGCCGGGCTTGGCGCCCGTCGAAGGCGCAGCCGGAACCTGGGCGGCGGGAGCTGCGGGTGCTGCCGGAGCGGCGGGTGCTGCTGCCGTCGGGGCAGCGGGGGCGGCACTGGGTGCCGGAGCAGCTGCTGCCGGAGCCGGAGCTTCAGTCTTGGTTACTGCAGCCGCCGGCGCTGTGGGTGCAGCCGGAGCCGGCGCGGGCGCCGGACGGGTTGCGGAGGGGGTGGCGGGTGCCTCGGGGGCGGACGCGGGCGCTTCGGACTTCGAAGCTGCTGCTGCGTCGGGGAAGGCGTTGCGGAGTTTCCTCACAACGGGGGCCTCAATGGTGGAAGAGGCAGAGCGAACGAATTCGCCCAGTTCCTGCAGTTTGGTTACTGCATCTTTGGAAGTAATACCGAGCTCTTTAGCAAGCTCATGTACGCGGACCTTGGCCACATTTCTCCTGTCTCGGTCCGCACCGAGCCAGGCACGAACCGTCTACTTCTTACTGCGGACCTCCGCCGCGAGTGCAGCTGAAAGGTCCATTGCAGAGCGCAACAAATTTGTCATCGTTGCGCACTCATCGCTGGGAACTCATCGGGTTTCCATCAGTTTTCTGACCCGCTTTCAGGTTGGACGGTTGTTGCTGCGGCCACCGGAGTGTCCACGGCTTGCGTGCCTGCCATGATCCGGCGTTCGACGTCGGCCGTTACGGTAGCGCCGTTCAGGGCGCGTCCGAACGCCCGACGTTTGACCGCCAGTGCCAGGCACTTTTCGCTGGGGTGCAGCCATGCACCCCGGCCAGCCATCCGGCGTCGTTCATCCAGTACGACGGCGGATGAACCGCTGCCGTCGGCGACGAGCCGGAGTAGCTCTGACCGCGGGCCCTTTTTCCGGCATCCGATGCAGGTACGTTGCGGTTGATTCTCGAGGTGTTGCACGTGTGCCACTTACGAGTATCTTCCTGCCAGTACATATCTGCCGGCCCCGGGGCATCCGGAACCGTCTGGCCAAGGGTTGTCAACAACACCTTCGCCGGAACTCAAAACCGGACGCGTTAGGGACACGCGGATACCGGCCGTTAGGCGCGGTCATGTCTATTCTAGCCCCTCATGCGCCCGGCCCCCGAACTTTCGGGGACGCGGACGCTGACGGGCGAGTCTGAACTGCGGCCCTCTTTTCGGGCGCCGCTAACTTTGACCGACTATTTGTCGCGGTTGACGACTGCATCCGAGACGATGTCGATCCGCCAGCCGGTGAGCTTTGCGGCGAGGCGGGCGTTCTGGCCTTCCTTGCCGATCGCGAGGGAGAGCTGGTAGTCCGGCACCACAACGCGGGCCGACCTGGTTGCCTCGTCCGTGATGGTGACCGAATTCACCCGGGACGGGGACAGCGCGCTGGCGATGAACGTCGCCGGATCGTCGCTGTAGTCGACGATGTCGATCTTTTCGTCGTTGAGTTCGTTCATAACGGCACGGACGCGCGAACCCATTTCACCGATGCAGGCACCCTTGGCATTGATGCCGGGGTTGTTGGCTTTGACGGCCATCTTGGTGCGGTGACCGGCCTCGCGGGCCAGGGCGACTATTTCCACGGAGCGGTCCGCGATTTCCGGAACTTCCATTTCGAAGAGCTTCCGCACGAGACCCGGGTGTGACCGGGACAGCGTGATGGAGGGACCCTTGGTGCCGCGGTGCACGTCGATCACGAAGGCGCGGAGCCGGTTGCCGTGGGTGTACTTCTCCCCCGGCACCTGCTCGGGCGGCGGCAGCAGCGCCTCCACCGTGCCCAGGTTGACCTGGATCATGTGCGGGTTGTTGCCCTGCTGGATGGTTCCGGCCACCAGTTCACCCTCGCGGCCCTTGAACTCGCCGAGGACGTTGTCGTCCTCAACATCGCGCAGGCGCTGCAGGATGATCTGGCGGGCGGTGCTGGCGGCGATCCGGCCAAAGCCTGCCGGGGTGTCTTCGAATTCGCCGATGGGGGCGCCGTCGTCGTCGATCTCCGTGGCCCAGATGGTCACGTGCCCGCTCTTGCGGTCCAGCTCGGCACGGGCCTTTTCAAAGGCTCCGGGCGTCTTGTGGTAGGCCACCAGCAGGGCCTGTTCGATCGTCGGAATCAGGAGATCCAGCGGGATTTCACGCTCACGCTCCAGGAGTCTCAGTGCGCTCATGTCAATATCCATTAGGCCTCCTCAGAAGGTCCATTGTGTGCGTTCTCCAGGCCGGCCTCTTCGAGGCGGCTGAACTCAATCTCGACTTTTCCACTGCGGATCCTGTCGAAAGGAAGCTTGATGGGCTCGCCCTGCTTGGGCTTCATCCCCTTCTTCACCGTGATCTCCGGGACCAGGGTGACGCCGTCGTCGTCGACGGACTGGACCCGGCCGGTGACGTTCTCGCCCTGCAGGACATTCACCTGGACCATCCGTCCGCGGGCGCGGTGCCAGTGCCGCTCTTCGGTGAGGGGACGGCCGACGCCCGGCGAGGAAACCTCAAGCTCGTAGGGCCGCGCGTCGGTGCTGGGATCGTTGTCCAGGGTGTCGGAGAGGGTCTTGGAGATCTCAGCGATGACGTCGAGCCCGACGCCGCCCATCTCCTCCTGCGGCAGGTCCACCACCACGTGGACAACCCGGTTGGCACCGGCGACGTGAATGGAAACGTCCTCCAGGTACAGCCGGTTGGCCAGGACTTCGGGCTCCAGGAGGGCATGCAGCCGCTCGGCCTCGAAGTTGTGAGCGGGTGCGGCTTCAGCCTTACCCGTCCCGGTCCGGTCTGTTGAAGTCGTGGCTTCTGCGTTGGTCATGATGCCGGCCGCCTCCCGTTTAGATGATGTTGTGTGTACTAGCCTAGCGATTTTCCGGGCACCGTGGTGCACCGAGTTCCCCGCAGGCATGACAACATGGTCTGTTGTGAAAGACGACACCAGGGAAAAGCGGCGGCGGGAACTCCTTCCCCGCATCTCGCTCCTGGCATGCCTCGCCCTCGTGGTCGTCAGCCTCGGCATGGCCTTGAGTCCCGGGAGCCCCAAGGAGCCCGTCGAACCGCCGTTCTCCGAACAGGCGCGGTCCGCCGCCCTTGCCGAAACCCTGCGGCTGCGGGCGGCGGGAGAGCAACTCGGCCAGTCCCCCGCCGGCGATGGTCAGCCCGCAATCACGAGCACTGTGAGTTTGCTGACAAGCCACGCGCGGGCCCTCCTGGTGCCGGGGCAGGACGAGCCGGCGTTGACTCTTTCGCCGGGCCCGGCCACAGCTTCGGCTGCTGCTTCTGCGCCGGTTGCCGCTGCTGCATCGGTTGCCGCTTCGCCGTCTGCTGCCGCTCCCGGGCCCGCGTCGGCGGCCGCGCTGGCGACCGAGCTGGCTGCCAGCGCCTCGCAGCGGCTCAGCGATGCTGCCGTGGCCGACGGCGGAATGGCCCGGCTGCTCGCCGCCGTCGGAACCGCCCAGCTGCTCCAGGCATCCGCACTCGCCGCAGCCGTCGGCGCACCCGCCCCCGCAGTGCCCGACCCCGCGGCACCCCCGCTGTCCGGCGCGTGCCCAAGCCCGGCGGCCTCGCCGTCGTCCACCCCCGGGAGTGCGGCGGCGGGCACGGACGCTCCGGCTGCTTCCCCGTCCTCCTCTGGGCCCGCGTCCGCGCCCGTTGCTGTGCCCGCGTCCCTGTCCGCTGCGCTGGCAGCGACCGTGGCGGCTGAACTGGAAACCGTATACGGCTACCAGGTGGCCCTGACACGGCTCGACGGCGATGCGGCCGGTCCGGCGTCGGAGCAGCTCGCCCGGCACGAGGCTCTCGCCGCCGACGCCGAAGCGCTGAGCAGGATGCACTGCACTGTGGTTCCGCTGCGGGAAGCCGGATACAAAATGGATCAGAAGTTCCTGGTCTCGCCTGCCGCTGGCCTGGGAGCCCTGGAGGTTTCGGCCCTTCCTGTTTACGGCGACCTGGTGGCTCTTAGCGAGGGCGAAACCCGTCGGTGGGCGATCTCCGGCCTTGTCGGAGCCGCGCGCCGGACGGCTCTCTGGGGTGCCGAAGCCGGCGTCCTTCCCGGCTTGGCGGCGGACCAGGAGCAGTTCCCCGAGTTGCCCGCACCCAGCCCCAGTCCGTAGACCCTGTCTCCAGTTCCTGGGCCAGCTGGGACCGCTGGGCTGCAAAGCCATGGCTTACTTAGGCCCGTAATACTGGTGATGCGCCGGAGCCGGTGATTTGCTGTAGCAATGGACAGTCAAGCCGCCCCCATCCAGCATGAGAACGAGCCTCACCACAATGACATTGCGCACCGCCTCAACTGGCTACGCGCCGGCGTGCTGGGCGCCAACGATGGCATCGTCTCGGTGGCCGCGATTGTGGTCGGTGTCGCCGGCGTCACTACTGACTCGGGGCCCATCCTGGTCGCCGGCACCGCCGGTGTCGTGGGTGGCGCCATCTCGATGGCTCTGGGCGAATACGTCTCCGTGAGCAGCCAGAAGGACAGCCAGCGGGCCTTGATCGAGAAGGAACGCCGCGAACTGGAAGAGCAGCCCGAAGAGGAACTCGAGGAACTCGCGGCCATCTACCAGGGCAAGGGACTCAGCGCCGATACGGCCCGCACGGTGGCCAAGGAACTCACCGCGCACGACGCCCTCGGCGCCCACTTGTCCGCGGAACTGCACATTGACGAGACGGACATTGTCAGCCCGTGGCACGCCGCCTTCGCGTCCGCCGCCGCGTTCCTGATCGGCGCGATCCTCCCCATGCTTGCCATCCTGCTGCCGCCGGAGAACATCCGTGTTCCACTGACCTTCGTGGCGGTACTCGTGGCCCTGGCACTGACCGGGGCCATCGGCGCCTGGATCGGCGGCGGCTCCAAGACGAAGGCGGCCATCCGGGTGGTGATCGGCGGCGCTGCGGCGCTCATCGCGACCTTCCTGATCGGCAGCTGGCTCGGCGCCAGCGGCATCACCGTCTGACAGTCCTGTTGAGGCCCGTCGCGTTCAACGGCGTGCCGGCCGCGGTAGGTGGCCGCGTCGACCGCCGGTGGTCCGCGGCCGCCCGCGTCGGAGGCTCAGCAGGTAGACCGGGTCGCCGGTCCCGCGCCCCATCGAATCGCCACAGATGGCCGCCAAACCACCCCGCATAACGGCCAACCGTGTCAGATCGCCGCCAAACCACCCCGCATAACGGCCAACCGTGTCAGATGACCGCCAAACCACCCCCGCGCCCCATCGAATCGCCACAGATGGCCGCCAAACCACCCCGCATAACGGCCAACCGTGTCAGATCGCCGCCAAACCACCCCGCATACGGCCAACCGTGTCAGATGACCGCCAAACCACCCCGCATAACGGCCAACCGTGTCACATGGCAGCCAAACCACCACGCGCCCCCATCGAATCGCCACAGATGGCCGCCAAACCACCCCGCATAACGGCCAACCGTGTCAGATCGCCGCCAAACCACCCCGCGTAGCGGCCAACCGTGTCAGATCGCCGCCAAACCACCCCCGCGCCCCGTCGAATCGCCACACATGGCCGCCAAACCACCCCACGTAGCGGCCAACCGTGTCAGATGGCCGCGTCAAGTACCGCGACGCGTGTGGCTTGGCGGAGGAGCCGGACCGACCGTGTTCTGCGCCATCTCCCCTGCCGCGAGGTCGGCCGGAAGCAACTACGCTGGTTCCGATGAGCCAGTCCGCAGAAGTCCCGATCCCGCCCGACCTCAGCCGCCGCTGCGGCGCCAGCACGGCGGGCCGCGACTGGCTGGCGTCGCTCCCCCGGCTGATCCGGCACAGCCTGGACCGGTGGCAGCTCGAGCTTGACCTCGGGCCGGACGCGCTGCCGGGGAACGGCCACGGGGCGATTGTGGTCCCGGTGCGCCGCCGCCCCGGCGGGGACGCTGACGCAGACACCACCATCCCCGCCACCAGCACCAGCACCAATGCCGACACCGCCGCGACCACCGGTTCGGCTGCCGTCCTGAAGATCGCCTATCCGCACGATGAGGCCCTCCTTGAGCCGTCCGCCCTGGCCCTCTGGAACGGACACGGTGCGGTCCGGCTGCTGGCGTTCGACGCCAAGGCCGGGGCGCTGCTGCTCGAGCGCCTGGACGCCGCCCGCTCCCTCCGGGACGCGCCGATGGAACTGGCCGTTCCGGTGTGGGGAGGGCTGGTCAGGGGGCTGAGCCTGGTCCCGGACGGACGGCCGGAATGGCAGGAGTTCAGCCATGTGGCGGCCCGGGCCGAGCAATGGAGCGATGAACTGCCGGAGCGCTGGGAACAGCTGGGCCGCCCCTTTCCGCGCTGGCTGCTGGAAGCCGCCCTTGAGGTCTGCCAGACCCGCGGGGCCGTCGGCCGCCGCTCCGGACGGGACGTGCTGGTCCACACCGATCTGCACTACCTGAATATCCTGTCGAGGCTCCCGGGTGACGGACCGGATGGTGGCGGCCGGGAACCGGCCGCTGATTGGGCCGCGATCGATCCGCAGCCCATGATCGGCGAGGCTGAATTCGCCGTTGCGCCCTTGCTGTGGAACCGGATCCCTGAGCTGTCCCGGGCCGATCCGGAGCAAGGCCTGCGCGGGCGCTGCCGGGATTTCAGCCTTGCCGCCGGGCTCGACGCCGAAGTGGCCCGGCAGTGGAGCCTGGCCCGCGAGGTCGAAAATGCCCTCTCGTATGCCTCGAAGCCGCGCCACGAAGGCGACCTCGCCCGTTCGCTCTGGGTGGCCAGCACGCTCGCCGGCCGGACGCTGCCGGGCCTTGCCGCCCCGCACGAGTTGCCCGCACCGGGTCAATCGGGCAGCTGACCGCGGCAGGCCGGTAGCCGGCATGAAGGGACGTGCGCTAGCTCCCGCTCCCGCGGACTGCTGCCACGGCGTCCCGGACGGCGGCGACGGCGACTGCCACGTCGGCGTCGTCGGTGCTCCAGTTGCTCACGGAGATCCGCAGGACGTCTCTGTCCTGCCAGCGTGAACCGGACATCCAGACCCGGCCGTCAGCAATGATCCGTGCCGTCACGGCGCGGGTGGCGTCGTCGTCGCCAAAGGCCAGCGAGACCTGGGTGTAGTCGACGTCGTTAAGCACCTCGACGCCGTCCAGCGCGGACAAATTGTCCGCCAGCTCCCGCGCCCGCTGCACGAGTCCGCGGACCTGGGCGGCGACGCCGTCCCGGCCCAGTGACTTCAGCGCAGCCCACACCGGCACACCGCGGGCCCGGCGGGACAGTTCCGGAACCTTTTCGAAAGGGTCCGCCGCGCCGTCGGCGTCGTGGATCAGGTAGCTGGTCTGCACGCCCATGGCGGAGCGGAGCGCCTGGGCGTCACGGACCACGGCGATGCCGCAGTCGTAGGGGACGTTGAGCGTCTTGTGCGCGTCGGTACCCCAGGAATCGGCGCCCTGCAGCCCGGCGGTCAGCGCGGCGAGTTCCGGGACAGCGGCGGCCCAGAGCCCGAATGCGCCGTCCACATGGACCCAGGCGCCGTGTGCTTTTGCGATGGCGATTGCCTCCACGAACGGATCAAAGGCTCCGGAGTGGAGGTTTCCGGCCTGCAGGCAGACCAGCAACGGGGCCGGGCTCGATCCGGCGGCCGCTACCTGTTCAACGGCGCTGGCCAGGGCCCGGTCCAGCGCCCAGGGGTCGATGCGGCCCTGCCGGTCCGCGGGGACCACCGTGGGCCGGCCCAGACCAAGATAGCGCAGGCCGAGGTCGACCGTGTCGTGGCGTTCATGGCCCACGAAGCAGTGGATCCGGGGCGCACCGGAGAGGCCGTCGACGTCGAGATCCCAGCCGGCGTCGGCCATCAGGCGCCACCGCGCCGCCGCCAGTCCGGTGAAATTCGCCATCGTCGCACCTGTGGCGAATCCGACGTCGGACTCTGCGGGAAGCCCCAACAGCTCCAGCAGCCAGGCGCCGGCCGCCTCTTCGATGGCCGCCGTCGCCGGAGTTGCGAAGCGCAGTCCGGAGTTCTGGTCCCAGGCGCTGACCAGCCAGTCCGCGGCCAGCGCGGCCGGCAGGGTGCCACCGATGACCCAGCCGAAGAACCGTCCGGAGGGCATGGCCATCAGCCCCGGTTCTGCCTTCGCTGCGAGGTACTCCACGACCTCCGCGGCCGGCATCCCGTTCTGCGGAAGCGGACCTCCAAAGGCGGCTGCAAGGTCCGCGGCGGTCACGCGCGGGCCCACAGGCCGTGTTTCCTGGCTCTCCAGCCACTGCCGGGCGTGACGGGCCGCAGCCTCCAGGGCATCGCTGTAGCGTTCTTCAGGTGCTGACATAGCTTGCATGCTACGCCCGGGGCCGCCGTCCCGGGAGGGCCCGGCGGAAGGCCCGGGCGGAGGAGTCCGAAGGGGAACCCGACGGAGCGGGTCAGGCGAAGCTGTCCTGCCAGATGTCCGAGCCGAGCTTGACTATGAGAGCTCCGACCACGGCCAGGAACACGATGCGGATGAACTTGTTGCCCTGGTTGACGGCCGTCCGCGCTCCGAGGTACCCGCCGGCCATGTTCGCCAGGCCCAGGACCAGCCCGAGCCCCCACAGCACGGCACCGTGCGGCACAAAAAACAGCAGGGCGCCGGTGTTGGTGGCCACATTCACGATCTTCGCCTTGGCGCTCGCTTCGAGGAAGGCGTAACCCATCGCCGAGACCAGCGCGATAACCAGGAAGGACCCCGTGCCGGGGCCGATCAGGCCGTCATAGAAGCCGATCACCCCGCCGATCAGGCACGCCAGCAGGTAGTGCCGGTGGCCGGTGTGCCGCAGCCTGGTCCGCTCCCCCACGTTGGGGCGGAAGGCGGTGAACAGCGCGACGGCGACCAGCGCGACCACGATGATGGGTTTGAACACGCTCGCCGGAAGGTTCGCCGCGAGGACCGCCCCGCCGAAGCTGCCAGCCAGGGCGATCACGGCCATGGGCAGCGCGGTGCGCAGATCCGGCCCCACCCTGCCGTAGTACGTGACGGCGCTGGTCGTGGTGCCGAAAATCGACCCCATTTTGTTGGTCGCCAGGGCCTGCACCGGGCTGATACCCGGCACCAGCAGCATCGCCGGGAGCTGGATCAATCCCCCGCCGCCGACGACGGCATCGACCCAGCCCGCGGCGAAGCCGGCGACCACAATCAGGATGAGGGTACTGAGCTCGATCGACTCGAGTCCGGAAACCACGCCTGAACGTGCGCCGCGCTAGTTGCTGCGGACGGCGTCGACCACGTAGTCAACGGCCTTCTCAACGGCGATGTTTTCGGCGTTGCCGCTGCGTCGGTCCTTGATCTCAACCACGCCGTCCACCAGGCCGCGCCCGACGGCGAGGATGGTCGGCACCCCGACGAGTTCGGCGTCGCCGAACTTCACGCCCGGGGACACCTTGGGCCGGTCGTCGTAAATCACGTCCAGTCCCGCGGCCTCCAGTTCGAAGGCCAGCTTTTCCGCGGCGGCGAAGATCTCCTCGCCGCGGCCAACGGCCACCACGTGGACATCGGCCGGAGCGACGGCGCGCGGCCAGACGAGGCCCTTGTCGTCGTGGTTGGATTCGGCCAGGGCCGCGACCGCCCGGGTGACACCGACGCCGTAGGACCCCATCGTGACGACGACCTGCTTGCCGTTCTGGTCCAGGACCTTAAGTTCGAGGGCCTCGGCGTACTTGCGTCCGAGCTGGAAGATGTGTCCCATTTCAATGCCACGGGCGGTTTCCAGCGGGCCGGAGCCGTCCGGGGCCTCGTCGCCGGCGCGCACCTCGGTGCATTCGATGACGCCGTCCCAGCCGAAGTCGCGTCCGGCGACCAGGCCGAAGACGTGCTTGCCCGCCTCGTTGGCGCCGGTGACCCAGGCGGATCCGCTGACGACGCGCGGGTCCACGAGGTACAGGAGCTTGGCGGCACCCTCGGTGCCCAGCAGCGGTGCGTCCAGGGACAGGCCGGGTCCGAGGTAGCCCTTGACGATGAGGGGCTGCTTCTTGAGGTCCTCCTCGTTGGCGGCCTCAAGGGTGATTTCGCCGGCGATCGGCAGGAAGGATCCGATGTTCGCTTCGACCCGTTTGAGGTCGACGCCGCGGTCGCCCGGAACGCCGATGACGACGATCTGGCGTTCGCCGGTCGGCAGGGTGACGGCGAGCACGACGTTCTTGAGCGTGTCGGCGGCCGTCCAGGCTCCGCCGTCGGACTCGGTCCGGGGCACCAGGATGTTGGCGGCGTCCACGAGCGTCTCGATGGTCGGGGTGTCCGGGGTATCGCGGACCTCGGCGGCGGGGGCGTTGCTGAAGTCAATGTCCGCGGGGGCCACCGTGGTGACAGCCTCGACGTTGGCCGCATAGCCGCCCGCGGAACGGACGAAGGTGTCCTCGCCGATCTCGGTCGGGTGCAGGAATTCCTCGCTCTTGGAGCCGCCCATGGCGCCGGCCGTGGCCGCCACCGGAATGACCTCCAGGCCGAGGCGCTCGAAGATCTTCAGGTAGGCGCCGCGGTGCGCCGCGTAGCTGGCGTCCAGGCCGGCGTCGTCGACGTCGAAGGAGTAGGAGTCCTTCATGATGAATTCGCGGCCGCGCAGCAGGCCTGCCCGGGGGCGGGCCTCGTCGCGGTACTTGTTCTGGATCTGGTAGATGCTCAGCGGCAGGTCCTTGTACGAGGAGTACAGGTCCTTGACCAGGAGGGTGAACATTTCCTCGTGGGTGGGCGCCAGCAGGTAGTCGTTGCCCTTGCGGTCCTTGAGCCGGAAGATGCCGTCGCCGTACTCGGTCCAGCGGTTGGTGACCTCGTAGGGCTCCTTGGGAAGCAGGGCCGGGAAGTGCACTTCCTGGGCGCCGATGGCAGCCATCTCCTCGCGGATGACGGTCTCCACTTTCCGCAGCACGCTGAGCCCCAGCGGGAGCCACGTGTAGATGCCCGGGGCGGCCCGCCGGATGTACCCGGCGCGGACCAGGAGCCGGTGGCTGGCCACTTCGGCGTCGGCGGGATCTTCACGCAGGGTGCGCAGGAACAGCTTGGAAAGTCGAAGGACCACTGGGTATCTATCCGTTTCTGGGAAGTTGCAGGCAAAACAGTGAAACCGGAGAAACCGGCACACGCGTCTAGGTACTAATCTACCGTCAGCCCGGACGCGGAAGAGCCACGCCATAACTGACGGAAGCCCCTGGCCGTTGCCGGCTGGTCATCCTGTCATGGCGTGGCTCTGCGGCCCCAGCACCGCCAAAGACTTGGCTGTGAGTTCCGTTTGTTGCCCTCAGGGCGTCTGCATCCCCGGCTGCAGCTCCCGGGGAAACACGTGCCCATGCGACACGGTTAGCTCGAACCTATGTGACGCTGGGCACGAAAACAAGAGTCAGCATCCAGATATTTCTCCGGAGGACCGGTGAGACTGATGGGGCACAAGTGTGCTGGAGTTAAAAGAGCACCGTGGCGAACGTTCCGACCTGCCGGAAGCCGACCCGCTCGTAGGTGGCGCGGGCGCGGGTGTTGAAGTTGTTGACGTAGAGGCTTGTGACCGGGGCCAGGTTCTGCGCCAGGCCGACGACGGCGGCCATGTATCCGGCACTGAGCCCCTGGCCGCGGTACTCAGGGTTCATCCAGACCCCCTGGACCTGCGTCACCTCCGGGGTGACGGCGCCGAGCTCGGCCTTGAAGACCACCTCGCCGGAGGCGTCCAGGTGGACCATGGAATGGCCCGCGCGGATCAGCCCCTTGACCCGGCGGCTGTAGTACTCCCGGCCGCCGAGGAAGGGCGAATAGCCCACTTCCTCTTCGAACATCGCCGCGCACGCGGGCAGAATCCGGTCGAAGTCCGCCAGTTGGCCGAAGCCCAGGTGTTCATCCGGGGCGACGGCGGGCGGCCCGGCAATCGTCATCAGCGGCTGGTCCGAGCGGATCTCATGGGCGGACTGGCCGAACCGTTCCAGCCCGGCGTACAGGGCGAGGACCGTGTCGGCCGGGCCGAAAATCGAGGCGTAACGGCGCCCCGAGCGGTGCGCGGACGCAGCGACCGTGCCGGCGAGCTCCGGGTCCAGCTGCACCGGAACCAGGTTGGCGCCGGCCCAGCAGGCTCCCAGCAGGGTGCCGCCGTCGAACACCCCGAGGATGCTGGCGCCGCCGGTGGTGGGAGCGGCCGAACCGGCGATTGCCAGGTGGGACAGGATGAACACATTGGCGACGGCGTCCTGCCGGGCCAGGTCCATCAGCTGGGAAGTGTCCGATCCCCCCAGGGTCCGGACGGCGACGCCGGGAGCGGCGCCGTCCTTACGAGACGCTAACCACGGGGCTACCCTTGACAGCATCTTCGCCATCGGCCTCCCCCATCTCTTCAGCGATACGCATGGCCTCTTCGATCAGTGTCTCAACAATCTGGTCCTCCGGGACAGTCTTGATGACTTGGCCCTTCACAAAGATTTGTCCCTTGCCGTTGCCCGAGGCTACACCGAGGTCGGCTTCGCGCGCCTCGCCCGGCCCGTTGACGACACAGCCCATCACGGCCACGCGCAGCGGGATCTCCATGCCTTCCAGGCCGGCGGTGACCTGTTCGGCAAGCGTGTACACGTCCACCTGGGCGCGGCCGCAGGACGGGCAGGAGACAATCTCGAGCTTGCGCGGGCGCAGGTTGAGCGACTGAAGGATCTGGTTGCCAACCTTGATTTCCTCCACCGGCGGGGCGGAGAGGGAAACGCGGATGGTGTCGCCGATGCCGCGGGACAGCAGGGCGCCGAAGGCGGTGGCCGACTTGATGGTGCCTTGGAAAGCCGGGCCCGCCTCGGTGACGCCGAGGTGCAGCGGCCAGTCGCCCTGTTCGGCGAGCATCTCGTAGGCGGCGACCATAATGACCGGGTCGTTGTGCTTGACCGAGATCTTGAAGTCGTTGAAGCCGTGCTCTTCGAACAGCGAGGCTTCCCACACGGCGGACTCCACGAGGGCCTCCGGGGTGGCCTTGCCATACTTCTTCAGGATGCCCGGTTCCAGCGATCCGGCGTTGATGCCGATCCGGATCGAGGTGCCGTGGTCCTTCGCCGCGCGGGCGATTTCCTTGACCTGGTCATCGAACTTGCGGATGTTGCCCGGGTTGACGCGCACGGCGGCACAGCCGGCCTCGATCGCGGCGAAGACATACTTGGGCTGGAAGTGGATGTCGGCGATCACCGGGATCTGGGACTTCCGGGCGATGATCGGCAGGGCCTCGGCGTCGTCCGCGGACGGGCAGGCGACGCGCACAATGTCACAGCCGGAGGCCGTCAGTTCGGCGATCTGCTGCAGCGTGGCGTTGATGTCCGTGGTGGGGGTTGTGGTCATCGACTGCACGCTGATCGGCGAATCGGAGCCGACGCCGACCGAGCCCACCTTGATCTGGCGGGTCTTGCGGCGCGGCGCGAGGACGGGCGGCGGTGCGGACGGCATTCCCAGGCTGACCGAGGTCACATGGACTCCTTGTATCGAAGTAGGTCTGGCGGGGACGGTTAGGCTGCGTGACCGGCCAGCAGGCCGGTCAGGGGAGCCCAGGCCGTGGTTCGGGTGCCCGAGATGGCACCGGCCGCGGCGAAGGGGTCCTGCTTGAGGACCTCGTTCAGGGCCTGCTCGTCGGCGGCCTTGAAGATCAGCAGGGCGCCGGCGCCGTCACCGTAGGGGCCGCTGGCGAGCAGTGTTCCCTCCTGGGCAAGTCCTGCGGTCCATTCGCGGTGCGCGGGGCGGGCGGTGTCGCGGGCTTCGGAGGATTCGGCGTCGTATACATACTCAACAGCAAAAACAGTCATGGGGATACACTATCGCCCCGACGGCCCGGGACCCATCCGGGTGGCGTCAGCCGAGGACGAGCACCTTGGCCAGGGCGGCGACGCCGGCCGCCCACAGCAGGGAGGTCAGGGTACCGATGATGAACCGCTCCGCGGCGACCGGAGTCTCCTTCAGTTCGGCAAAGCGGCCCAGGCCCTTGATCGCGACCACGTAGGCGATCGCGACCGGTTCGCCGACGAGGATCGCGAGGCAGACGGCCAGCCGCTCCAGCACACCGATGATCGCGCCTCCCCGCAGGATCCGGACGCTGCTGACCGAGGTGGCCGCGGATCCTGCGGCGGGGCCACCTGCCGGCGCCGCGGTGCCGGCGGTGGTGCTGGCCGGGGCCGGGGAATCAACGGTGGCGTCCGCCGCGGGGTCATTCGCCGCGTCAGCGCCGGAACCGGCGTCCTGCCGGTCGTCGATGGTCCGGGCAAGCCGGAAGACCAGGGCCGTCACGGGCCAGCCGGCGAAGCCGGCAGTGAGCAGGGCCAGGGTGATCCAGAGGGCGTTCACCGGTCTCCTCCTGTGCTTTCCGCGGGGCGGGAATCCGTGCGCTGCGTCCGGTCCGGGATCCGGGCACCGTCCGCGGGCCCGCCGCCGTCGTTGTTGCCGGTTATTGTCCGGTGGGCGAAGTCCAGCAGCATTTCCGCCGCGGGCCTCGCGGCCCATTCTTCCTGCCAGCCGGAGCGCAACAGCGCACGGCTCACCGATTGTTCGGTGATTCCCAGTTTTTGGGCAGCGACTTTCTGCGTGCCGTGGGTACCGGCGTGCCCTTGCTGCAAGGGGCGCAGCACATCCACGACCTTCCATTGGGCGGCCGTCCGGTCCTGGACCAGAAGTCCGATCAGCCGCAACACCGCCTCGGCGTTGGCGCAGGCGCGGGCGCCGGCAGATCCCGCGGGCGAGGGCGCGGCCTCTCCCCTGCGCAGGCCCCCCGAGACGACGGCGATGGGCACATGGGCGGACCCGGACTTGGCCTTCTCGACAGCGGCGCGGGCCGCCACGAAGGCCGGGCCGGATCCTTCCCGCGGGCTGGCAGGCAGCGGGAGATCCACCGCCCCCACCCCGATGCCCACGTACCAGCGGCCGCTGCGCAGGGCGTGCAGGGCGATGTCCACGACTTCGTCCGGGCGCTCCACGACTCCCTGGACCTCGTCGCCCACGGATCGCTCAAATCTGCCGGCGGTGGACAGCCCGGCCAGCTCCGCGAGGAGGACCGGGACGCGGTCGACGTCGGCGCTGCTGCCGCGCTGGTCGATGGTCATCACGTACATAGCCCAACCCTACAAGAGCTGATCTTAGAGAATCAATCGTTTTCAACTGATTACTAAAAATCAGCCTAAATAAGCTGATACGTGAGAATCACCGCTATCCGGTTGCCCCGAACTGTTCATGCTGCCGGGGGCAGGCCAGAAGACCGCAGCGTCAGCCGAAGAGGTTGACCGGCTTGAGCTTATCGTTCCTGCATAAGTAAACCCCGGCACTGCGCTAACAGTCCGGGGCGTGGTTACCAGTGAATAGGACCGGCAACATGAACAAGCATATCGCCCGCGCCGTGCAAGTTACAGTGCAGCAGACCTTCTACACGATTATCGTGCTGAGCTTCTTCCTTATCCCCTCCATTCTTGAGGGTCTGCTCTTTGGGCCGGTGTCCGCATGAGCGCGGCACCCGTCTCTTACTACGACATGACGCTAGACCGGATCCGGGAACGCCTTCACGCTTCGGACGTATCTCCGGCCTATGCCGCCGTGGCCCTGCGGATCACGCGGGCCGAATTGGAGGACAAACTCTCCGGCGCCGTCGTGCTAACCGTCCGCGAGATTCACACGCTTGCTGAAACTTTCGGTTGCCCCATGTCGGAAATAGTGGCCTGACGTTTCCCGATCCCCCACGGCTCCATAGCGAGTTGTGGCGGCGGTCGGGATCCGGTCAAGGCGCGTTCCCGTTCCCTTGATCGGTTCCAGGCTTCCGCCTGCGTGTTCCAGCCCTTCGACGTACTCAATCGGGCGCGGCACTACCCCTCTTCAAGCCATGAACCGCCATGGCTGCCGTTCACTCGGGCCCTGTGATCGGATGCGCTACAGCCTGCTCCGGACACCGTGGCGGGCTAAAGGCGTGGAATGCAGCAGACAAGGGGCGGGGGCGGCGGGAGTTCGACGGGACGAGGGACTATGACAAGCCAGTTCTTTAGATCCGATTCATCTTTAAACGTACTACCCCTGCCTGTCATACGTACCCGCTACAATCACGGCGTCCGCTGGGGACGCGACAACCACAACAGAACGGTCTCACCATGAACAGCACCAAGATGCCCAAGACAGTCCGCGAGCTCGGAGAAATGGCAGAAGCGCAGGGCATAACTGCCGTGGAGCTCTTGGGTAAGCTCGGCCCCATCCCCACGCCGCCCGTGGGTTTCACCGAGGCGATGGACGCAATGCATCCAGAGTTGCCGGCGGGTTACTTCGACGGGCCGTCTGTGGCTGGCGATGGCTGGCGGATCGAGAGCACGTTCACCTTCGAGCACGGCGTGACTTTCGAGCTTCTGCCGCCGAACGGCGACTATCGAATGGTCGGGATGACGGCTCAACAGGCAATCGCGGCGGGAACTGCACTGGCTGCCCTTGGCCGTAAGTACGCCGCGTGACCGCCTGAGAGAGTTCTACGCGCCTAGGAACTGCCCCGGCACCCGTCATGGGTCCGGGGCTTTTCTGTGCCGTCTAGGCGGGCAGGAATCCTGGCAGACGGTTTCCCCAGCGGATCCCGCGTAGGTTGTCCGGGCAACGGCGGTACTCCTCTATATCCCATTCTGAATCGGTGACGCGTTCCACGTTGCCGGCGGGGATCCAGGCCCAGTGTGCGTGCCGCCCGTCGTCTGCCCAGCTCACTAGGATGTGTGAGGGGTTCCAGCGTTCCGCGACGGCGTAGACACTCACCGCGCCGCCGTCAGCGAGAGGCACACTCGCTAGCACCTTGGGATACTGCCCATAGGTCCAGGACTTAGCCTCTTCGGACTGGTGTCCCGGATCCGGTTTCAGATACTCGAACGTTTCGCCGTCGAGCGTGAAGCTTGCCATGCCGTAAACATACCTGCCCTTGGTCAGCATCCGGCCTACCGCGTCCACGTCGAGTTTCACCACAGGGCAGAGACTAGGCCGGGGGTCTGACGCCGGCATGTAAGACTGTGCCCATGAACTCAAAGATCGAGAAAGTCGGCAAGACGGGCTATGCGTTGCGTTGCCCGTTCCACGGCCTTGTTGCCCATGAGAACGACCGCAGCCTGATTGAGGACATGCTGCAGCGACACGATGCGTTTTGCACCGGTATTCCTAAAGATTGACGAGGAAACAAGAAAACCCCCGCCAGCATGGTTAGCTGGCGGGGGTTTTCTTCGTCTATTCAGTTAGGGCACTTAGCCGGTCTTATTTAGCCCCAGCACGTTCCGGTCGAAATCGATGACTCAGGTGTCCACATGGCCCTGAATGGTCTGGACGGTGGCGTTGGAATGGGTCGCAGTGATCGAACTCAAAACATGTGCATGCGACGCCCCGCCGAAGACGGCACGCCCGACAGCAACGAGGACCCAGATAGATCCCAGAACGGCCGCCAGAAGGAAGGCGCCCTTCCAGGTATCGGCTGGTATTCCGAGTAGTTTTTGGTTGAAGTCTGTGGACGCTAGGGCAATCCATAGACTGGCGGTGACGCCGACTGGCGCAACCCAACTCACCCTCCGCCTGAACTTCGGCAGGACCTCATGAAGCGCGTTGGCAATCTTGTCTTTCGTGGTGATGATGACGTCCTGGTCCAGATTCGTGGAAACTGTTAGTGACCGAGAGATGTGCGCGCTGATATCAATCGTGTGCGCCAGCGGTTGCGGCCGCGACGAGGGCGTTTGTTGGATCTCACTCATGGGCGGACGCCAGCCCATGCGGCGAAAGCGGGATGTTCCAGCAGTCCGAGCGCCCCCAACGCATGCATCGAGACAGCGCCGCAGTTATTGCAAATGATCAATGCTGCGGGAACCGCCACGCCTCCTAAGAGCGTGCCCTCGGTCGACCCAATGAGTTGTATGTGCGTGAGCGAGTTGTGCAGCGTGTGCGGAATGTGGCCGCAACGCGAGCATGGGTTCCCTGCACCTCGTGCCGTAAGCTCAGCGAGGATGACATCCATCTGATGATGGCTGATTTCTTGGTTGGCATGATTTGTGTCCACCAGCGTCATTATCCTGCCAACAGGTCATGGTGCAGGAACCGGGGACCATGTGATGAGGTCACTGCATGACAAAAAGCCTTGGGGGAATCTTGAAACGCCGCTCCGTGATCGTCTCTGCCGCGCTTGGCCTTGCCCTCGTGGGTGGTGGCGCGTACGCCGCCAAGGAAGTCCGCGACAACATCACCGCGCAGCAGCTTTGCACCACGCTGGAAACGCATCTGAAGGCCACGGGCGAGAGCGTTGACGTGAAGGCCGGCACCGAGCGTGCCGCCAAGGCGAAAGGGGCCCAGTACGTTTCCGCGCTGGACTGGGACCTTGAGTTCCTGCCCGACCGGCTGCACCTCACACCGGCCGGGCACGCCCGGTTCGCTTCCCTCGTCGCCGCAGAGCTCCCGAACTAGACGGACGTTCGCAGCGGTACTGCCTGCGCGAACTTGTCATAGCCCGCGGTGCTCATGTGGGTGCCGTCGCCGCCGTTGAAGTCCGCATCGATCAGCTTGAGATCAGCCGCCGAACGGACAGCCCGGTCGAAGTCCATCGTTCCCGTGACCCCGAACGGGAGCGTCCGCAGCCACGTGTTGTAGGCGACCCTGACGGCCTCCGGCCCGGCTCCGAAGTTCCGTGGCGGGACGATGCCGAGGTACACCGGGACGTTGCCGTAGGTGGTGCGGAGCTTGTCCAGGGCGATGCCCAGCCGAGTCTGCACCGTAGCGAGACTTGCGCCCGCGTTGATGTCGTTCGTCCCGAGGTGGACGTACATCGCATCGAATACCAGCCCCGCGTACTTGCCGTACTTGGGGCTCGTGATGTCCCAGCCCGGCGAGAGGGACGAACCGGAGAACGCGAGGGTCGCGGCTACGGCGCCCGTGCGGCGGGAGAACTGCTGCGGGTAGCTGTCCCTTGCCCCGTAGATCGCCATCTGCCCGTCCGTGAGAGAGTCGCCCACGTGCAGGTTGACCGGGTTGGTTGCGGCGAACTCGTACTCCAGCCAGATGTCCAGGTGCGGGGACTGGTTGGTGGTGACGGTGCCTACCATGTTCTGAAGGTTGGCTTTTGCGGCGTCGCCCGTGATGTTGGACCACCAGTGAAAGCCGGTGGCACGGTGGGTACTCTGCCCGGCCGTGCAGGTATATCCGTAGGACAGGGCGTAGTCGGTCTTCGCGTCGATGATCGCGGAGGTGTCGAACCAGGCGGACACGTACTCGCTGCCATCAGCCGGGGTGCTGAACGCGCCAATGACATTCGTGGGGGCGGCGGTGAAGTTGGCCGTCAGGCCGCCGACTGAGTCCAAAACGGGCTTGCCGATCCACAATCCGGTGAAGGCGAACGCGCCGGGGGTCAGCCCGAGGTTGTCCTTCAGGTTCCGGTTCTGCACATGCAGCCGTGCGCGGGTGGGCTTGACCGGCAGCCGGAACGGGGTGCGGACGATCATTTCGGAGACGGAAGTAGTTGCGCTGGCGCCACCGCCGCCGCCGAACGAGAAGGCTCCAACCTTCGTCCCGAAGCCCACCGCCGTCTTGTCAAGCTTGGGCCAAACTTGCTCACCAATCGTGGCATTAAGTGCCGCGTCCGCGAGACGCGCCGGGAGGTTAGCATCGTTGATTTTAACGGAGTCGGGGACGTTGAACGTGTCGTCAACGGAAATGATTCTGCGGGGCATGGGTCAGGATCCAATCAGGTAGAACTTGGGGTTGTTAGGGTCTTCGCCTAATTCGGCGGTTTCGGCCACGAGGTAGAGCTGCGGGTGGCTAGGGTCTTCAACCACATGCAGGCCTGCGGGCAGCGGGTGTGTTGTTCCTTCGGACATGTTTGTTTCCTTGTCTGATCAGTTACTGTGCTATCCCACGCGCGTGAGAAAGGTTTGGGTTTCGTACAAACAGTCAGGCCCTATGGCGCTAGTGCCAGCGAAAACACCTAGGCCGGGGGGCTACCCCCCCTATATGAATCGCGCCCGACGTGGAATCCGCGACTCGGGGGGATATTGCGATCGCACGCGGATGCGACCGGCTGGAGGGGGGTTCGGGGCTTGCCCCCCACTGCCGCCGGCCCTCGTGAGTGAGGACCGGCGGCGGGTGGTCATGTTCGGCAGGGCTTAGGCGTTGCCCTGTGCTTCGGCCTTGATGAGTCGGCCCATGTCGTCGTAGGTGAAGACGCTCGTGGTTAGCGGCTTGCCCTGGCTGTCGACCTTGGGGCGTGCTGCTTCGGCGGCGAGGAGGTTAGCGCGGGTGATGCGGCGGAGTTCGGCGATGTCAGTCATTGTGTGTGTCCTTGTCTTAGTTGGTGAGGGTGTCGGCGAGGGCGTTGAACAGCTCGGAGGTCGGCGCGGTGTTGTACCGCTGGGCACCTGACCATGCAGCGAGGGCGGGTAGCAGGTCCTGAGGGTTGTAATTGGTGCGGCTCAGGTAGATCCCCCGGGTGTTCCATTCGTGAACGGCTTCGGCGGTAAGGAACGCGGCGTGTTCGGTCTTGAGCGTTTCGACCATGGCGCGGATGTTTTCGCGGCGGGCTTCGAGGTCTGCCGTTGATGGGGTGATGCTGTCGCGGAGTGCTTCGGCTTCGGCTTCCACGGTCTGGATAGCCAGGGCGTATCCGGCGAGGTTCAGGCCGGACTGCTTCCGGTCTGCTGCGAGCTTGTGCTCGTTGTCGCGGTCGGGTGCGTTCTTGCCTTTTGCGATGGCTTCGGCGGCCGCGGTGTCGTCGGCGTTGGTGGCTTCGGCGTCGCGGGCGGGCTGTGCCAGGTGATTGACCAGCTCTTCCGCTGCGGAACGGTTTTCCTTGAGCTTGTCGAGGCGGGCGAAGATCGGGGCGAACCGCTTGTCGATCTTGTCAGCCGGCGGGCGTCCGTGGGGTGCGTAGCCGGTGGTGGTCTTGAAGCTGAAGGTGTCGATGGTGGGACGGGTCATGATTTAGTTCTCCTTTTCGAGGGATTCAACGAGATCGACTATGTGATTAGAAAGCGAGATGGCTTCGGCCGGTGTGAGGTGTGCGCTGAGCCCGCCGCGGCCGATGAACGCTATTCCGGGGGTACTTGGGCGTCCGGGCGTGGCCCAGTCGTGCGCGATTACTTTTGCGAAGTAGGGGCGGCGGTCAGTCATTCTGCGGTCTCCCGCGTGGGGTTTGTTGGGAGGGTGATCCAGTAGCCCGTGACGCGGGCTTCCTGGCTGGAGTGAAGTCCGCAACCGGCGGCGCGGCGTGTTCGGCCCTGGCTGGGCAGGTTCTTCCGGTCGTGGCGGTGCAAGTGGGCGCAGTACGGGCAATTGACGATGATGGCGCGGTGGTCGAATCCGGCGACTTGGGCTTCTGGTGCCTCGGTTGGTGTGGGCATGTCAGTCTTCCTGGCAGTTGTGGTCAGCATGTCGGTTCCATTCCTTCGGGTGTGGCGGGGTGGTCGTCGCCTGGTTCGTAGATGGCTAGGCGGCTCTCGGCCTCTAGTGCCCGGTTGGCCCATGCTCGGGCGTTGTGGTGAGCCTCCTGGGCCCTGTGGCGGAGGGTGTCGCATAGTTCGATGTACTGGGCTTTTGAGAGCTTCATAGCGGCTACTGAGGGCTGCGGGGTGGTGGTCATTTCGCGGCCTCCAGTGCTGAGTTTCGAGGTTTGGGGACGCGTGGGACGCGTTTTCCGCTTACTTCCCTAGATTCAATTCCCGTGAGAATCGAGCGGAGAACGTGTCCCACCTGTCCCACTTCGATGTTTTCCCTAGTCAGAGGCATGTTTAGAACTCCTCCAGCTTCGCCGCGAGCCCGATACCGCTATACCCGCGGGACCTGGCTACCTTGCCCGGCACTACGCCGGGGATCCGCTTCAACAGGGCACCAAACGCCGTAGAACTGAGCTGGGGATCGCCGTTGCGGCGGGCCCAATCTGCGTACGCCTCAAACAAAACTGAGGACGCTGCGGATGCCGCCGGGGATACGATGCATTCCTCAGACACAAACACGCTAACGGGGTCGTTACTCTGCCTGTACTCTGCATCCGCGGCTAGGACGGCTTTAGGTGCCGCTAGCCCGATCTTCTGGTACTCCCTGAGCCCTTCGACTGCCCATGCAAGGACGGCGCTGGATTCGGCGGCTATGCGGGGTTCGATGGTGTGATCCTCACGCCCGATGAATGACTCAGTGAAGGGCACGACGCGTATACGCGCCCATACGGCTTCGGAGTCGGCGTCAATGGCCGGCAGGTCGTTGGTGAGCATGTAGAACGAGTGGCTGGGCTCAAAGTTGATTCGGTCCTTGCCCATGAGCTTTGCCGGCACGACGTCGCCGCCTACCAAGTGCTTGGTGTTGGCTTCGTCAAGTTTTGCGCCCTTGGGTATCTCTGACATTTCAACCCACCGAGCCCCGCGGAGGTCCATCATGGCGGATAGTTCAGAGGCGCTTTTCTTCTCACCCTTGCGGCCCGCTATGAGCAGGTCGTTCGCTCCCGATATGGCGTAGTCCCCAAGTGCGGGCTTCATTGCGCGGGCAATAACTCCCTTGCCGTTGCGTCCGGATCCGGTAGCTATGACCATGACGTGATCAATCACTTTGCCGATGAGGGCGAGCCCGGCGTAACGCTGGAAGAATCCCCGTACTTCGGGATCCGGGAGACTTGAGGCAAGGAACTGCCGCCATGCTTCCCCTGGTGCGGATGGATCGTACGCCGCCCCGGTGATCTTGGTTATGAGGTCTTTAGGGTCATGCGGGCGCAACTCCAGGCTGTGCAGGTCCAGCGTGCCGTTTTTACAGTTCAGCAACCACGGATCCACGTCCACCGTTGCGGCGAAAAGCTTACGTGCCGCGAGGCTGAGGACGCCGGCGGATCCGGTGGCCGTCATACTGGCTTTCACGTCGGCGGCTAGGTCCCGGTCTGACTGGGCTTCCATCCAGCTAACTTTGAGCATCTCTGTAAGGATCTGGTTTACCCGCGCCTGGCTGGCGTCGGGTGCCCACCGGGCCCCGTCCCAGTAGTGCCAGCCGGTGCCGTCCACGTAAAGGGCCCTACCGGCGGCAAAAGTGGCGAACCGTGCCGCTATGCGCTGGTGTGATCTAAGTCCGGCGTCGTCCCACGTGGCCGGCGCTTCGGGCTCGAAAGCATCGGCGCGGAACCATTCAGCAACGGTCATTTGCTTCCCCCGTCGATTGTGAAGAATCCGAACCTGCCTGGCGTCTCGGTTTCCAGGAGGTATCTGGCGATTTCCCAGCGTTGCCAAGTGGCTGTTGAGATGAGCGCGGGGCCGTTGAAGCGGACCTGGCGCCGGCGGTGTGTAAACTGGTTGCAATCTCCCCACGAGATTTCAACGGTTCGGCTTCCCGCTGGGCCGTTGTTTTTTGCGGTCATTTAGGTGTCCTGTCCTTGAATGATGGTGGTCACTCGGTCGATCTGTTCGCGGGTGAGTTTCGGCCATGAGTTGGCTACTTGCTGAATGTGAGCGCGGGTTTCAGCGTTCATCGTCAGCCGTTGCGGTGAAGATCCGGTCCGCTTCCCGAATGTCGATGCGAATGAGCTTCGGGCCCACGCGGTAGGCGGTCAGCTCGTCGCGGGCGATCATTCGCCGGAGGGTGCGGGAACTGCACTTATAGCGGTCTCCGGCTTCGGTCAGCGTGGCGAGCCAGGGGGCGTCCGTGGTCATGGTTTCTCCTTAAATGGGAAAGGCCCCGGAGTGATCCAGGGCCTTCGAGGGTGACGGTTAAACAGAAAAACCGACCACGGATTGTGATCGGTTCAGGTAGTGACAGGTATTCAGATTTTGAGCATAAAAAAGCCCTCATCTCCCAGCAACTTCATGGGGTGATTCGGGCGTGACTATCTATCAGCTTTCGGCCCTTATCCAAGGGACCGGACGTTATACCGCACCGGGCGGGACTACGCGCTCTGATTTTTTCGGATTTGTTTGTGTTGCCCCTAAGCCGATGATCGGGAGTGTTCGGCCTGCCGCTGTCGCGGGCTTACTGGATGGGGGCTGGTGCTCTCCTAGTCTTTACTCCGAGGGGCGGACCCAAGGGTGATTACCTCTACTCCCGAAAAACTACCTCGGGGTGCTCAAACCGCGAACGGTAAGAGGTTCTGTCTGCATTTTCAGACGGTGCTGTACAGACGGGACTAAGCCTAACCCAGTGTCCGGGAAATCACAAGCGTGTCATTCAATGTCCGCTTCAGGCGTCGGCTGTAGAACTTTCTGCGGCTGGTGGGCCTGCCGTCAAACGACGGACTTTGCGCTGTCTCTTCGTCCGAGGCGAACCTTGGAGCGGTGGGGACTTCAAACACTTGTCCCCCGGGGATTACTCCTGCGGCAAACCACAGGGAGTCCGCTAGCCGTGGGCCTGTCGGGGTTCTCAGTCTCCGGAAAGAAGGAGGGTGCGACTAATAAGCCACTTTGCCACACTTTACCTTACTTGTCCCCCACGGGCAACACCTGTCACTTTGGGGCGCGTTATGCCCCTCCCCTAGTCTTGGCGCGGCGCTACCTCCACTGAGCCAGGTTCCGGGTTCCGGCGATTCTTAACGGGGTGAACCGTGACAACGGCGAGGGCGTCAATGATGGAACGGCGGCGGGCAACGCTTAGGCCCTCCCACGCTTTCCGCATGTCCTGGGCCCCGGCTAGGGGCGCAAGGGCGGCGCTAGTGGAACGCTTCGTCATGGCCTGCTCAATGTCGGCAATTCGCTCTTGCATCCGATCCGTGGCGGCGCGTAGTTGGGATGCCGTCAGATCGCCGTCCGCAAATTCGACCGCGAGGGAATCCAGCCGCCGGCGCAGCGTGTCGGCCTGCTTCGATAGCTCGCTGTATTTCGGGGCCTTTTTGTCTGCCGTGAGACTCGGGAGCGGCGAGGATTCGAGCACGGCGAGGATGGTTTCAGTTACCTGCTGTTCGATGGTTTCGGCGTTCCTGGCCACGTGCTTACCGCTGGTGCACGCGTAGGTCCGAACCTTGCCGGGCAGATATGCCGTGACCATGTTTGCACCGCAGACGCCGCATTTAGCGATACCGGCCAGCAGGTGCTTACGCGGCCCCCCGCCGTTACTGCCGCCGGTCATCCGCTGGGCGGCTACGCGCCAGGTTTCTTCACTGACGATGGGTTCCCAGTCGCCCTTACCGATGATTTCGCCCTTGTATCGTCGCAGTCCAGCGTTTCGCGGGTTCCGCAGCAACTCCCGAACGGTGGACTGTACCCATTCCCCGCCGCGCGTGGTTTGGATCCCACGGGCGTTCAGATTTCGGGCTATCTCGTGCTGTGAAACGCCAGCCAGCAAGTCCGCATACATGCCCCGGATAACGTCCGACTCTTCCGGCCGGTGAGTGGTCTTGTCATCCTCGAAACCAAACGGGCGATGTGGGCCCCAAGGTTTACCGGCTTCGGCGCGTTGCAAACCGGCGCGGCGCTGGCGGGCGCTCTTGCGCTCCACTTCGGCGCGGGCAACGCTGCCTTTGATACGGGCATACAGTCGCCCGTTGTCCGTGGATAGGTCCACGTCCCCAGTCACGGTAGCCAGCGCCAAGCTGTGCTTGTCCGCTAAGTCGATGAAGTGCTCCAGCTCGATAGGCCGGCGGTGCAATCTGTCCAGATCCCATGCAACTACGCCCTGAATGCGGCCCGCTGAAATGTCCTCCAGCATCCGAGCATAAGCCGGGCGAACCTTGCCGGTGCTGGCGCTGATGCTGTTGTCTACGTATTCGATGGAATCCCAGCCGCGAGCCTTGCACAGGGCGGTGCAGTCCTGGCGCTGGCGCTCGACGGCTAAGCCCTGCCCGTCGCGGTCGAGGGACTGGCGCAGATATACGGCGGCTTTCATGGGCCGATTCTAGCCTAGTTTGACAAGGACACCGGCTTCACAATGTCCGCGTAGATCAGCAGGGCGCCCATGCCCATCAGCAGCACCGCCACCACGTAGGTGACCGGGAGCAGCTTGGCGATGTCGAACGCGCCGGGGTCCGGGCGGCCGAAGAGCTTGGCGACCCTGCGGCGGGCCCCTTCGTACAACGCACCGGCCACATGGCCGCCGTCGAGCGGCAGCAGCGGAATGAGGTTGAAGACGGCCAGGGCGAAGTTGAGTCCGGCCAGCAGCCCGACCAGGGTCGCCACCCGGGACTGCATCGGTACTTCCTCCATCGCGGCGACCTCGCCTGCCACCCGCCCCACGCCGACCACGCTGATGGGTCCGTTGGGGTCGCGGGGCTCTTCGCTGAAGGCTGCCTGCGCCACGCCGGCCACCCGGGCCGGCAGGTTCACGACGACGCCGGCGATCTGCTTGATGTTCTCGCCCGCCATCGGCAGAACGGTCGACGCCGGCTGCGGCACGAGCGCGGTCTGCGCTCCGATGCCCAGGAAGCCGACGTCCTGGTAGAGCAGGGTGCCGTCGGCACTCTTGGCCTGGCGGCCGTCGTCGCCGACGACGGGACGCGCGGAGAGGACGGGTGTCACGGTGGTGGTGACCGGGACGCCGTCGCGCTCCACGGTGATGCTGACCTGCCGGTCCGCGGAGGTGCGGATCCAGCCGGTGAGTTCATCCCAGCTGGTCACGGACTTGCCGTCGAAGGAGGTGATGACGTCGTTGGGCAGCAGTCCCGCGGCGGCGGCGGGCGTGAGCCGGCAGTCGGCGGAGTTCGGGTCCACGGTTTCGCCGGCCTTGACCTGGCATTTGGAGACGTCGGCGATGGTGGTGGTCTGGGTGGCGGTGCCGAAGCCCATCAGCAGCACGGCCGTCAGCGCGAGTCCGATCAGCATGTTCATGGCCGGGCCGCCGAGCATAACGACGATCTTCTTCCAGACCGGCAGTTTGTAGAAGACGCGGTTACCGTCGGCCGGGCCGACTTCCTCGTGGGCCAGGGAGCGGGCATCCGAGGCGAGGGACTGGAACATGCCCGTGCTGGAGGGGCGCACGGTGCCGTCCTCCTTGTTCGGCGGGTACATGCCGATCATGGAGACGAAGCCGCCCAGCGGGATGGCCTTGAAGCCGTATTCGGTCTCACCCTTTTTGCGGGACCAGAGGGTGGGCCCGAAACCGATCATGTACTTGGTGACGCGGACCTTGAACAGCTTGGCCGGCAGCAGGTGGCCCACCTCGTGGAGGGCAATGGACACGGCGATGCCGATCGCCACAAAGACGACACCGAGGATAAAGAGGAGGACGGGACTCATGCTTGGATCTGCTGCTTCCTAGACGCTTCTGACGGCTAAACGTTCGTGGGTGCGGGCGCGTGCCCATCTTTCAGCATCCAGCACGGACTCCACCGTCAGCCCGGAGGACCCTGTGTGTTCGCTGAGAACTGCTTCGATGGTATCGACGATGTCGGTGAACCGGATCCGGCCGGCGTGGAACGCCATCACAGCCTCTTCATTCGCGGCGTTGAAGACCGCCGGGTAAGTGCTGCCCTGCCGGGCGGCGTCCTTGGCCAGACCGACGGCGGGGAACGCCTCGGTGTCCAGCGGCTCAAACGTCCAGCTGGTGGCTTTGCTCCAGTCGCAGGGCCGGGCCGCCTTCGCCACCCGGTCCGGCCAGCCCAGGCCCAGGGCGATGGGCAGGCGCATGTCCGGCGGCGAAGCCTGGGCGATCGTGGACCCGTCGTTGAACTGGACCATCGAGTGGACCACGGACTGCGGGTGGACGACGACGTCGATCTTTTCCAGCGGAATGTCGAAGAGCAGGTGCGCCTCGATCACTTCCAGGCCCTTGTTGACCAGGCTGGCGGAGTTGGTGGTGACCATGAGGCCCATGTCCCAGGTGGGGTGGGCGAGGGCGTCCTGCGGGGACACCTCGTGCAGCTCCTCCCGGGTCTTGCCGCGGAAGGGGCCGCCGGACGCCGTGAGGATCAGCCGGTCCACCTCGGCCGCGGTGCCGGAGCGCAGGCACTGGGCGATGGCGGAATGCTCGGAGTCCACCGGGACGATCTGGCCGTCGCGGGCCGCGGCCTTGACCAGGGCGCCGCCGACAATCAGGGACTCCTTGTTGGCCAGGGCCAGGGTGGCGCCGGATTTGAGCGCGGCCAGGGTGGGTGCCAGGCCGATGGAGCCGGTGATGCCGTTGAGCACGACGTCGGCCTCGATCTCCGCGATCCGGGTGGACGCGTCCGGCCCGGTGATGATCTCGGGACGGTAGCCGGTTACGCCGGCCGCGCCGGCGGCGTCGTCAATCAGCGTCTGGAGGGCGCTCGCGTCGCCGGACGCCACACCGATGGCCCGGGCCCTGGTGTGGACCGCCTGCCGGGCCAGAAGTTCGGGGTAGCCTCCGCCCGCGCTGAGCGCCACGACTTCGAAAAGGTGCGGGGCGCCGTCGACGACGTCAATCGCCTGTGTGCCGATGGAACCGGTGGACCCGAGGAGGACGATCTTGCGCGGCTGCATGGTTCCAGTATCCCGCACCGCGTCCTGTGCTCGGGTTTGCCCGACGAGTTGGCATTTCACGGCAGTGTCGGAGCGAGACACTGCCGTGAAATGCCTTCTCGACGCCCGCCTGGACCGAACGTGGCGCAGGTTGCCCCAGCATTGACGCGGCCGGCCGCGGGCGTAACGTGGGGAACGTGGAGTGGACGGCCTGGTTTGACGCGCCGGAGTACGAGTTCGCCCGGCAGGTGCTGCAGCGCGGCATCGCCACGATCTACTTCGTAGCCTTCCTGTCCTCGCACAACCAGTTTCCGGCCCTTCTCGGCGAGCGCGGACTGTTGCCGGTGCCGGACTTCCTGGCAGGCTTCGGCCGGCTGCGCAGGCCCACCCTGTTCAGCTGGCGCTACTCGGACCGGCTGCTGCGGGCCGTCTGTTGGGCCGGGATGGGGATCGCCGCCACGATCGTGCTGGGCCTGCCGCAGCTGGGCCCGCCATGGGTACCCCTGCTGGCGTTCCTGGCGCTGTGGCTGCTGTACATGTCGATCGTCAATGTCGGGCAGACGTTCTATGGCTTCGGCTGGGAGATGCTGTTGCTTGAGGCCGGGTTTATTGTGGCCTTCCTCGGTTCCGACCAGACTCCCCCGCCGCGCACCATCCTGATCCTGCTGGCCTGGCTGGTGTTCCGCCTGGAGTTTGGCGCCGGCATGATCAAGATCCGCGGCGGTCGGGAGTGGCGTGACCTGACAGCCCTGTACTACCACCATGAGACCCAGCCGATGCCCGGGCCGCTCAGCCGGCAGGCGCATCTGCTGCCCAAACCGTGGCACCGGGTGGAGGTCCTGGGCAATCACTTCGCCCAACTGGTGGTGCCGTTCTTCCTCTTCGCCCCGCAGCCCCTGTCCAGTGTGGCCGCGGGCATCGTCATCTTCACGCAGCTCTGGCTGGTGGCGACCGGAAACTTCGCCTGGCTCAACTGGATGGCGATCCTGCTCGCCTTCGCCGCGGTCAGCGACCCGGTGGTGCATGCCGTCATCCCGGCGATCCCGCTGGACTGGCACCCCGCCGCCGCGGGCACCAGCCCGGATGCGGGTGCCGCGGCGACAGGCAGCCAGGCGCAGACGGCGTGGCTGGTGGTGGTCCTGCTCGCCACGGTGCTGCTCGTGGTGCTCAGCTACCGCCCGATCGAGAACCTGTTTTCCCATTACCAGCTGATGAACGCCAGCTTCAACCGCTGGCAGCTGGGGAACACGTATGGAGCGTTCGGCACGGTCACCAAGCGGCGGATCGAAATCGCGGTGGAAGGAACCCTCGATGCCGACCCCGACGACACGGCTGACTGGCGGGAATACGGCTTCCGCGGAAAGCCCGGAGAGGTCCGCCGGATCCCGCGGCAGTGGGCGCCGTACCACCTGCGCCTCGACTGGCTGATGTGGTTCCTACCGCTGCGCACCGTGCACGAGGAGTGGTTCTACGCCTTCCTGGCCAAGCTCTTGGAGGCCGACCGCCCCACCCTGCGCCTGCTGCGGCATGATCCGTTCGACGGCGCGCGGCCCCGCTGGGTGCGGGCCCGCAGCTACCTGTACCGCTTCGCCACCCGGAAGGAATTCCGCGCCACGGGCCAGCGCTGGATCCGGATCCCGCTGCACGAGTCCATTCCGCCGCTGTCCCTGCCGCCGGGGGGCTGAGAGCCGTTGGACGCATATGGTCGGAAAGGTCAGGCCAAGGCCGTGGAGTACTTGGGCCCCAGCCGCAGCGACGCCGCCTTGGTCAACCGCCCGGCTGCGGATCCCGTGGCCTCTTCGCCAGCCTCACCCCCCCCGGTACGGTGCTGCAGGGCGTCCGGAGAGCAGGTACCTGTGGCAGCCCTGAGCATGTCCCGTTTTCATGGCTGGCGCGGAGCATGCCTATGCGTCGCGGTTCAGCACGCGAGCAGGGCTGCGAACGATGAGGACCCATATGACGTAAATGGCCGCAATCGGGCCCGCCAAAGCGGCCATTCGTGGAGAATCGACGCGAGCCACGCCCGCAGGCCCCTCCATCCGAGGCTGCGGAGCACCCATATGACGCAAATGGCCACCACCGAGCACCCATCCGACGCAAATGGCCGCAATCGGGCCCGCCAAAGCGGCCATTCGTGGAGAATCGACGCGCCCCAAGCCCGCAGGCCCCTCCATCCGAGGCTGCGGAGCACCCATATGACGCAAATGGCCACCACCGGGCACCCAGGTGACGCAAATGGCCGCTATGGGACCCGCCAAAGTGGCCATTCGTGACGAATCGACGGGGCTGGCACCGCGGAGCCCGGGCGCCGCCCGAGCCCCTCCCCCAGCCAGCAAAACGAGTGTCGAACCGCCCGCGGCTAGTGCACGGCGCGGCGGAGCGTGGATTCGGCGTGCTTGAGGATGGGGCCGTCGATCATCTTTCCCTCATGCTGGAACACGCCGGAGCCTGCCGCCGCGGCGGCGGCCAGCAGCTGGGTGGCTTCCGCGACCTCGGACTCGGACGGTGCGTAGGCTCCGCGGACCGCGGCCACCTGGTTCGGGTGGATGCAGGCCTTGGAACTGAAGCCGGAGGCGACGGCGTCGCGGGCTTCGACGGCGAGGCCGTCCAGGTCCGGGATGTTGACGTAGACCGAGTCAACCGCATCCTTGCCAAAGGCACGGGCGGCCAGCAGCACCGTCGAGCGGGCGTGCAGCGCGACCGCGCGGTAGGCGCCGTCGTCGGTCCTGCTGGAGGTGCCGCCGAGCGAGGCGAGCAGGTCCTCGGCGCCCCACATCAGCCCGACCACGTTCGGGGCGGCCGCGATCGCGGCGGCGTTCACGATCCCCAGCGCCGTTTCGCACAGCGCGATCACGCTGTAGCCCTCAAGCTCCTCGAGCTGGGCGGCGCTTTCGGCCTTGGCCAGCATCACGTGACGGTACGGCGTGTGCTTGAGGCAATGCAGGTCCTTCTCAAACTCCTCCGTGCCGGCGGGGTTGATCCGGATGATGGTGCGGCTCGGGTCCAGCTCGGGGCCGTCCCCGGTGGCACCAAGCTGGGCGAGGATGGCGCCGCGGGCGCGCTGCTTGTCCGCCGGCGCGACGGCGTCCTCGAGGTCCACGATGACCGCATCGGAGCGCTCGGCCGCCTTCTGGTAGCGCTCGGGGCGGTCGGCGGGGCAAAACAGCAGGGCGGGACCCATCAGGAAACTCATGTCTCTATTCTGCCCTTTTGTGCGCGTTCTTTCTGGGCAGAGTTTGCCGGCTGCGCAGAGTTTGCCGGCGGCACGGCGGTGTGCGCGTCCCGTGTCCACATCAGGCAGCTGCGCGTGGCGAGGGCCACCACCTCGCCGTGCTGGTTCCGCCCGGTGTGCTGCATCGTCACAATCCCCTGGCCGGGCCGGGAGGAGGACAGCCGTTTCCCGGTCACCACAGTCTCGGTATAGAGGGTGTCGCCGTGGTACATCGGGTGCGGGAAGGACACTTCGGTGAGGCCCAGCTGCGCGATGATGGTGCCCTGGGTCAGCTGCGGAACGGACTGGCCGACCACCGTGGCCAGGGTGAACATGGAGTTCACCAGGCGCTGGCCGAACGGCTGGTCCGCGCTCCAGGCCGCGTCGAGGTGCAGGGCCTGGGTGTTCATGGTCATGGTGGTGAAGAGGACGTTGTCCGCCTCGGTGACGGTCCGGCCGGGGCGGTGCGCGTAGACCACGTCCTCCTCGAGCTCATCGAAGTAGAGCCCGCGCTGTTCAATGACGCGGGGTTCAATGATCCGGGGTCCGGCCGCGTGCTGGGGGTTCGCCGTCATACCGTCAGTTCCTGGTCTTCCTCGAAAACGTCGGCTCCGGTGGCCGCGGCCACGTCTTCGGCCGTCACGTTGGGGGCGAGTTCGCGCAGCACCAGCCGGGACTGTCCGTTCTCAGTCACCACGTCGATCACCGCAAGGTCGGTGATGATCCGGTCCACGCAGGCCTTGCCGGTCAGCGGCAGAGTGCACTGTTCCACGATCTTGGGCCTGCCGTTCCGGTCCACGTGCTCCATCATCACGATCACCTTCTTGGCGCCGAACACCAGGTCCATGGCGCCGCCCATGCCCTTGACCATCTTGCCCGGGATCATCCAGTTGGCCAGGTCACCGTTCCGGGCCACCTCCATCGCGCCAAGCACGGCAACGTCCACATGCCCGCCGCGGATCATGCCAAAGGAGGTGGCGGAGTCGAAAAACGCCGCGCCCTTGTTGACCGTCACGGTCTCCTTGCCCGCGTTGATCAGGTCCGGATCGACTTCGTCCTCCCCCGGGTACGGTCCGACGCCGAGGATACCGTTCTCGGAGTGCAGGACCACCTCGACGCCGGCGGGGATGTAGTTGGGGATCAGCGTGGGCATGCCGATGCCGAGGTTGACGTACTGCCCGTTGTGCAGTTCCTTCGCTACCCGCGCGGCAAGTTCGTTGCGCGTCCAGCCTTTGCTCTCAACACCGGCGGGATGCTCGACGGCGGCCGGCCGGTATTCGTGGCGGACCGCTTCGGGACGCGGCGGCGCACCCTGCACGCTGTTGGATTCCATGGCCTAGGCTCCTGACGTGTTTGTTGCTGTGGCTGGGGCTGCAGCGCCGGCGGCGGACGCTGCAGCCAGCGCCACCGTGCGCTTCTCGATCCGCTTCTCGACGTCGGGGGCGAGCACCACGCGCTGCACGAAGATGCCGGGAATGTGGACGTGTTCGGGGTCCAGCTCTCCCGGCTCCACAAGTTCCTCGACCTCGGCGATGGTGATCCGTCCCGCCATGGCGCAGAGCGGGTTGAAGTTCATCGCGGTGGCGTGGAAGACGAGGTTGCCGTGGCGGTCGCCCTTCCAGGCGTGCACCAGGCCGAAGTCGGGGGTCAGCGATTCCTCGAGGACGTAGTCGGCGCCGTTGAAGCTGCGCACCTCCTTCGCCGCGGAGGCGATCGCGATGCCACCGTCGGCGTCGTACTTTTGCGGCAGGCCGCCGTCGGACACCTGGGTGCCTACGCCGGCCGGCGTGTAAAAGGCCGGGATGCCGGCGCCGCCGGCACGCAGCTTCTCGGCGAGCGTGCCTTGCGGGGTGAGGACCACTTCGAGCTCACCGGCGAGATACTGCCGGGCGAATTCCTTGTTCTCCCCCACGTAGGAGCTGACCGTGCGGCGGATCCGGCCGTCCTTCAGCAGGATCCCGAGTCCCCAGTCGTCTACGCCGCAGTTGTTGCTCACGGTTTCCAGGTTCCTGGCTCCGCTCTGGTGCAGGGCATCGATCAGGGCCACCGGAATGCCGCAGAGCCCAAAACCGCCGACGGCGAGCGAGGCGCCGTCGTGGATGTCCGCGACGGCCTCGGCGGCGCTGGCAACAACTTTGTTAATCATCGTTGATCCTTCGTTCGACGGTTGCGGCCAGCGGGCCCGCTAGAGCCCCAGTTCGCGGGCGATCAGCATCAACTGGACCTCCGTGGTGCCCTCGCCGACTTCAAGGATCTTGGAGTCGCGGTAGTGGCGCGCCACGGTGAATTCGTTGATGAAGCCATAGCCGCCGAACACCTGGGTGGCGTCCCGCGCGTTGTCCATGGCTGCCTCGCCTGCGACCATCTTAGCGATGGCCGCCTGCGTCTTGAACGGCTTTCCGGCGAGCATCCGGGCGGCAGCGTCGTAGTAGGCCAGGCGGGCCGTGTGGGCCCGTGCTTCCATCCGGGCGATCTTGAACGCGATGGCCTGGTACTTGCCGATGTTCTGCCCGAACGCGCTGCGTTCCTTGGCGTACTTCACCGACTGGTCCACGCAGCCCTGGGCCGCGCCGACGGCCAGGGCCGCGATCGCGATCCGGCCCTCGTCGAGGATGGAGAGGAAGTTGGCGTAGCCGCGGCCCTGTTCGCCGAGCAGGTTTTCCTCGGGGACGTGGACGTTGTTCAGCGTCAGCGGGTGCGTGTCCGAAGCGTTCCAGCCGACCTTGTTGTAGGCCTTCTCGGCTGTGAAGCCCGGAGTGTTGGTGGGGACCAGGATGGTGGAGATTTCCTTCTTGATGCTGCCGTCCGGGCGTTCCTCCTGGCCGGTCACCGCGGTGACGGTGACGAGCCTGGTGATGTCCGTGCCGGAGTTGGTGATGAACTCCTTGTTGCCGTTGATGACCCACTCTCCGCCGCCGAGTTTGGCGGTGGTCTTCGTGCCGCCGGCGTCCGATCCGGCTTCCGGCTCGGTCAGTCCGAAGCCGGCGAGCGCCTTGCCGGAGGCCAGCAGCGGCAGCCATTCCTCCTTCTGGGCGTCGTTGCCGAAGCGGTGGATCGGCATGGCACCGAGGGAGACGCCGGCCTCGAGGGTGATGGCGACGGACTGGTCCACGCGGCCGAGCTGTTCCAGGGCGAGGGCCAGGGCGAAGTAGTCGCCGCCCATGCCGCCGAACTCTTCCGGGAACGGCAGGCCGAACAGGCCCATGTCGGCCATCTGGGCGACGATTTCGTAGGGGAAGCTGTGTTCCTCGTCGTGCTTGGCGGAGACCGGGGCCACCACCTCGTCGGCGAATTCGCGGACGGTGTTGCTGAGGTCCTGGTAATCCTCGCTGAGTTCAAAATCTGCCATGGGGGTGACTCCTGTGTCTGAGGTACTTCTGTGGTCTGTTGAAACGGCGTGTTGGCTGGGGTTGGCCAGCTAGGGCTGGTCGGCCTGCGTCAGTACGGTGCGGTCATTCGGCCGCGCCCATCGCGATGACGGCTTCCTCGATGGTGTCCTCGGCCTTGGAAGGTTCGGTCGGGACAGCGGGGTGGATGGTGGCGAGGACCTGGTCTGCCTTTACGAGGTCGCCGGAGGCGATGCTGATGTGGACGGTTCCGTCGAGGGGCGCCACGAGCTGGTGCTCCATCTTCATCGCCTCCACCGAGAGCAGCACCTGGCCGGCTTCCACGGTGTCGCCGTTGCTGACGGAGACAGAGACGACGGTGCCCGGCATCGGCGAGCGCACCGCCGGGTCGGCGGCGCCTTCCTCGCGTTCGATCGCGGCCAGCACCCGGGCGAGCCGGGTCTCCCGTGTGAGCACCTCAAGGCGGCAGGACCATCCCTCGTTGCCGACATGGACGAACTGGGGCCTACCGCCCTTGGAGAAGTCCTGCAAGGCGGGAGCCTGCGCGAACCGGAGTTCTTCGCCGTCGAGTTCCAGGTAGACATCGTCACTGGCCAGTCCAAGGACTTTCACGTGGTGCACCGGGCCGTTGTCGACCCGGACGGTGGCGTGACCGAGGTCCAGATCGTTCAGCCAGGTGGCCGCCACGGTGGCCAGTCCCCCGCCGGGCACACCGAAACTCAGGGTCCAGGCCGCCGGTGCGCCCAGCCGCCAGCCGGTGACGGTGTCCCACGGCGAGCCGACCGTTTCCGGCTCCTCGGCCAGGACCCAGAACGGCATGGCCGCGGCGATCAGCTCGGCATCCCGGGCCCGGCGGAAAGTGAAACCAGGCATCTTCCGCTCGATGAGGCCGGTGTCGAGCCGGCCCGCCCGGACGTCGGCGTCATTGATCAGCAGGCGCAGGTATTCGACGTTGGTATCGATGCCCAGCGCGGTGTAGCGGGAGAGTGCGGTGTCGAGTTTGTCGAGGGCGGCCGTGCGGTCCTGGCCCCAGGTGATGACCTTGGCGACCATGGGATCGTAGTCACTGGAGATTTCCAGGCCCGCCAGCAGCGAGGAATCGATCCGGATGTCCGGATCGGCGGAGGCCGGGGTGAGGGCGTCCAGGTCATCCATCGCGGTGAAGATCGTGCCGCGTTCATCCAGGAGCAGCACCTCGCCGCCTGAGGGCATGAAGTTCCGCTCCGGGACCTCCGCGTAGACGCGCGCCTCCACCGAGTGTCCGGTGAGCACGACGTCGTCCTGCCGGACGGTGAGTTCCTCGCCCGCGGCGATCCGGACCTGCCATTCGACCAGGTCGACGCCGGTGACCATCTCGGTGACCGGGTGTTCGACCTGCAGGCGGGTGTTCATCTCCATGAAGAAGAACTCGTCCGGGGCGTTGTCGGAGACGAGGAATTCCACGGTACCGGCCCCGCTGTAGTTCACGCTGCGCGCGGCGTTGCAGGCGGCCTCGCCGAGGCGGGCCCGGATGGCTGCGCCGTCGGGCAGGGATTCCAGCAGCGGGGACGGGGCTTCCTCAATGACCTTCTGGTGCCGGCGCTGCAGCGAGCACTCGCGTTCGCCGAGGTGGATGACGTTGCCGTGGTTGTCCGCGAGGACCTGGACCTCGATGTGGCGCGGGGTCAGGACGAGCCGCTCCAGGAAGAGGGTGTCGTCGCCGAAGGCGCTGGCCGCGACCCGGCGGGCGGTCACCAGGGTGTCAGCCAGGTCTTCGGGGCGCTCGACGATGTGCATGCCCTTCCCGCCGCCGCCGGCGGAGGGCTTGATCAGCAGCGGGAACCCGACGCCGGCCGCGGCCTCAAGGAGCTGGGCGTCCGTCATGCCTGGTTCGGCGATGCCCGGGACCACGGGGACGCCGTAGCCGGTGACGTGGTTCTTGGAGCGGATCTTGTCGCCCATAACGTTGAGGGACTCGACGCCGGGGCCGATGAAGGTGATCTCCGCCTTTTCCAGGGCGCGGGCGAAGTCCACGTTCTCGCTCAGGAAACCGTAGCCCGGGTGCACGGCTTCGGCACCGGTGTCGCGGCAGGCCTGGATGATGGCCTCGATCTTGAGGTAGCTTTCCGCGGCGGCGGCGGGACCGATCCGCACGGCGAGGTCGGCCTCGCGCACGTGCCGGGCCCCGGCGTCGGCGTCGGAATAGACGGCGACCGAGCGGATGCCCAGCGCGCGCAGGGTGCGGATGACGCGGCAGGCGATCTCGCCGCGGTTGGCGACGAGCACGGTGCCGAAGAGGGGCTTCGGGGAGGCTGTAGTCGGCGAAGAAAGAGTCATGGCTGTCACATCCGGAAAAGGCCGAAGGAGGTCTCCGGCAGCGGGGTGCGGGAGACGACGTCGAGCGCCAGTCCCAGGACGGTGCGGGTGTCCGCGGGGTCGATCACGCCGTCGTCCCAAAGGCGGGCGGTGGAATAGTAGGGGCTGCCCTGGTCCTCATATTGCTGCTTGATCGGGGCCTTGAACGCTTCCTCGTCCGCGGCGGACCAGTCCTCGCCGCGGGCCTCGTACTGGTCCCGCTTCACGGTGGCGAGCACGCTGGAGGCCTGGTTTCCGCCCATCACGGAGATCCGGCTGGCCGGCCACATCCACAGGAAACGCGGCGAGTAGGCCCGCCCGCACATCGAGTAGTTGCCGGCGCCGAAGGACCCGCCGATCACCACAGTCAGTTTGGGCACCCGGGCGGTGGCGACGGCGGTGACCATCTTGGCGCCGTTTTTGGCGATGCCGCCCTGTTCGTAGTCCTTGCCGACCATAAAGCCGGAGAGGTTCTGCAGGAAGATCAGCGGGATGCCGCGCTGGTCGCAGAGCTCAATGAAGTGGGCGCCCTTGAGCGAGGATTCGCTGAAGAGCACCCCGTTGTTCGCGACGATGCCCACGGGGTGGCCGTGCAGCTTCGCGAAACCCGTGACGAGGGTGGTGCCGTAGTTCTTCTTGAATTCGTGGAAGCGGCTGCCGTCCACCAGCCGGGCGATGACCTCGCGGACGTCGTACTGGGCGTTGACGTCCGTGGGAACGGCGCCGTAGAGCTCCTCCGGGTCGGCAACGGGTTCGACGGCGGTGTCCACGTCCCAGACGGGGGCGGCCGGGCGGGGCAGGGTGGAGACGATGTCGCGGACGATCTGGAGGGCATGCTCATCGTTCTCGGCCAGATGGTCGGTGACACCGGAGATCTTGGCGTGCACGTCGCCGCCGCCGAGCTCCTCGGCCGTGACGATCTCGCCGATGGCCGCCTTCACCAGCGGCGGGCCGCCCAGGAAGATGGTGCCCTGGTTGCGGACGATGACGGTCTCGTCGCTCATCGCGGGGACGTAGGCGCCGCCGGCCGTGCAGGAGCCCATCACGGAGGCGATCTGCGGGATCCGGGCCGCGGACATCCTGGCCTGGTTGAAGAAAATCCGGCCGAAGTGTTCCTTGTCCGGGAAGACCTCGTCCTGTTTGGGCAGGAACGCGCCGCCGGAATCCACGAGGTAGATGCAGGGCAGCCGGTTCTCGAGGGCGATTTCCTGTGCGCGGAGGTGCTTCTTCACCGTCATCGGGTAGTAGGTGCCGCCCTTGACGGTGGCGTCGTTGGAGATGACCAGGACCTGGCGGCCGTGGACCAGTCCGATCCCGGCAATGACACCGGCACCGGGTGAGTCGTCGTTGTACATGCCGTTGGCGGCCAGCGGCGCGATTTCCAGGAACGGGCTGCCGTCATCCAGCAGCCGGTCGATGCGTTCGCGCGGCAGGAGTTTGCCGCGGGCCACATGGCGTTCCCGGGACTTCTCGGGCCCGCCGAGCGCGGCCGCGGCGAGCCGTTCCTTCAGCTCGCGGGCCAGTCCCAGCTGGGCCTCGCAGTTCGCGGCAAAGGCGGCGCTGTTCGCGTCCACCTGGCTGGCGATTGTCTCCATTGACTGCTTCCGTTCTCGCACCTTCATGCCGGGACGTGCATTGCCCCCGCCCCGGCCACTTCGGTTAGTACCGCATAACTGAGATTTAGGTTAGTCTCTATTAACTGTGATGTCCAACACAGGGCTGGATTGTTGAGATGAGGATGTGCCGGTGACAGAACCCAGCGAGGCGAGCCAGACCGGCACGCAGCGCAGCCAGGCCAAGGAGAACCGCCGCCAGGCGCTGCTGTCCGCGGCGGCCGCATTGTTCGCCGCCGACGGGTTCAACCGCGTGTCCCTTGAAGACCTCGGTGCCGCCGCCGGCGTCAGCGGCCCGGCGGTCTACCGTCATTTCGCCGGCAAGCAAGCCGTCCTGGGGGCGCTGCTGCTGACCGTCAGCCAGGACCTGCTCGACGGTGGCCGGCAGGTGATTGCCACTTCCGACGGCGCCGGCGTCGCCCTGCGCCGGCTGGTCGAGTTCCACGTGGACTTCGCGCTCAGCAACCCCGACGTCATCAGGGTCCAGGATCAGGACTTCAGCAACCTCGCCGACGATGACCAGGCCGAGGTCCGCACGCTGCAGAGAAACTATGTGGAGCTCTGGGTCGAGGTCCTGGCCGGCCTGCACCCCGACACCGAGGCCGCCGAACTCCGGATGCGCGCACACGCCACCTTCGGCCTGATCAACTCGACTCCGCACTCAGTGCGCAGCCACGGGCGGCGGATCGCGGTCAAGCGGGCCCGGCCGTTGCTGCAGAGCATGGCCCTCGCGGCACTGGCGGCCCCCGCCGCCCCGCTCGGCTAGCTCGCCCCCGCATCGACAAAGCTGCCGGCCGCGCCTGCTGTTGGGACGACGCAGCCGGCAGCCCAGGGTTCCCTAGACCATCGCGAGGGCCATACCCGGATCGGACAGGACGGCGCCGAGGTCCTGCAGGAAGCGAGAGCCCTGCTCGCCGTCGACCAGGCGGTGGTCGAAGGACAGGCTAAGCGTCATGACCTGGCGCAGCGCCACCTCATCCTGGTACTCCCAGGGCATCTTCCGCACCGCGCCCAGGGCCAGGATGGCGGCCTCGCCTCGGTTGAGGATGGGCGTCCCCGCATCGATGCCGAAGACGCCGATGTTCGTGATGGAGATGGTGCCCCCGGAGAGCTCTGCCGGGCTTGTCCTGCCCGCGCGCGCCGTGTCCGTCAGGTCGGTGAGCGCCGTGGAGAGCTGCATCAGGGACATCCGGTCGGCGTCCTTGATGTTCGGCACGGTCAGTCCGCGCGGTGTGGCGGCCGCGATGCCCAGGTTCACGTAGTTGTACTGGACGATCTCCTGCTTGGCTTCATCCCAGCGGGTGTTGAGCGTGGGGTGGTTCTTCAGCGCGATGAGCACGGCCTTGGAAACAAGGGTCAGCGGCGTGAGCTTGTAGCCGGCAAATGCGCGGCTGACCTTCAGCTTCGCCAGCAGCTCCATGGTCGGGGTGACGTCGACGGTCAGGAACTCCGTGACGTGCGGCGCGGTGAACGCACTGGCGACCATGGCCGCGGCGGTGAACTTGCGTACGCCCTTGATCGGCGTCCGAGTCTCGCGCTCACCCGGCGCGGGGGCGGAGGCTTGCGCGGACACACCGGCAAGGTCCCGGGGTGCGGCCGGCAGGTCTCCCCCGCCGACGAAGCTGCGGACGTCGTCCCGGGTGATGAGCCCGAACTCCCCGGTGCCGGTGATCAGAGCGAGGTCGACGCCGAGGTCCTTGGCCAGCTTGCGGACCGGCGGCGTGGACCGCGGGCGTTCCGCGGAATCGGGCACGGGCGCGGTTGTGACGCGCCCCGGCACGGGAATCACCGGGGCGTCTGCGGAACGCTCTGCCGGCGGAGCAGCCACGGGCTCCGTCGCGGCCGTCCCGGCCACCGGAACCGCCGGGGCAGCAAAGCTGCGGGCGCGGCGGGCCGGGCGGCCGGAATCCTCGAGGACGGCGCCGTAACCGACGAGGTTCGGTTCGCGCTTGGCTGGCACGGCCCCGTCCACACCGGCACCGGAGCCGGAACCGCCGTCGTCGCCCGCCACCTCGAAGGAAACGATCGGTTTGCCGACCTCGACCACTGTGCCGGGCTGTTCGTGCAGGGCCGCGACCACACCGGCGAACGGCGAGGGAAGCTCGACGACGGCCTTGGCCGTTTCCACCTCGGCGATGATCTGGTTGAGCGCGACGGTATCCCCCACCGCAACCTTCCACGCGACGATTTCCGATTCAGTGAGACCTTCACCAAGGTCCGGCAGCCTGAATTCCTTGATCATGGTGGCGGTCATCCTTCCAGCCCGCTCAGGGAGTTCGGGCGGCCCAGGGCGCGGTCGACGCCGTCCAGGATCCGGTCCAGACCCGGGAGGTGGTGCATTTCCAGCTTGGAGTACGGGTAGGGGACGTCGAAGCCGGTGACCCTCACCGGGGCTGCCTCGAGATGGTAGAAGCAGCGTTCGGTGATGCTGGCGGCAATTTCGGCGCCGAGGCCGCCGGTCTGGGAGGCTTCGTGCGTGATCACGAGCCGGCCGGTCTTCCGGACCGAGGCCTCCACAGTCGCGAAGTCCAGCGGGGCGAGCGAGCGCAGGTCGATGACCTCGATCGAAATGCCCTCGTCGGCGGCGGCGAGTGCGGCGTCCCTGGCCGTTTTGACGAGCGGGCCGTACGCCAGCAGCGTCACGTCCTTGCCTTCGGTGACGACGCGGGCCTTCTCCAGCGACAGTGCGGTGCTGAGGTCCAGGGACTCGTCCACCTCGCCCTTGTCGTGGTAGCGGCGCTTGGGTTCGAAGTAGAGCACTGGATCATCCGAGGCGATGGCCTGCTGGATCATCGTGTGGGCGTCCTGCGGGTTGGAGACGCTGACGACGCGCAGTCCCGACGTATGGGTGAAGTAGGCCTCGGGTGATTCGGAGTGGTGTTCCGGGGAGCCGATGCCGCCGCCGAAGGGCACGCGGATGGTGATGGGCATCTTGACGGCACCCTGGGTGCGGTAGTGCATCTTGGCGACCTGGCTGACGATCTGGTCGAACGCCGGGTAGATGAACCCGTCAAACTGGATCTCCACGACGGGGCGGTAACCCCGGTAGGCGAGCCCGACGGCCGTCCCGATAATGCCGGACTCCGCCAGCGGCGTGTCCACGACGCGGTGCTTGCCAAAGTCCTTCTGCAGGCCGTCGGTGACGCGGAAGACGCCGCCGAGGGCGCCGATGTCCTCCCCCATCAGGATCACTTTGGGATCATTCTCCAAGGACTTGCGCAGACCCGAATTGATGGCTCGGGCAAAGGTCATCTGTGTCATCAGCGTGCACCTTCTTCAGAAGCGGCTTCCGCGGGATCGCCGAAGGAGGCCAGGTAACGGGAATAGTGGTCCTGCTGGCGGTCCAGCGGGGCATGAGGCGTGCTGTAGACGTGCTTGAAGACGTCGAGCGGCTGCGGCTCGGGCATGTTGATGGTGCCGGCCCGCAGCGCCTTGGCGACTGCGTCCGCTTTGGCGGCGACGGCGGTTTCGAGTTCCTCCGTGAGCAGTCCCTTGCGTTCGAGCAGGGACTTCAGCCTCGCGATCGGGTCCTTGGCGGCCCAGTCCTCGAGTTCGTTCGCGTCGCGGTAGCGGGTGGGATCATCGGCCGTGGTGTGCGGACCCATGCGGTAGGTGACGGCCTCGATGAAGGTCGGGCCGCCGCCGTGGCGTGCCCGGTTGGTGGCGATGCGGGTCGCTGCCATCACGGCCAGGACATCGTTGCCGTCCACCCGCATGCTGGGGATGCCGAAGCCTGCCGCGCGGTCCGCGATCTGGATGTGGGACTGCAGCCGGACGGGCTCGGAAATTGCCCAGTGGTTGTTCTGGCAGAAGAAGACCACCGGGGCCTGGAAGCTGGCGGCGAATACGAGGGCTTCACTGACGTCGCCCTCACTCGTGGCGCCGTCGCCGAAGTAGGCCACGGCGACCGAATCGGCGCCGTCGTTCTGGATTCCCATCGCGTAACCGGTGGCGTGCAGCGTCTGGGACCCGATGATGATCTGCTGGGTCGCGACGTTGACCGTGAAGGGGTCCCAGCCAGCCAGGGCGTTGCCGCGCCAGGCTTTGACGATGGACTCCGGCTGGACGCCGCGGCAGTAGGCCACACCGTTGTCGCGGTAGCTGGGGAAGACGAAATCGTCGTCACGGAGGGCCCGCGCCGAACCGATCTGGGCGGCCTCCTGGCCCAGCAGCGGTGGCCAGAGGGCAAGTTCACCCTGGCGCTGCAGGGCAGTGGCCTCGGCGTCGATCCGGCGGATGACCACCATGTCTTCGTAGAGTGCGCCAAGCTGCTCGTCGTTGACGTCCTGGACCCAGGGGTCGAACTCGGGATGGCTTACGCGTTCACCCTTGGGGGTGATGAGTTGGACGAGATCCCCGCCCGACCGCCTGTTTGATTCTGCACTGTTCCCGGGGCCGCCGGCGGCAATGCCGCCCTTGCCCGCGTCGTCGGTAAACACAGTTTCCGCACCTTCTGACGTCGTCTGACCGGAACTCGCAGGACTCGTGATCCCGGTGCGCGCCAGCCGCCCGGGCGCCGTTGCCCCGGATAATTGTGACCCTACTCACAATGCCCATTGGGTACAACCACCTGCGAAAAAATTGAGCATTCTGCCCTGTTTCAAACCCCGGCACCGTGCTAATCTTGCGCATTATGCAACCCTTGGATGGCACCGACACCCGCCTGCTTTCGGCCATGGCCCGGGACCCCCGCCGGACGGTGGTGGCACTGGCCCAGAAGCTGGGTTTGTCGCGGAATACCGTGCAGGCCCGGATGGCCCAGTTGGAGAAGAAACACGTATTCCTGTCCTTTGAGCGCCGCATCAATCCGGCCTCGCTGGGCTACCCACTGATGGCCTTTATCTCGGTGCATGTCCAGCAGCAGAAGCTCGGCACGCTGGCGGTGGAACTGGCCGGCATCCCGGAGATCCTGGAAGGCTACGGGCTGACCGGCTCGGCGGACCTGCTGCTCCGGGTCGTGGCGCTCGACGCCGAGGATCTGTTCCGGATCAACGGCAAGATCCTGGCCTGCGACGGCGTGGACCGTACCGACACCGCGCTGGCCATGGGCGAGCTGATCCCGTTCCGGGTCCAGCCGCTGCTGGAACGCGGCTCCACCGAAGGCTGACCTCCACCGAATGCTCACGCAGACGGCAGGAGCCCCCGTGCGCTTGCACGGGAGCTCCTGCCGAATGTGTCAGCCGGCGTGGATCACCGGCGGCTGGTGCTAGTGGTCGGTGGCCTTTTCGGCGCCCACACCCGTCAGGGAACGGACTTCCATTTCGGCCTGCTTGGTGGTGTCTTCCAGCTTCTTGTCCAGAGTCGAACCGAGCCAGCCCAGCAGGAACGCGAGCGGGATGGAGACGATGCCCGGGTTGCTGAGCGGGAAGATCGCGAAGTTGGCGCCCGGAATCATGGACGTCTTGGCACCCGAGACCACCGGGGACAGCGCGATCAGGATGATCGCCGAGCCCAGCCCGCCGTACATGCTCCAGAGGGCGCCCTGGGTGGTGAACTTGCGCCAGTACAGCGAGTACACGATGGTCGGCAGGTTGGCCGAAGCCGCGACCGCGAAGGCGAGCGCCACGAGGAACGCCACGTTCTGCCCATTGGCCAGGATGCCGCCGGCGATGGCCAGGATGCCGATCACGATCACTGTCTTGCGGGCCACCTTCACTTCGGTGTCCGGGTCGGCCTTGCCCTTGGCGATGACGCTGGCGTAGATGTCGTGGGCAAACGACGCCGCCGCGGTGATGGTAAGACCGGCGACGACGGCCAGGATGGTCGCGAAGGCCACCGCCGAGATGAAGCCCAGAAGCAACGGCCCGCCGAGGTGGAACGCCAGCAGCGGTGCGGCCGAGTTGACGCCGCCCGGGGCGGCCTTGATGGTCTCAGCACCCACCAGCGCCGCGGCACCGTAACCCAGAACCAGGGTGAACACGTAGAACAGTCCGATCAGCCCGATCGACCAGACGACGGACTTACGGGCTTCCTTGGCGGTCGGAACCGTGTAGAAGCGCATCAGCACGTGCGGCAGGGCCGCGGTGCCGAGCACGAGGGCCAGGCCCAGGGACATGAAGTCGAGCTTGGAGGTTTCGGTCTTGCCGTACTGCAGGCCCGGGTTCAGTATGTTCGGGTTGCCTGAGGTTTCCACCGCGCCGCCCAGCAGGTCCGAAAGGTTGAAACCGTAGATGGCGAGGACCCAGAAGGTCATCACCGCGGCGCCGGCAATCAGCAGCATGGCCTTGATGATCTGGACCCAGGTGGTGCCCTTCATGCCGCCGATCAGTACGTACATGATCATCAGGGCGCCGACGACGATGATCACCAGGGCCTGTCCGCCCCAGTCGCTGATGCCGAGGAGCAGCGAGATCAGGCTGCCGGCTCCGGCCATCTGCGCCAGGAGGTAGAAGAAGCAGACCGCGAGGGTGGAGATGGCTGCCGCGATGCGCACGGGACGCTGCTTGAGCCGGAAGGAGAGCACATCGGCCATGGTGAACTTGCCGGTGTTGCGAAGCAGTTCGGCGACCAGCAACAGGGCGACGAGCCAGGCGACCAGGAAGCCGATGGAGTACATAAAGCCGTCGTACCCGTTGATGGCGATGGCGCCGGTGATCCCGAGGAACGAGGCCGCCGAGAGGTAGTCGCCGGCGATGGCGGTGCCGTTCTGCGGGCCGGTGAAGGACCGTCCGGCAGCGTAGTAATCGGCGGCCGTTTTGTTGTTGCGGCTGGCCCTGATCACGATAACCATGGTGACTGCAACGAACAGCGCGAAGATGCCCATGTTCAGCAGGGTGGTTTCCTTGAGATCCGCCACGTTGACTGCGGGAACCATAAACGTCATTTCTCTACCCCGCTGATTTGGTTGCCATGCTTGTCGAATTCGTGGCCTTCGATTTCGTGACGGATTTCCGCCGCGATCGGGTCAAGCTTCCGGTTCGAGTAGCTGACGTACCAGCCGGTGATGGCGAACGTGGTCACGAACTGAAGCAGGCCCATGATCAGGCCGACATTGATGTTGCCCCATACCTTGGTGGACATGAACTCCACCGCGTAATCGGCCAGCAGGACATAAGCGAAATACCAGAGCAGGAATGCAATGGTCATCGGAAAGACAAAGCTGCGGTGACGTGTGCGCAGTTGCTGGAACCGCTCCGTCGACTGGACTTCCTTGAAGTCCACGGCCGCCGTGGCGTCCGTTTCTTGGGCTTCGTGACCCATTGTTCCTCCTCATTGAGACTTTTGAGTCCACACCGGCTGCCCTGGCCTGCTCCCAACAGCCCGCGGGCCAATGTGACTACAGTCACTGTCTCCTGTGATGCGGCCTACATGCCACAACCGCCGGGGCCTGCAGCGCTCAACGGTCGCGATGCTGCGCTCAACGGTGCCTGTGGCGCGGCGGACGCACCCGTGGGCCGTTGCCCCCGCAAGCGCCGCGATACGCTGGGCCCATGCCCGACTCTCCCCTGTTCATCGCCGCCGCCATCGCCGTGATCGCGGCGGCAATCGCCGTCGTCGTCGCCGTCGGACTCAAGGTGCTCCGCTCCTTCCGCGAGCTTGGCACCGACGCTGAACGGGCCACGTACAAAACCCTGCACACTGCGTCGCGCGCCGGACAGCATCTGCGGACGGGCCTCAATCCGGCCGGTGCCGCCAAAGCCAGCCGGCAGCTGCGCAGCCTGCTGGGCTGCGACGCCCTGGCGATCACCGACTCCACCGGCGTGCTCGCCTGGGACGGTGCCGGGGAGGAGCTGAAACCGCTGCTGATGCAGCTCGCTGCCGGCGTGCTCGACGGCGGCCACACCGCAGTGATCCCGGCCGGCGAAGTGCAGGAACTCGCCCAGGGCAACGGCGCCGTGGCGACCCGCGCGGACGTGGAACGCGCCGCGGTGATCGCCCCGATCAGGGCCGGGGCGCGTGTGGTGGGCGTCGTGGCCGCCTTCGCCCCGGCGGCCGGCGCCGGGCTGGTCCGTGCCACCAGCGAGGTGGCCGACTGGGTGGCGACGCAGGTGGAACTCGCCGAGCTTGACGCGTCCCGGACGCTCCTGATGGAGGCCGAGGTGCGTGCGCTCCGGGCCCAGATCAGCCCGCACTTCATCTACAACTCCCTGAACGCGATCGCCTCCTTCATCAACACCGACCCGGTCCGGGCCCGGGAGCTCGTGGTGGAGTTCGCCGACTTCACCCGCTACTCCTTCCGCCGCCACGGCGACTTCACCACCCTGGCCGAGGAGCTGCGCTGCATCGACCGGTACCTGCTGCTGGAACGGGCCCGCTTCGGCGACCGCGTGCAGGTGAGCCTCCGGATTGCCCCCGAGGTGCTCAGTACCGTGATCCCGTTCCTGAGCCTGCAGCCGCTGGTGGAAAACGCCGTCCGGCACGGCCTCGAAGCCAAGGAGGGCCCCGGCCACATCTCCATCACGGCCAACGATTCCGGCGCCTTCGCCGAAGTGACCATCGAGGACGACGGCGTGGGGATGGATCCGGAACAGCTGCGGGCCGTTCTCGCCGGACACAGCGACGGCGAGCACGTCGGGCTGCGCAACGTCGATGCCCGGCTGCGGCAGGTCTACGGCGATGAGCACGGGCTGGTGATCGAGACGGCTCCCGGGGAAGGCACCCTGATCACAATGCGTGTCCCCAAGTCGCAGCCACGCCATGACGCCTGATGGGGACCAAGGCCTCCGGCGTTAGTCTTGATCCATGATTAACGTCCTCGTCGCCGACGACGAGCTGCCCGCCGTCGAGGAACTGGCCTTCCTGCTCGGCCGGGATGACCGGATCGGCACCATCCACCGGGCCTCCTCGGGGGCCGAAGCGCTGCGCGCCCTCGAGGCCGAGGACGTCGACGCCGTCTTCCTCGACATCCACATGCCCGCGCTCTCCGGCCTGGACATCGCCCGTGTGATCGCGCGCAGCTCCAGGCCGCCCGCCGTCGTTTTCGTCACCGCCGATGAGGAGTGCGCACTGGAAGCCTTTGAACTGGCCGCCGTGGACTACCTGCTGAAACCTGTCCGCGCCGAGCGCCTGGCCCGGTCCATTGGCCGGATCAGCGAGCTGCTCAAGGACGGCGCCCCGCGCCCGGAAATGATCACTGTGGACCTGGGCGGGACCACGAAGATGATCCGCCGCGAAGACGTCACCTATGTCCAGGCGCAGGGCGACTACGCCAGGCTGCACACCGCCGATGCGAGCTACCTGATCCGCGTTCCGCTGGCCGATCTGGAACAGCAGTGGGCCGAAGCCGGGTTCATCCGGATCCACCGCTCCTACCTGATCGCGCTGGACCACGTCAGCCACATGAAACTTGCCGCGGCCCGGCCAAGCGTCACCGTGACCGGTGCGGAACTGCCCATCAGCCGGCGGCACCTGCCCTCGGTGCGGGAGAAGCTTGAGGCGACCCGGATCCGGCCACAGGCATGACGCGGGTCCGTGTCACCGCCCCGCGCAGCATCACGCCGGGCATTACCGGGCTTCCCGCCGCCCGGTCCGCCGCCGATTTGCGCGAAGCCGCGGAGGAATCCGACGCCGGGCAGGTGTTTATCCGCTCGCTGATCCGCACGCAGCTGCGGCTGGGTATTGTCGTTGCCGCGGGGTTCCTGCTGATCCTGGCTGCGTTCCCGCTCATGCTGGGGCTTGTCCCCGGCCTCGCGGAGTCCACGATTGCGGGTCTGCCATTCGACTGGGTGATGCTGGGCGCCGGGATCTATCCGGTGGTCGGGCTCAGCGCCTGGCTCTATGTCCGGACGGCGACCCGGAACGAGGCCCGGTACCGGGACCTCGCCGGGGACAAGTGAGGCGCCGGTGAACCCGGTCGTCGGCGTCGCCGCCTTCGCCGCCGTCTCGGTGGCTACCGCCGTCATCGGTTTCTACGGGCTCCGGATCTCGCGCACGACCGGGGATTTCTACGTGGCCTCGCGGACCGTCAGGCCGTGGTGGAACGCGTCGGCGATCGGCGGCGAGTACCTTTCCGCCGCCAGCTTCCTCGGCGTCGCCGGGCTCATCCTGCTTTCCGGCACGGACGCCCTGTGGTTCCCAGTGGGGTACACCGCCGGCTACCTGATGCTGCTGCTCTTCGTTGCAGCGCCCCTCCGCCGCTCCGGTGCCTACACAATTCCCGACTTCACCGAAGCGCGGCTCGACTCCCGGACGGTCCGCAGTGTCACGAGCGTCGTCGTCGTGATGGTCGGCTGGCTCTACATCGTCCCGCAACTCCACGGCGCGGCGCTAACCATCAGGATCACCACCGGGCTGCCGGCGTGGGTGGGGCAGGTGGCGGTGGTCGCCGTCGTCTGCGTCACCGTGGTGGCCGGCGGCATGCGGTCCATTACGTTCGTCCAGGCCTTCCAGTACTGGCTGAAGCTGACGGCACTGGCCCTGCCGATCCTGTTCATCGCGTTCACGCTCGTGGGATCAGGGACTCCTTCCGTGGCGGAGGCGTCAGTGAATCCGACGGCCGCGGCGCCGGCCGGGCTGTACCAGAACATCTCGCTGCTGGTGGCCCTGCTGTTCGGCACCCTGGGGCTGCCGCACGTGCTGGTGCGGTTCTACACGAACCCGGACGGGCAGTCGGCCCGCCGGACCACCCTGATTGTGCTGGGCCTGCTCTCCGTCTTTTACCTGTTCCCGACGGCCTACGGGCTGATCGGCCGGATGTTCGCTCCCGAGCTGGCGCAAAGCGGGCAGGCCGATGCGCTGGTGCTGCTGCTTCCCGGACAGCTGATTGGCGGGATCGCCGGTGACCTGCTGTCCGCCCTGGTGGTGGCCGGGGCCTTCGCCGCCTTCCTGTCCACGACCTCCGGGCTGGTGGTCTCGCTCGCCGGGGTAATCAGCCAGGACCTCTTCGGCGGCAGTGTGCGCGGCTTCCGGTGGGCGGCCGTGATCTCCGCGGTGGTTCCGCTGGGGATCGCGTCCATGACGGGTTCGCTCGCGCTGGCGGGCAGCGTGGGCATGGTGTTTGCGTTTACTGCATCGACGATCTGCCCGGTGCTGCTGCTGGGCATCTGGTGGCGCGGGCTGACCGACACCGGGGCGATCGCCGGCATGGCGACGGGGGCGGTGCTGTGCGGCGGGGCGATGGTGGCCGGAGCCGTGCTGGGTGCCGGCGGTCCGCCGTCGTGGCTGGCGCAGCCCGCCGCATGGACGGTGCCGGCGGCGTTTACCGTGATGGTCCTGGTTTCCCGGGCCACCAGGACCCGGGTGCCGCACACCGTCAGCCGGGTCATGACGCGGCTGCACACACCGGAACGGCCGCTGGTCACCGAACGCTGACGCGCCGCTCAGTCGATGGCAGCCATAAGTTCGACGACGCGGTCCAGGAAGGCATCCACCTGGCTTTCCTCGTAGCCGTCCTTGCCGACGGCGGGACGGAAGACAGCGCGGCGGACGTTGTCCACGCTCAACGGCTTGTCCTCCTCGAGGTAGCCGATCAGGTCGTGGCACAGGTCATCCACGTCCGTGGTGTTGTAGCTGCGCGCCTTGGCTTTGGCCGGGCGCCGGAAGCGCTGGCCGTCGGGGCGGTGCAGCCGCCCGCGCAGCATGCCGGCGAGCCGGCCGATTTCGCGGAGCCAAACGTCCTCACCGCGTTCAGCTACAAGTTCGTCGCGTTCCCGCCGGGCGAGGGCATCCTCCAGGCGGTCCAGCGCCGCGTCCACACCGGCGGCGGCGTAGCCGCCCTTGATCGGGTCGAAGGACACTGCCCTGACGTCAGCGCTCTTGACCGCCCGCGCGGCGGACTGCGGAGATTCGAACGACACTCGTGCACGCTGCATGAACTCGTCGACTTGCTTGGCGTTATAGCCGTACTGGGTCCGCTGCACGCGGTCAAAAGAAGCAGGAATCTGCCGTTGAATGTCCACTGTAACTGTTGTTTCCTTCGATGCCGTTCGGCTGGTTTGTCCGGCCCCATTCTAGGGGCCGGAGGGTGGGTCCGGCGCTGCCTCAGGCGCCGGCGACGATCGAGTAGAGAATAAACGCCACCGGGGAGGCGAAGACGATCGAGTCCAGCCGGTCCATGACCCCGCCGTGGCCGGGGAGGATGCTGCTCATGTCCTTGATTCCGAGTTCGCGTTTCACCATGGATTCGGAGAGGTCTCCGGCGGTGGCTGCTGCGACCATGCCCACGGCCAGCGCCACGCCGACCCACCAGGGCTTGTCCAGCACGAAGATGGCGGCGAGCACTCCGACCGCCGTGGCCCCGGCAATGGAACCGGCGAAGCCTTCCCAGCTCTTCTTGGGGCTGATCTTCGGCGCCATCGGGTGCTTGCCGAGCGAGGCGCCGACGAGGTACCCGAAAGTGTCGTTGGCGACCACCAGCAGCAGGAGCGTGGCAATCTGCCACGCTCCCGGGGGGACCACGCCGTCTGGCCAGGGCCCTATCGGGGTCTGGCCCACCACGGTGTGCAGCGGCAGCACCGCGAAGCTGATCAGGAACGGGATCCAGGACAGCGTGAAGACACCGGCGAAAATGCTGCGTGCGGATCCGGCCGCGCCCTCCAGGGACCGCCAGATCAGCACCGCCACACTGCTGAGCATGATGGCGAACAGGAGGCTTTCGAGACCGCCGAAGTAGGCCGCGATCGGCATGGCGACGGTGCCGGTCATCACCGGAATGATCGGCAGTCTGGTGCCGGACGTTTCCAGGGCGCGGAAGACCTCCCAGACGCCGAATACCGCAAAAGTGGTGACTATGAGCACGAACCCCAGCGGGAGGAGCAGCAGTCCGCCCAAGACGATAATGAGCATGCCCAGACCCACCGCAATGGCGGCGGGGAGATTCCTGCCGGCCTTGGGCGTCGGATTCCTCCGCTGCCTCCCCCGCACCCGGATGTCTGCTCCGGGGTCCCCCTGTTCGTGCGTCATCAGACCTCGAGCAGCTCGGCTTCCTTGCGCTTGAGCAGCTCGTCGATCCCGTCGACGTGGGCCTTGGTCATGGCGTCCAGTTCCTTTTCGCCACGGCTGCCCTCGTCCTCGCCTGCTTCGCCGTCCTTGACCAGCTTGTCCAGGGCTTCCTTGGCCTTGCGGCGGATGTTGCGGATGGAGATCTTGGCATCCTCGCCCTTGGTCTTGACGATCTTGACGTATTCCTTGCGGCGCTCCTGCGTGAGGTCCGGGATGGTGATCCGGATGACGTTGCCGTCGTTGGAAGGGTTGGCCCCCACCTCGGAGTCGCTGAGGGCACGTTCGATGTCGCGCAGCGCGGTCTTGTCGAACGGCGTGATGAGGATGGTGCGCGCGTCCGGGATGGCAAACGAGGCCAGCTGCTGCAGCGGCGTCGGCGAACCGTAGTAGTCCACCAGGACTTTGTTGTAGAGGCCCGGGTTGGCGCGGCCGGTACGGATCGAGGCGAAGTCTTCCTTGGCTACTTCAACCGCCTTGTCCATCTTGTCCCCGGCTTCGAGCAAGGTTTCTTCGATCACGGTCTCTCCTCAGAAATTGGTGCACGCGCTGGCGGGCACGGTCATGGTTGCGTTCCGCCGGGTCCCGGCTTCGGGGTGCGGAACTGTCCTGAAAACATCCTAGCCGCTGCTAAGGGGTGACGACGGTGCCCAGGTCCTCGCCCCGGATGGCCCGGGTGACGTTGCCTTCGCCTTCCATGCCGAACACCACCATGGTGAGGTTGTTGTCCTTGCACATGGTCATGGCGGTCTGGTCCATCACCCGGATGTCGCGGCGGAGGGCCTCGTCGTAGCTGAGGTGGTGCAGCTTCTCCGCGTTGGGATCCAGCTTCGGGTCGGCTGTGTAGACGCCGTCGACCCCGCTCTTGGCCATCAGGACGACGTCGGCGTGGACCTCCATGGCGCGCTGGGCGGCCACCGTGTCCGTGGAAAAGTACGGCAATCCGGCTCCGGCGCCGAAGATGACGACGCGGCCCTTTTCCATGTGCCGGATGGCGCGGCGCGGAATGTACGCCTCTGCGACCTGGCCCATGGTGATGGCACTCTGGACGCGGGTTTCGACGCCGGCCTGTTCCAGGAAGTCCTGGAGGGCCAGGCAGTTCATGACGGTTCCGAGCATGCCCATGTAGTCGGCGCGGGAACGGTCCATGCCGCTCTGCGACAGCTCGGCGCCGCGGAAGAAGTTTCCGCCGCCGACGACGATCGCAACCTCGACGTCGGGGACTGCTGCGGCGATCTGCTTGGCCACGCCGCGGACGGTATCAGGGTCAACGCCCAGTTTCCCGCCGCCGAAGACCTCGCCTGAGAGCTTCAGCAGAACTCGGCGCCGGCTCTTCTTTGGCTGGGCTGAAGTGGTGACGGTTTCCATGGTGCCTTCCCGTTGGTGAACTCTGAGCTAGGTTATCGTGCCTGGGACCAAAGGCGTCATTCCGCCCGGCCCCGGGTCAGCCCCGGGAACATACCCCGGCGCCGGCCCGCGTGCATGCAAAAGGGGCGGCCACCGCAGTGACCACCCCCTTAGCGTGCCTGACTACTGTCTGACTGGTGCCTGACTAGGAACCGACGCGGAAACGCGTGAATGCGGTACCCGTGACGCCGGCCTCTTTGAGGACCTGCGCGACCGACTTCTTGGCATCCTTGGCGAATGCCTGGTCGAGGAGAACCTCACCCTTGTAGAAGCCCGTGACACGGCCTTCCACAATCTTGGTCATTGCTGCTTCGGGCTTGTTTTCAGCCTTGGCGGTTTCCTCCGCGATGCGGCGCTCGGACTCGACGAGCTCGGCCGGAACGTCCTCACGGGAGAGGTAGTTCGGCGACATCGCAGCGATGTGGACGGCGACGTCGTGGGCTGCGGTGGCAGCCGCTTCGCCTTCGCCGTCAACAGCGAAGAGCACACCGACCTGGGCCGGGAGATCCTTGGAGGTCTTGTGCAGGTAAGCGTCGACCGTTGCACCCTCGATGCGGGAGATGCGGCGGACAACAACTTTCTCGCCCAGTACGGCGCCCTCTTCGACGACGACCTCGGACAGCGGCTTGCCGTCGACCTCGGTGGCCAGCAGGGTCTCGAGATCGGCAGCGCCGGACTCGACTGCAACGGCCAGGACCTTGTCGGCGAGCTGGATGAACTTGTCAGCCTTTGCGACGAAGTCCGTCTCGCAGTTGACTTCAATCATCACGCCAACGCCGCCGTCGACCTTGGCAGCAACCAGGCCTTCTGCGGTGGAGCGGCCTTCGCGCTTGGTGGCGCCCTTGAGACCCTTGATGCGGATGATTTCGATGGCCTTCTCGGCGTCACCGTTGGCTTCGTCAAGAGCCTTCTTGACATCCATCATGCCGGCGCCCGTGCGCTCGCGCAGAGCCTTGATATCAGCGGCAGTGTAGTTCGCCATGTGAACCCCTCTGTCTAGAAAATTTATGTGGTGTACGGACCGACAGGACGGCCAGCTCACCGGCGTGAGCGGCCATCCTGTCAGTTCCCCTGCACTGCGTTGAGCGTGCGGGGAGATCCGGATTTATTTGTCAGCTGAGAAAAGCAGACCTACGGTCTGACTACTTTGCTTCGCCGGCGGCGTCGTCGGCAGCCGGGGCAGCCTCGGCAGCTGCCGGAGCTTCCTCTGCAGCGGCGGGTGGTTCAACAGCCGCCGGAGCAGCCTCAGCGGCGGGAGCTGCAGCAGCTTCAGCCTTGCTGCCTTCGAGGAGCTCGCGCTCCCACTCGGCGAGCGGCTCTTCCGGAGCTTCCGTGGTGCCGGTGGCGCGCTGGTTGCGGGCAATGAGGCCCTCAGCAACGGCGTCAGCGACAACGCGGGTCAGCAGGTTGACGGAGCGGATGGCGTCGTCGTTACCCGGGATCGGGAAGTCGACTTCGTCCGGATCGCAGTTGGTGTCCAGGATGGCCACAACCGGGATGTTCAGCTTCTTGGCTTCGTCGACAGCAAGGTGTTCCTTCTTGGTGTCAACGATCCACAGCGCGGACGGCGCCTTGGTCAGGTTGCGGATACCACCGAGGTTGGTTTCCAGCTTGGTGAGTTCGCGGCGAAGGAGCAGCAGTTCCTTCTTGGTGTAAGCCGAACCGGCGACGTCGTCGAAGTCGATCTCTTCGAGTTCCTTCATGCGCTGGATGCGCTTGGAGACCGTCTGGAAGTTGGTCAGCATACCGCCGAGCCAACGCTGGTTGACGTACGGCTGGCCGACGCGGGTGGCCTGCTCGGCGATGGATTCCTGCGCCTGCTTCTTGGTGCCGACGAAGAGTACGGTGCCGCCGTGGGCAACGGTGGCCTTCACGAACTCGAAGGCGCGGTCGATGTAGGACAGCGACTGCTGCAGGTCAATGATGTAGATACCGTTGCGCTCCGTGAAGATGAAACGCTTCATCTTCGGGTTCCAACGGCGGGTCTGGTGTCCAAAGTGGACGCCGCTGTCAAGCAGCTGGCGCATAGTTACGACGGGCATGCCGACGCTCCTTCCGGCAGGTCATTCATGAGACAGCCCATGGACTGTCTTACCCTGCCAATAGTTGACGGTTGATTAGCAACACCCAGGCGGGCGATGCTCCTGGCATCCACTGCGCTTCTTCACCGCACCATAGGTCCGGACCGAAAGAGGCGCAGTCCTCCCACTCTGAAGAGTTGAAGCTTCGAATGAGGAGGGCTGGATACGCGTAGTCAGCCGCTGCTCCCCCGCACCCCTGAATGAGGCGTGCCGGCTTAGACAATTACCTTGCTCGCACAAAGACAGTGATCAAGCGTGAGGGCACAGCAAACTGCTCCACCCAGTGTACTACAGGGCCCGTGCCGGAATGCACGGATTCCGGGAGCCACCGGAGGGGCCCGCCAGGGCTTTTTGGGTGCCCGTACCGACGGCTTTGCGGGAGTGGCCACCCGGGCCGCGAACCCGGGCTCCGTCCCCCGCTGCCCACGGCTATCCACATAGCCCGGGGCGATGCTTCCGACGATCCGGCGACGGCGGCAGGCTGGGTCCATGAAGTCTTTGGCGTCGATTTCCACCCTTGTTGGCGCGCTGCTCCTGGCACTCGCCCCCGTCACGGCGTCCGCCGGTCCCGGCCAGGCGGGTCGAGCCCCGGCCGGCGTGGCGTCCGGGGCGGCGACTGGGCCGGCGACTGGGCCGGCGGCCGGGCCGGCGGCCGGGCCGGCGTCTGGGCCTGCGGCCGGTCCGGCGTCTGGGCCGGCGGCAGGCGCCGGCACCGAGGCTGGCGCCTGGAGCTGGCCGCTGAATCCCAGGCCCGCCGTGGCGCGGGCCTTTGATCCGCCGGCACGGCCCTGGCTGAGCGGCCACCGGGGTGTCGACCTCCGGGCAGCGCACGACGGCGTCCCGGTCACCTCGCCGGCGGCCGGCACGGTGAGCTTTGCCGGCGTCGTGGTGGACCGCGCGGTCATCACCGTTGATCACGGCAATGGCTTGCGGAGCAGCTTCGAGCCGGTGCGCAGCGATCTCGGCGCCGGGGCCGTCGTGGCGGAGGGGGATGTCCTCGGCTGGATCCAGCCCGGCCACTGCGGACCGGCGCACTGCGTCCACTGGGGTGTTCGCCGCGGGGACGTGTATCTGAATCCGCTGGGCTTCGTGACGGACCTGCGGCCCTCCGTCCTGCTTCCGCCCCGGGATCCCGCACCCGGCTAGGGGCGGGGAGGGCAAATCGGGATGAAGGGCCGCGGGCCGTTCTGCCGGCCGCCGGGCGCTGGCGTCTTGGGGCCGCCTCGCGCTTCGACGGCCGTTCCTAGACGATCGCGGAGATTCCCGTGATCGCCCGGCCGGCGACGAGGGTGTTGATCTCGTGGGTGCCCTCGTAGGAGTAGATGGCCTCGGCATCCGAGAAGACCTTGGCCATCTCGTAGTCGGTCACGATCCCGTTGCCGCCGAGGATGCTGCGGCCCAGGGCAACACTCTCGCGCATGCGGGCAGTGGTGAAGGCCTTGGCCAGCGCGGACTGCTCGTCCTTGGCCTGGCCCAGGTCCTCCAGTTGGGAGAGCCGGACCATCATGCCCATCGAACTGACGGCATTGCCCAGGATCTGCACGAGCTGGTGCTGCACGAGCTGGAAGGAGGCGATCGGGCGGCCGAACTGGCTGCGCTCCACCGCGTAGCGGCGGGCGACGTCGAAGGCCGCCAGCTGCTGGCCGACTGCCTGCCAGGCGACGGCCAGACGGGTGACCTTGAGGACCTTGTTCGTGTCGCGGAAGCTGTTGGCGTGCGCGAGCTTGAAGAACTCCGGCACGACGACGTTGTCGAGCGTGATGTCCGCGTTCTGCACGGTCCGTAGCGAGATCTTGTTCTCGATCTTGGTGGCGCTGTAGCCCTCAGTGCTGGTGTCGACGAGGAAACCCTTGACCTGGTTGTCGGCGAGGTCGCGGGCGTAGATGACGACCCAGTCGGAGAACGTGGCGTTGCCGATCCAGCGCTTGGCGCCGTTGAGGATCCAGCTGCCGCCCTCGCGGCGTGCGGTCGTGCGGGTTCCGCCGGCGACGTCGGAACCGCCCAGGGGTTCGGTGAGTCCGAAGGCGCCGATTTTCTTGAGCGAATAGATGTCCGGGAGCCAGGCTTCCTGCTGCTCCTCGGAGGCGAGAGCTTCGATGGAGCCGGTAAAGAGCCCGTCGTGGACGCCCATGAAGGTGGCGATGGAGGTGTCCGCGCGCGTTGCTTCAGCGTGCAGGATTCCCGCGAAGAGGTTGGAGTAGCCCTGCCGCCTGACCGGGCTGACCAGGTCGATCTCGGCAAGCTTCGGAATCAGCTCCATCGGGAACTCGCCGCGGTTCCAGCAGTCGACTGCGATGGGTTTGACCTCACGGGCCAGGAATTCGCGGACCTCGGCCAGCCGGTCCTGTTCTTTGCCGCTGAGCAGCTGCTCGAAGGCGAAGAAGTCGCCGTCGGCGTACGGGAGGTTGTTGATGTCGATGTCAGCTTTGGACATGGTGTTCCTTCACGTGTGATCAGCAGCGGCCGGATCGACGCGGGGTGTCCAGCCGGCAAAATGTTACTGACCAGTAACTTACCTTAATTAGCGGGAACCCCGCAACTGGTGGAGGGCTTCGGCGGGACAACACAAAGGAGCCGGACCGACGTCGAACGTCGGCCGGCTCCTGTGGATGCGGATCCAGACCTGGATACCGCAGGAATGTAGGGCTACTCGGACTTGAACCGAGGACCTTAGGATTATGAGTCCCGCGCTCTAACCAGCTGAGCTATAGCCCCGTGGGCCCGGAAACCGTTTGCGGCCCGCGGGGCCGGATGGTTTCCGGGCGAAAATCACTCTAACAATACTAGTGGCCGGAATCAGACGACGAGGTCGTCGTAGCTCGCGCCGCGGTAGAGATCCTCAAAGGCCTGCAGCGTGCGTCCGATGCTGTGGCTCTCCACGATCCCCCGGCTTGCCTTCCCCATCGCTTCCAGCTCGTCCGAGGGGAGCGAGAGCACACGGACCATTTTGGCCGCTAGATCGTCGCTGTCATTGGGCGTGAACAGGTAGCCGTTTTCGCCGTCGCGCACCAGGTGCGGCAGCGCCATGGCGTCAGCAAGCAGCACCGGCGTGGACGCGGACATCGCTTCAAGCGTCACGAGCGACTGCAGTTCGGCCGTGCCAGGCATGCAGAACAGGTCGGCCGCCAGGTAGGCCCGGCGGAGATCGGCGTCGTTGGCCAGCCCCAGGAACTTGACCCGGTCCTGCAGACCGAGCCGGTCAACCTGCGCCTCGAGGGCCGGCCGTACTTCGCCGCCGCCGACAACCTCCAGATGGACGTCCAGCTGTTTGGGCGTCTTGGCGATGGCGTCGATCAGGACATCGATGTGCTTTTCCTCGGCGAGCCGGCCGACGAACAGGACGGTGGGGCTCGGGTGTCGCTCTAGTTCTTCGCCGGGATTGAGTTCGTAGGCCGCGGAGTCGATGCCGTTGGAGAGCGGCAGGACTTTCCGGAGGAAGGCATGCTGGTGCATGGCATTGGCCGCCAGCGGCGTGGGGGTGGTGACGACGTCGGCCTGGCCCATGACCTTGCCCATGTCCTTCCAGGAAATCCGTCCCACGATGTCCTTGAACCACTGTGGGAAGGGCAGGAAGGGGTTCAGGTTCTCAGGCATGAAGTGGTTGGTCGCCACGATCCGGATGCCGCGTTTGACGGCCTCATAGAGCACGTGCTCGCCGATCATGTAGTGGCTCTGGATGTGGACCACGTCGGGCTGGATCCGGTCAAACAGCAGGCTGATTTCCTTCTTGATCTCCCAGGGGAACGTGATCCGGAAGTACTCGTGGGTGGGAACTGAGTGCGAGCGGATCCGGTGGACGGTGCCTTCGTCGCCGAATTCGGTGTAGCTCTTGCCCTTGTCCGGGCGGCAGGCCAGGACGTGGACATCATGTCCGCGCTCCCGCATGCCCTTGGCCAGGCGGTAGCTGAACATGGCGGCACCGTTGACGTGGGGCGGGTAAGTGTCCGCGGCAATCAGTATGGTCAGAGGGTGCTGGTTGTCGGGCATGGTCACGTGGAGTGCTCCTGGTGGTCACGGTGCGGGCAGCTGGGACGGTGGTGGCCGTCGGCGCAGGCCTGCCAGGCCTACTGCTGAGGTCTGGTTTTGTCCTATGACACCCGGCCCGCGGCCTTCCGCGCGTCCTTCTTGCGCTTGGTGACTTCGGGATGGTGTCTGGACAAGGCGATCACTCCCACGATAGCAAGCGATCCGGCCGCCCCCATCGCAATCGCCGTCACGGCGTGGACATCGGGGCGAAGTTCGCCAAGGATCGTGATGCCGATCGCGATGCCCACCATCGGGTCGATCACCGTTAGCCCGGCAATCACTAGGTCCGGCGGCCCACCGGAGTAGGCGTTCTGCACGAACCAGGAGCCAAGGCCGCCGGCGGCCGCGATGGCCACTACCGAATACCACGGCACATTCAGCACGCCCAGTCCGTTCGGATCCAGCAGGTGCTTTCCGATGATACGGGTCAGGACGGCGACAAACCCGAACAGAATGCCCGCGCCCAGGATATAGATAAAGGCGCTCATCCGCTGCCTGAAGACCACAGCGAGCGTTCCGAACAATCCGACAGCCAGGGCCAGCAGCAGCACAACGGTCAGTTCGTCGGAGGCGCTGACCTGGTGGTTCTCCTGGGTCACGTTGACAGCCAGCACCACAAAGAGGGCGGAACCGGTGACGCAAGCGGAAATGGCAACCACCGTGGCCCGGTTGATGCTCAGCCCCTGGTCCTTGGCGTTAACGATCGTGGTGATGACGAGCGCGATTGCACCGATCGGCTGGACCACGGTCAGGGGTGCCAAAACCAGGGCGACAGAGTTCAACGCCATGCCCGCACACAGCAGCACCAGACCGAACACCCAGCGGGGGCTCCGGAGCAGGCGGACCATTCCGTGGCTGCTGAGCGCGAGTCCCCCGGTGTCGGCCTTGACCGCGCTGCCCTGGCGCTGGGCACCGAACGCGAGACAGAACGCGCCCAGCACAGCAAGCAGTACGGCGAACCACACCATCAGCGGGTACCGCCGTCGACGTCGACCGTGGGGTCCTTGAGCTGCCGGCCCTTGTGGATGATGGCCCGGAAGTAGTTGTAGCCAGCGATCCAATGTCCCACGAGCCCCAGGCCGAGGAATATCCAGGCGGCCACGAAGTACGCCTCGGCGCCAGGAACCTGGAGTTTCGACAGTACAAGCAGCGGTGTGCCGACCAGCAGCAGTGCAGTGCGGATTTTGCCGATCCTGCTGACCGGCAGATCGGGATGGCCGTGGAAGTAGTGGAGCGACAGTGTGAGCAGGATGGCGTCCGGCACGAGCAGCGCCGCCAGATACCACCATTCCAGGACGCCGGCGATCACCAGCGTGACAGCGACCGCAATCAGCGACAGCCGGTCCGCGATGGGATCCATAACCCGCCCGAGATTGGACATCTGGTCGAACCGGCGGGCGACGTAGCCATCCACCCAGTCGGTGCTGCCCATAATGGCCAGGACGAGGGCGGCCAGGCCGTATTCCTGCCGCCCGAGCACGAGCCAGATGAACAGGGGGACACCGAGGAACCGCACCACGGTCAACACGTTGGGGATAGTGACGACCCTGTCGTTGTGGATCTGGGCCCGACCAGGCCGGGAACCAGCGCCGATAAACTTCATCCAGTCCCCCTTTCCGTGGCCGGCAACGCTCGGGCGCCGCAGTTCAGCGGGCTGCCTAGCCCTTGAGGAGTTTGCGCAGCAGGAACACGAGCGCGGCGGCCGAGGCGGACAGAGCCACGAGCGGTTTCCAGCGCTCGCCCAGCTGGCCGGCCATGCCTGCACCGGCGCTGTCCGCAGCGGTGCCGGCCGACGCCAGGCGTTTCGTGGTGCGTCCGGCCGCGGACCGGAAACCTGCCACCTTGTCGTTGAACTGTTCCTTGCCGCCTTGCAGCTTGACCTGGGCTGCAGCCAGCAGGGTCTGCGCCTGGGTCTTGACGTCCAGCTCCTCGTCGAGTTCATCGCGGACACCGGTGAGGTGGGTGCGGCGCTCGTCCAGCCGGCGTCGCAGTTCAGCTTCGGTGGGCGGCGGACCGAAGTCCGGCTCGGCGGCCTTCTTGGCTTCCTTCTCGGCTTTGGCCTTCGCGGCGGCCTCTGCCTTGGCGGCCTTGGCGGCCTTGTACTGCTCGGAGTCAGGATCCAGCACGGCGGGATCGAAGGCGGAGCCCTCCTTGGCGATGCCAAGGTCGTACTTGAGGCCGCGGATGGTGTCTTCCGGAACCAGCGGCATGGCCTTCTTGAACTTGCCGACGCCCAGCAGGCCGCCGATCAGGGCGATCAGCAGGAAGACTCCGCTGACCAGCAGGGCCGCGAGCCAGGCGGGCATGATGGTCGCGAGGCCCATGATGGCGGCGACGATGAGGCCGACGACCAGGAAGGCCACGAAGGCGAGCGCGACGCCGAGAAAGGCGGCGGCAACGCCGACTTCCATGCCCTTGCGCTTGATCTCGACCTTGGCGAGGGCAATCTCGTCGCTGAGCTGCCGCGGGGCGAGTTTGACGATCAGTTTCAGGGTCCTGGGCAGCGCGGCAATGCGCAGCCCCCCGCTTGTCCCGCCGCTGTGACGTCCGCTCATCGGTCCCGCCTAACTGGTTACATCTGTGATTCCGCTTCCGCGGGCTTGCCGGTCTGCGCAGCCTCACGCACACCCCGGTGTCAAAACTACCATTCAGGCTCCGCGGCGGCGCCGGTGGCGGGCTGTGGCGCGCTGTGGCGCGCTGTGGCGCGCTCCTCGGCGCACACACGGCTGGCTTGATGTGAGCCCTAGGATGGACCTCTGTGACGACACCAATCAATCCCGGCGATTCCCTGAGCCGGCGCAGGAGGCTCCTCTACATTCTGCTGCTGGGCGCCCTGACGGCCCTGGGACCCTTCACCGTGGACCTGTACCTTCCGGCCTTCCCGGCGCTGGAAGAAAGCCTGGGCGTCTCGGAGGCGGCCGTGCAGCTGACACTGACGGGCACCACGATCGGCTTTGCGCTGGGCCAGCTGGTGGTGGGCCCGCTCAGTGACAAATTCGGCCGGCGGATGCCGCTGATCCTGGCGACGGCGGTGCACATCGTGGCCTCCCTCGGGGCGGCGCTGTCGACCGACATCGCGACGCTGGGCTTCTTCCGGGTGCTGATGGGAATCGGCGCCGCGGGAGGCAGCGTGGTGGCCATGGCCATGGTGCGGGACCTGTTCAGCGGTTTCGCTATGGTGCGGATGTTCTCCCGGATGGCCCTGGTCAACGGCCTGGCGCCCATCCTCGCTCCGGTGATCGGTTCGCAGCTGTTGCTGTTCATGCCGTGGCCGGGGATCTTCTTCTTCCTGGCCGGCTACGGGACGTGCGTCCTCATCGCCGCGGTGTTCGTGGTGCGAGAGACGCTGCCCCGAAATCTCCGTGGGAAAACCGGGCTGACCACCCGCCAGCGATACGGCGTCCTGTTCCGGGACCGGATCTTCGTTGGCCTGCTGCTGGTGGGCGGGATGAACTTCGCCGGACTGTTCACCTACCTTTCTGCATCGCCGTTCTTGTTCCAGGATGTCTACGGCTTCAGTCCGCAGCAATACGGCCTCCTCTTCGGGGTGAATTCCCTGGGCATTGTCGCGGGGGTGCAGACGAGCTCACGGCTCGTCCACCGGATCCCGCCGCAATGGATCCTGGCCTGCTCCACTGCGTGGATGTTCCTCATGGCCGTGCTGATCGTGATTTTCGACCAGCTGGGCTTCGGGCTGTGGGGCGTGCTGGTGCCGCTGTGGTTCTACATCCTCGGGGCGGGCCTCACGTTCCCCTGCGTCCAGGTGCTGGCGCTGGCCAAGCACGGCGCGCAGGCCGGCACCGCCGCTTCCCTGCTCGGCGCGGCCACGTTCTTGATGGCCGGCCTCATCTCCCCGGTGGTGGGCTGGTTCGGCGTCGGTTCCGCCACCCCGATGGGCGCGGTCCAGGCCGTGTGCATTTTCCTGGCCGCGGCTGCCCTGTGGCTGGTCGTCAGGCCCCGCACGGTGCCGCCGATCCAGTAGCCCGCCTCCCGCACGGCCCTCCCCTTGGGGACATGCCCAGTCTTCCCGGGGGGACATGCCCAGCCCCCGGGCCAGGACCGGGCATAGTGGCACCAGGTCCACGCGCCAACCCGAACAGGGGGCATGTCCCCGCGGCAGGGCGGGAAGCATGCGGCGCACCCGGGAGGACATGCCCAGCCCCCGCAGCCAGGACCGGGCATAGTGGCACCAGGTCCACGCGCCAACCCGAACGGGGGGTATGTCCCCCCGGCAGGGCGGGAAGGGTGCGGCGCACCCCGGGGGCGCTGCCGGCCGCTGACCCTGTTCCCGTCCCACCACGGGCGATAAAGTTGTAGTTGTGCCGCACTGGAAGGATCACCCACCCCTCCCGGCCACGTGGCAGCGGTCTGACGCCGGTATCCTGCCCCTGTGGTGGGACCGCCTGTGCAGCCAGACCAGCCAGCAGTCGGCGGCACTTTTCGCGGCCGGCCTGTTTACCGAGGACCGCCGGCGCCCGATTGCCCAGTGGTACAACGCGGCCACAGACTCGGCCCTGCTCGTCGCCCCGGAATCATCCCCCGAGTGGCCCGTGCAGCGCTTCGGCATCTTCTATGCCCCGCCCGGCGGCGGCTTCACCCAGGTCCACTCCGCCCCGCACGAGTGGCACCCGCGCGAACCCCGTAAGTCCCCCACCGAACGTGAAGCCTTCCAGGCAGCCGTGGCGGAGGCCGAGCGGTTCCTGCAGGTGGAGATGTACTTCGTTTGAAAAGTTGATGAGACGCCGTAAGAGGGCATAAAAAAGGTCCCGCACCGGGTTCATCACCGGGTGCGGGACCTGTCCGCTCCTCCTGCTGGACTTGAACCAGCAACCCTTCGATTAACAGTCGAATGCTCTGCCAATTGAGCTAAGGAGGAATGAAGCAGGTATGACATTAGCAAAGGTTTCCCCGCTTAGGAAATCGGCCCGTCACCCGCCCCTCGAATCCCAGCTATACCCCGCATGGGTATAAAAAAGTCCCCGTCCCGGTGACCCGGAACGGGGACTGCGCGCTCCTCCTGCTGGACTTGAACCAGCAACCCTTCGATTAACAGTCGAATGCTCTGCCAATTGAGCTAAGGAGGAATGAAGCGGATATAAGCCTAACAAACACCCGGCCGGGAAGTGAAATTGGCCCCCCGGCCGGCCCCTGACGGGACAACCGGGACAAGACAGGACAACCAGTGCCGGACCACCCGGCCTGCCCGTCAGGCCTCCGAGCGCAGGGACCGCCGCTGCATTTCCAGCTGCATCAGCTCGCGGTTCAGCCGCTGGAACTCCTCCGGGACGGCAGACGCGTCCAGGCGCTGCAACTGTCCCATTTTTTCAGCCTTGACCCGGGTGATCTGCAGCTCGAAAAGCCGCGCCAGAATGTCCCGGCAGTAGCGCAGCACACCGTCGGCGGTGTTGGCCGGCAGCGGCACAACCGCGAGCTCGGACACGAGCGGGCGCAGCGGCTCGGGAACCTCCTGCAGCAGCTGCTCCACCCAGCGCACCGGGTCTCCCGCAAACGCCAGTCCGGTGGCGCGGATGGCCTCGTGGACGGCCAGGTACGCCGGCGTCGAGAACCTCGCTTCGGAGAATCGCTGCCAGGTCTCACCTTCGAGCATCGCTGGCTGCTGCAGGGCAACCTCGAGCGCCTGCCGTTCCATCGCGGCCACCGGGTCGCGCGGGTCGGGCCGGTTGAAGGACAGCAGCCCTGCCGACGGCGGCAAGGGTGCAACTCCCGGGGCGGTTCCCCCGCCGGTCCGCGCCGCGTATCCTGCGCCCGGGACGCGGCCCGGGCCGTTGCCCTGCACCTGGTGTTGGCCGGAACCGGGCGCGCCCGACGGCGACTGGGCCGCACGTTTGGCGGCTGCACCGACCGCGCGGCTGACTTCCTCGACCGGCATCCCCAGCCAGCCGGACAGTTCGCGGGCGTAGCCGGGACGGATGCCGGCGTCGCGGATCTGGGCGACGACCGGGGCGGATTCCCGCAAGGCGGCGATCCGGCCCTCAACGGTGTCCAGATCGTGCCGTTTCAGCGCGGCCCGGATGGCGAACTCGAACAGCGGGCGCCGGGAGCTGATCAGGTCCCGGACGGCGGCATCGCCCTTGGACTGGCGCAGCTCGCAGGGATCTGCCCCGTTGGGCTCCACGGCCACGTATGTCTGCGCGACGAAGCGCTGGTCCTCCTCGAAGGCGCGGAGGGCAGCCTTCTGGCCGGCGGCGTCGCCGTCGAAGGTGAAGATGACCTCGCCGCCGCTGCCGTCGTCGGAGAGCAGGCGGCGGGCAATCTTGATGTGCTCGGTGCCAAAGGCCGTGCCGCAGGTGGCGACCGCCGTCGGGATCCCGGCGAGGTGGCAGGCCATCACGTCGGTGTAGCCCTCCACGACGACGAGCTGCCGGTCCTTGGCGATGTTGCGCTTGGCGAGGTCGATCCCGTATAGGACCTGCGACTTCTTGTACAGCGCCGTCTCGGGGGTGTTCAGGTATTTGGGGCCCTGGTCGTCCTCGTAGAGCTTGCGGGCACCGAATCCGATCGTGTCCCCGGCGATGTCGCGGATCGGCCAGATCAGCCGGCCGCGGAATCGGTCGTAGATTCCCCGGCCGCCTTCAGAAAACATCCCGGTCAGCTTGAGCTCGGGATCCGTGTAGCCCCTCCCGCGGAGGTGCTTGAGCAGCGAGTCCCAGCCCTGCGGGGCGTAGCCGACGCCGAACTGATCGGCGGCGGCGCGGTCGAAGCCGCGGTCGTGCAGGAAGTTTCGGCCTTCGGTGGCCCCCGGGGTGAGCAGCTGGGCGCGGAAGAACTCGTCCGCGATTTTGTGCGCGTCGAGCAGGCGCTGCCGCCGGCCGACCTCCTCGCGGTTCGGGCCGGAGCCGCCGTCCTCGTACCGGAGCTCGAAGCCGATCCGGGCGGCCAGTTTTTCCACGGCCTCGTGGAACGAGGTGTGGTCCAGTTTTTGCACGAAGGAGATGACGTCGCCGTCCTCGCCGCAGCCGAAGCAGTGGTACCGGCCCACCTGGGGCCGGACGGTGAACGAGGGCGAACGCTCGTCATGGAAAGGGCACAGACCTTTGTAGGAGCCCAGTCCGGCGACCTTGAGGGTCACGTAGCCGTCGACGACTTCCTTGATGTCCGTGCGCTGGCGTACTTCGTCGATATCTTCGCGTTTGATCAGGCCAGCCACAGTGCCATCCTAGTACCGCGCCCCGACAGGACAGGCGCAAAACAGCACACTGCGGGCAAGGTCACCGCGCCCGTCACCACAGCGATGGAAGGCTGCCCACGAGCCGCTCGTACATGGCCAGGGCGGAGCCGTCGGTCAGCGACGCGACCTGGTCGATCACAACGCGCAGCCGCGCGCCATCGTCCTCCGCGTCGCGCCAGTCGGCCGCGAACATCGGCTCCAGGTGGCGGTCCCCGGTGGCGCTCAGGGCTGTGACGAGGGCGTGCAGGACCTCGCGCTGGCGTTCGTAGATGGGTTGCCGGTGCTCCGTGGTCATCACGAAGGTGGTGGCCAGGCCCTTCATCACGGCGATTTCCATCACGGTCTCGTCCGGAACGATCAGTTCGGCGTTGTAGCGGGTCAGATTCTCCGGGCCGTACACCGCGCGGGTGGACGCCAGCGCACTCTGGCAGAACCGGCCGATCAGCTGGCTGGTCATGTCCTTGAGTGCTGCCATCGATTTGCGGCTGCCGTCGGCCTCGCGGACCCACACGCTGGTGGCTTCCAGCCGGGCGAGCGCAGCGTCGATCGCGGCAGGGTCGTTGTGCGGCAGATACCACTGCTTGGCATAACCGACCACGCGGGCACGGTGGTCCGGATTGTCCATCCAGCGGAGCTGGAAGTGCCCGGCGACGATCGCGTCCTCGACGTCGTGCACGGAGTACGAGATGTCATCGGCGAGGTCCATGACCTGCGCTTCGAGGCAGGAGCGCCGCCCCGGCGCGTTCTCGCGGATCCAGTTGAAGATCGGCAGGTCATCCTCGTAGGCGCCGAACTTGCTGGTCCGCTCGCCGTGGATGATGGGGGCGTTCTCGGCCGACCACGGGTACTTCGCGGCGGCGTCGAGGCTGGCCCGGGTGAGGTTGAGCCCGGCGGGACGCCCGTCGGGGGCAAGGACCTTGGGCTCGAGCCGGGTCAGCAGGCGCAGGGTCTGGGCGTTTCCCTCGAAGCCTCCGATCGCGTGGGCGACTTCATTCAGGGCCGATTCGCCGTTGTGCCCGAAGGGCGGGTGGCCGAGGTCGTGGCTGAGGCAGGCGGTGTCCACGACGTCGGGGTCGCAGCCCAGGGCACGGCCCAGCTCGCGGCCCACCTGTGCCACCTCGAGGCTGTGGGTGAGGCGCGTGCGGACGAAGTCGTCGGTGTCCGGCGCCACGACCTGGGTTTTGGCGCCGAGCCTGCGCAGCGCCGAGGAGTGCAGCACCCGGGCGCGGTCGCGTTCGAAGTCGGAGCGGTAGGTGGACTTGGGCGGCTCCTCCACCCAACGGGCAGTGTCGCGGCCCACATACCCGTCCAGCACGGGGGCGGTGGTCCTGGTTTCAGCCACCGGACACGTCCAGTTCCGCGTGGCAGATCTCGCGCGCCTGCTCGGCGTCCATGGTGCGGTCCTGCAGCCAATCCTTGGGCAGGGCCACCTTCTTCGGCGAGCCCGCGCGGCCGCGGGGGCCTTCGGCGTCGCCCCCGGGGTAGGGCGAATCCAGGTCCAGCTGGTCCAGGGTGCCGCGGAGCACCTCGAGGCTCGTCACCATCGCCAGCTTGGTGCGCAGTTCGCTGCCGACCACATAGCCCTTGAAGTACCAGGCCATGTGCTTTCGGATCTCCCGCAGGGCCTTGCCCTCGTCGCCGAAGGTTTCGACCATCAGTTCGGCGTGGCGGTAGACGCTCTCCGCGACCTTCCGCAGGTCCGGCGTGTGCCGCTCATGGCTGCCTTCGAAGGCCGCCATGAGGTCGCCGAACAGCCACGGGCGGCCCTGGCAGCCGCGGCCCACCACAACACCATCCACCCCGGTCTCGCGGACCATGCGGATGGCGTCCTCGGCGGACCAGATGTCCCCGTTGCCGAGGACCGGGATGTCGGGGAGGGCTTCGCGCAGCCGCGCGATCGCGGACCAGTCGGCCTGGCCCGAGTAGAACTGCGCCGTGGTGCGGCCATGGAGGGCGACGGCGGCGACCCCGGAATCGCGGGCGATCCGGCCGGCGTCGAGGTAGGTGAGGTGGTCCTCGTCAATCCCCTTGCGCATCTTGATGGTCAGCGGGATGTTGCCGTTGGAGGCTTCCTTGACCGCGGTCCGGACAATCGAGGTGAACAGGTCGGTCTTCCAGGGCAGCGCCGAACCGCCGCCCCGCCGGGTCACCTTGGGCACCGGGCAGCCGAAGTTGAGGTCGATATGGTCCGCGCGGTCTTCCTCGACGAGCATCCGTACGGCCTGGCCGACAGTGACGGGGTCCACACCGTAGAGCTGGACGGACCGGACCTTCTCATCGTCGTCGTGCGCGATGATCCGCAGTGATTCCGGCGTGCGCTCCACGAGGGCGCGGGACGTGACCATCTCCGCGACGTACAGGCCGCCACCGTATTCACGGCAGAGCCTGCGGAACGCGGAGTTCGTGATGCCCGCCATGGGAGCGAGGATCACCGGCGTGTCCACCGTCAGGGGGCCGAGCTTCAGGGGCGGGAGTTCCAGCTTGGGCGCGGGAGGGGTAGCTACAACAGTCACCCGTTTATTGTCTCAAAGCCGGGCAAATCGGCCCGATCCGCGCCTGCTATGTGGAAACCCCGCGTCAGGCCCGTACGGCGGCGCGGCGCCCGCGGCGCCCGGACGGCGCGTCCCTGTCGGCATCGGCGGGGCCGGCGGCGTCGTCCTCCAGCCGTGGCGCGGCGTCGGCGGACCCCATCCCGGCGGGCCTGGTTCCGGCTGCCTTCAGGCCCGTTGCCTTGACCACCAGCACCGCGATGAGGGTGGTGACCGGGATCGCCAGGACCAGCCCGACGGAGCCAACGAGGGTGCGGATCACTTCCTCGGAGAGCTCGGCGCTGGTGAGGGCATCACCGAGCGGCCGCTCATAGAGCATCACCAGGATCAACACCGGCAGGGCCGCACCGGCGTAGGCGAATGCGATGGTGTACACGGTGGAGGCGATGTGGTCCCGGCCGATCCGCATGGCGGAGGTGAAAAGCTGGCGGGCGGACGTTTCCGGGGCCAGTTCCCAGAGTTCCCAGACCGCCGAGGACTGTGTAATGGTGACGTCGTTAAGCACGCCCAGGCCGGAGATGATCAGGCCGCACAGGATGATGCCGGAGATGGAGATGTTGTCGGAGATGTTCGCGAGGGTGGCGGAGTCGTGGCTGCCGACGCCGGCGAGGTTGGCGGCGTCGGTGGCCCAGGCTGCCAGCAGCGCGGTAATCGCGAGACCGAACATGGTGCCGAGCAGCGCCGTCGAGGTCCGGGCAGAAAATCCGTGGGCGAAGTACAGCACGCCGATCATGATCACGGTGGACCCGACCAGTGCCAGCAGCAGCGGCGGCTTGCCCTCCACCAGCCCCGGCAGCATAAAGGCCACCAGCACGCCGTAGGCCCCCACGAGTCCGATCAGCGCCCGCAGCCCGCGCCAGCGCGCCACGGCGATCACCACGACGGCGTAGAGCACGGCCAGGAAGGTGATTGGCAGGGTCCGGACAAAGTCGACGAAAACATACGCCGGCGTGCCCTGGGATTCGGCGCCCTGGACCTTGGAGAGGTTCAGGTAGCGGATGTTGTCGCCGACCTTCACGCCATGGGATTTGGCGACGTCGGGGTTGATGACCACCTTGACCGGGCTGCCGCCCTTGTCCGGATCCGTGAACGCAAAGATGCACTCCGATCCTTGTTGCGGTGCCGCATCTGCCCCGGTCTGCGGGACGGCGTCCATGCAGCTTCCGGTGACCACACGCTGGATCTTCCCGGTGTCGAACGTGACTCCGGGCGCGGCCGCGTAGGGGCTGGCGAGCGTGATCCCCTCCTTGCTGCCCGAAGGCCACAGCAGGGCCATGGCCACGAGGGTCAGCAGCGTCAGCGGGATCAGGATGGCAGCCAGGATGAGATTGGCCTTCTTGCGCGCCGCGAGCGCCTGGGGCGTCGGATCCGCGTGTCCTTGCGGGGTGTGTGAATGTCCGGCGCCCATCAGCAGTTCAACCTCATGCCGAAGACTTTACGGCGTTTTGTGGAGCCGTTATGACCCGGCAGGCGACAGCAGGCGCCGGTATGATGCACGACGCCGGGACGGGCCCCGGTGCCCCCGGTGCCCGTCCCGACCACGCTCGTCCAGTCAGACCGGGGTGATGTTCTGGTTCACGTGGAAGAGGTTCTGTGGATCGTACTTGGCTTTGATCCCGCTCAGGCGGTCGTAGTTTGGCCCATAGTTCTCCGCGACCCGGGACCGGTCGTCACCATCCATGAAGTTGATGTAGCCCGCAGCCTCCGAGTAGGGCTGCAGCGCCGCCGCGTAATCCCGCACCCAGGCGATGTTCGCTTCGGTGTCCCCGGGGTCCTCCCAATGGCAGGCGATGACCGGGGAGAACTTGGCGTTCCGGTTGGGGAAGGCTGTGTCCTTTACGCCCACCCGGTGCACCGCTCCGTCGATCGGGTAGATGTGCACCGCGGTCTGGACGCTGGGCACCCGGCTTCCGAAGTCCAGGTGGGCGTTGATCGCTCCGTCGCTGAGTTCGGGAAGGAAGGCCGCCTTCCAGTACGCCAACAGCCCCTTGGGGTACAGTCCGTCGAAGGCCGAGTTCAAGGCCGGATAGGGCATCGGCCCCACCATGGACCCCACCACCGGAGCGACGTCGAGGAACGGCTGCCAGCGGGCCGGCCCTTCGGCCGGGTCGCCGGTCCACATGCCGACCACAACGCAGACCGGTTTCCCGTGCCACTCTTCCGGAAGGAAGGGAACCGGCGGCCCCTGGTGGAAGGCGAGGAAAGCGCCCAGCTCTTCGGGGGCTGAAGCCAGGTGCTCACGGTAGAACTTCGCAACGGTTTCGGCGTGCTCCACCGGATAGATGACGATGCCGGCATGGACCATGTCCACCGGATGCAGGCGGAATTCCAGCGAGGTCACGACGCCGAAGTTCCCGCCGCCGCCCCGCAGCGCCCAGAAGAGGTCGTCGTTCTCTTTTTCGCTGGCCGTGAGGAACTTCCCGTCCGCGGTGACGACGTCGGCCGAGAGCAGGTTGTCGCAGCTGAGCCCGTACTTCCGGTCCAGATAGCCGATGCCCCCGCCAAGGGTCAGGCCTGAGACGCCGGTTGAACCGACGATTCCGCCGGTGGTCGCCAGCCCGAAAGCGTGCGTGGCGTGGTTGAAGTCGGCCCAGGTTGCGCCCGCCTCGGTCCTCGCCGTGTTGTTGGCCGGATCGACCCGGACCCCTCTGGTGTTGGCGAAGTCGATGACCAGCGCGTCGTCCGCAGTGCCAAAGCCCGGCCCGCTGTGGCCCCCGCCCCGGACGGCGAGGGCCAGGGAGTTGTCCCGGGCGAAGTTGACTGCGGCCATGACGTCCGCCACCTGGGACACGCGGACCACCGCTGCCGGCCGCTTGTCAATCATGCCGTTCTGCACGGCCCGCGCCTCGTCGTAGTCCGCATCGCCAGGGGTGATGACCCGCCCGCGGACCTGCTCGCGCAGGCTATCGAAGCTGATTCCGTTCATTTTCTGTACCGTCGATTTCGTCGTGGTTTCCGACCCGGACGGTGAACTGCGCTCCCAGCCGGCATGGCGCCCGGAGGTTTACGAGCACAGGCTTACTCCTCCGCCCTTGCCCCGTCAAGAGGATCCGGGCGGCGCCGTCGGTACACGCCTGCCATCCGCCCCCAATCTTTCGGGCCCGCCGCTCCGAATGTTCACTGCGGGCACTGCGCCCTATGTTGGAATTGACGGACAAGATGTGGAGGATACGCCAGTGGCCATACGCAAGATCGACGACCGCGAACCTCAGCCGGCGGGTCCCGGCGCGGACGCCATGGCTGTCTTGAGCATTGCCGGGGCCAGCGGGGTAACCCGGGGCGTGGTCCTGGTCCTGCACGGCGGACGCTCCAACAGTTACGAAGCCGTCCGCGGCGGGCACCTGAGTCCCGCGCGGATGCTGCCCTTCGCCCGTGCCCTCCGCAGTGTCGGCGGACCCGACGGGCTGGCCGTCTGGACGCTCCGGAACCGGTACCGCGGCTGGAACGGTAAGGACATGTCCCCCGTGCAGGACGCCCGTTGGGCGCTCTCCCACATCAGCCGCGAACACCCGGGGGTCCCTATTTTTCTCCTTGGCCACTCGATGGGCGGCCTGACTGCACTCTGCGTCGCGGACCATCCCGAGGTGCAGGCCGTCGTCGCCCTCGCGCCCTGGCTCGATGCCAAGACCCCGGTGAAACCCCTGGCCGGTCGACGGATCCTGATTGTCCATGGCACCGGGGACCGCTGGACCAGCCCCGCGAACTCGCTCGCCTACGCCCGCCGGGCGCACGGTGTCGCGGAGTCCGTGGAGTACGTCGCGCTCAAGGGGGCCGGACACTTCATGGTCCGCCGCGTGGGCCTGTGGAACTCTCTGGCCAACGGATTCATCCTCGAGGCCTTCGCCCGCAGCACAGGGCGGGAACTCCGGGGCAGTCCGGACACGTTCCGCAGCCTCGTTCCCTCCTCCGGCGCCGGCCTCCCGGTGGTGCTGTAATGCCGGCGTTTCCACTCAATGCCTTCCTGGCCAGCCTGCCGTGGGTGGTCGCGGGCCTCATGGTGCTGCTGGCGTTGACCTTTGCCGTTGCCGTCCGCCAGAGCCGCCACTCGGTCATCGACACCGTCTGGGGCCTCGGCTTCGTCGTCGTGGCCGCCATCTCCTGGCTGCTCTCGGCCGGACACGGCGACGACGGCCGCAGGCTGTTGCTGCTGGGGCTCGTGGCGGTCTGGGGCATCCGGCTGGCCCTCCATATCGGTCTCCGGTCCCGCGGCGGCCACGAGGATCCGCGGTACGTGGACATGCTCTCATCCGCCCCCGGGTCGCGGAACGTGTACGCCCTGCGCAAGGTCTACCTGCCGCAGGGCGTGATCCTGTTCTTCGTCTCGCTCACAGTCCAGGTGGGGATGTTCAGCACCGGAAGTGTCGGCTGGCTGGCCTGGCCGGGCGTGCTGCTCTGGATCGTCGGCTTCGTCTTCGAAACCGTCGGCGACTGGCAGCTGGGGCAGTTCAAGGCCGATCCGGCCAGGCGCGGCACCGTGCTCAACACCGGGCTCTGGCGCTATACCCGCCACCCGAACTACTTCGGCGACGCGGCCGTCTGGACCGGGCTTTTCCTTATCGCGGCCGATTCCTGGCCCGGGGTGCTGACGGTCCTTTCCCCGGTCCTGATGATCTGGCTGCTCGCCGGCAAGTCGGGCAAGCCGCTCGCCGAGAAGGCCATGTCCGCCCGCCCCGGCTATCAGGAGTATGTGGAATCCACCTCGGGCTTCCTGCCCCTGCCGCCCCGCCGGCCAGGCGGGCGACAGCCAGGCGGACAGCAGGCCGGCGGGCGCTGAGAAGCGCCCGGCCAGTAGCCCGCGGCCAGCCTTAAACGCCGCCGGCCCGCAGTAGTGGACTACTGCGGGCCGGCGGCGTTTACAGGTGCCTAGGCCGGGTCGGAGACGACCAGGGTCTCGGCGCCCTGGCGGCGGGCCCGTCCGCTCTCCAGCAGGGGGTCGACGACGGCGCACAGCGCCTCCATCGAGTCGTCCAGTTCCAGCACCACGGGATGCTGGAACGCAATCAGCGCCAGCAGATCCCGGACGGCGGCCCGGGCTTCGTCCGCCGCGAGTTGGGGCTCGTGGCCCACGAACACGTCGGTGGGCTGGCCGGAGGTGGCCGTGTCCTCCCCTGCAGCCTTGTCCCCCGCGGGGCTGGGCGCGGGGGCAAGCCCGGCGTAGCTGATGGCGAAGGCCTGGAGCTGGCCCTTCTTGCTGGCCGGCACGCCCTGGCCGAAGGCGCTGGCTTTGGGCGCCCGCAGCACAATCGCGCCGTGGGCTCCGCTAAGTTCGTCCAGGAACAAACGCTGGACCGTGGCGATGCTGAGCTCACCGGGGCTGTCCCAGGAGTGCACGGCCGTGTAATAGCGGCCCACGACGTCGCTGAGTTCCACCGAGCCGGTGGCAAGGTCCTCGACCTGCTCGGAGGCGGCAGCTTCCGAACCGTCGCCGAAGACGGGCAGCTTGAGCGCCCCCGGCTCGACAACGACCAGGCGGGAGCGCTGGATCGGGGCCAGGCCCGCCGCCTCGGCGAAAGCCGCGCCGGGAGTGCCTGGCTCCACCTTGGTCCGCAGCCGGGAGACACCCGACGGCGACTGCGCCGCCTCATGCCGCAGCATGGTCAGCAGCGTGGAGCCGACGCCGGTGCGGCGGTGCTGCCGGTCGACCTCGATGTAGGCCCAGAGCCGCTGCGGGTGCAGCGACGCCTCATGGATCACACCCGCCGCGACCGGGATGGCCACGCCGTCGACGACGTCCTCGGCCACGATGCACCGGCGCCACGGCGCGTTGCCCGAGGGGGCCAGCGTGCCGCGGAACTGCCGGGCCTGCTCGGTTTCGGGCCCGCCCCAGATTTCAAGCAGGGCGAGATCATCGCCGTCGCGCCATTCACGGTATGCAATCGCCACGATCAGGCGCCGATCAGCCGTGCGGCCAGGTAACCCTCCACCTTGTCCAGGGACACGCGGTCCTGGCTCATGGTGTCGCGTTCGCGGATCGTGACGGCCTGGTCGTCCAGCGTCTCGAAGTCCACGGTGATGCAGAACGGGGTGCCGATTTCGTCCTGGCGGCGGTAGCGGCGGCCGATGGCGCCGGCGTCGTCGAACTCGATGTTCCAGCTCTTGCGCAGCTGGGCGGCGAGGTCCTTGGCCTTCGGCGACAGGTCCTCGTTGCGGCTCAGCGGCAGCACGGCTGCCTTGACCGGCGCCAGGCGCGGATCAAGCTTGAGCACGGTACGGATGTCCACGCCGCCCTTGGCGTTGGGGGCCTCGTCCTCGGTGTACGCGTCGATCATGAAGGCCATGAAGGAGCGGGTCAGGCCGGCGGCGGGCTCGATCACGTACGGGGTGTAGCGCTCGTTGGTGGCCTGGTTGAAGTAGCTCAGGTCCTGGCCCGAGGCCTTGGCGTGGGTGGACAGGTCGAAGTCCGTTCGGTTGGCGATGCCCTCGAGCTCGCCCCACTCCGAGCCGTGGAAGCCGAACCGGTATTCGATGTCCGTGGTGCCCTTGGAGTAGTGGCTGAGCTTGTCCAGAGGGTGCTCGAAGAAGCGGAGGTTGTCTTCCCGGATGCCCAGGCCGGTGTACCAGGACATCCGTTCCTTCATCCAGTACTGGTGCCACTGCTCGTCGGTGCCGGGTTCGACGAAGAATTCCATTTCCATCTGCTCGAACTCGCGGGTGCGGAAGATGAAGTTGCCCGGGGTGATCTCGTTGCGGAAGGACTTGCCGATCTGGCCGATGCCGAACGGGGGCTTCTTGCGGGAGGTGGTGAGCACGTTGCTGAAGTTGACGAAGATGCCCTGGGCCGTTTCCGGCCGCAGGTAGTGCAGGCCCTCGTCGCTGGCCACCGGGCCGAGGTAGGTCTTGAGCAGGCCGGAGAATTCCTGGGGTTCGGTCCATTCGCCGCGCGTGCCGCAGTTCGCACAGGCGATGTCCTTGAGGCCGTTCTCGGCGGGACGGCCCTTCTTCTCCTCGTATTCTTCCTCGAGGTGGTCCGCGCGGTAGCGCTTGTGGCAGGAGAGGCACTCGACGAGCGGGTCGGAGAACACGTCGACGTGGCCTGACGCTTCCCAGACCTGGCGGGGCAGGATAACGGAGGAGTCCAGGCCGACGACGTCGTCACGGCCGCGGACGACGGACTGCCACCACTGGCGCTTGATGTTTTCCTTGAGTTCGGCCCCAAGGGGCCCGTAGTCCCAGGCAGAACGCGAGCCGCCATAGATTTCACCGGCCTGGAATACGAAACCCCTGCGCTTGGCGAGGGAAATGATCTGGTCGAGGACGGATTTTGCTGCCATGGGAACTAACTCCACTTTCTACAGGGCCGCTGGGTGCGGTCCGCGGTCTCAGCCCCGGAACACCGGCTGGTTGCCGGACGGGGCACTGCCAATACGCAAGACTTAAACACAAATAAACTGCACGCACACGGCAAAAAGCCGCGGCTCATTGGGGCGGTGCAGGAAGTGCGCCTCCTAGCCTACCGGCCTGCCGGCTTCCGGTGCTGCTTCAGCGGCCCCGTCCCAGGGCGCCCCTGGGCCAGGGCAGGCTCGCGAGCACAATCGCGGCCAGGGTCAGCAGTGTCCCGAGCACAGTGGGCAGCGCCACCACGGTACCGGGGACCGGGAACACCACGTCCAGCCCCAGTGAGCCCAGCAGCTGGCCCGCGATCATGCCGAGTCCCGTTACCAGGACGCCCAGGCTGCGGACCAGCAGCGCTCCGACGCCGATGAAGACACAGCCCATGGGCCCGCCAAGGTAGTACCACCACTCCGCCGGCAGCGGGTTGCCGGGTCCCGCGACGGCGACCCTGACCAGCCAGGCGGCCCAGAGCATGACCGCACCGGCGACGAAGTTCATCAGGGTTGCGGCGATGGGTGTGCCGTAGTGCACGGCGGCGGTACCATTCATGGCCTGCTGGAAGCTCATCAGGAAGCCGGCCAGCAGCGGGAGGAGCACCGGAACCAGGAGCTCCGCCGGGGCCGAACCGCCGGCGGAGAGGCGCGGCGATACCGCCCAGGCGACGGCGGCGACGGTCAGGATGCTGCCGATCACCCGGATGCCGGTGATGGATCTCCGTCCGGCCGGGCCGATCCCCAGCCGGTCCACGAACAATCCGCTGAGGGTCTGTCCCGTCACGGTGGCAACGGTAAACAGGGCCACACCCAGCAGGCCCACCGTGAACGACTGTGCAAAGACGAAGAACCCGCCGATGCAGCCGGCGAGCACGTAGTAGGGCGGGAAGCGGCGTTCCCGGACGGCCGGCAGGATCTGCCGCAGCCCGGACCGGCCTCGGGGCAGCGCCAGCGAAATCACCACCATCAGCACCAGTCCTGTGGTGAAACTCACCACCGCGGCGGCGATTCCATCCGCGAGCGCCACCCCCAGCGCGCCGTTGATCCTGCCCTGCACCGGCATCAGCAGCCCTGCGGCCACGGCGAGGGGCAGCCCCGCGAGGAACGGAAGCCGGGGCTTGTGCGTCATTGCTGCCACCTTACGTCAGGCATCATTACTGGTATGAGCAACCCGGAAATTGAAGAGGTCCCCATCCGCGACGACATGATCCGGCTCGGTCAGCTGCTGAAGCTCGCCAGCCTGGTCGAGGACGGGGTGGAGGCAGCGGAACTGATCAAGGGCGGCCTCGTCAAGGTCAACGGTGAGATCGACGAGCGCCGCGGCCGCCAGCTCCACCACGGCGACACCGTCACCGTGAACGGCCGTACCGTGCGGATCAGCACGCCCGCCGGGGCCTGACTGCGTCCCGGCGCGCCGGGCGGATGGCCGCCCGGCGTCGTGGGCCTATTTGTTCAGCACCTCGTGGGTGAGGAACTCCGAGACGTGCCCGATTTCCTGCTGGTTGATGCCGTGCCACATGCCGGTGTAGAGCACCTTGGTGAGCTTCACGTGCTTCCGGGCCCAGCCCATCGTGTACTCGACCTTGTCCGGCGTGATCACCGGATCCTGCTGGTCGCGGCCCCAGAACATCGGCACCGTTTCCTCCAGTTCGGCCAGTTCGGCGTCGCGGAAATCTGGGTCACCGACGGCGTCGACCGCAAAACCCGAGAGACCGACGACGGCGGCATAGTCCGCCGGCCGCCGCCGCAGCAGCGTGGTAGCCAGGGCCATCCCCATCGAAAAGCCGAGCAGCGTCACGGACGGGTGGTTCGGCCTGACCGTGTCGAGCCAGCCCTCCACATATGAGGCGGCGTTCTTGACGGAGTCGAGGGTGTAGTCGACCGAGGCTGTCAGCGGGAACCAGGTGAAGCCTGCGCCGGAAACCATCGGGGCGCGCACCGAGGCCACCGTGAATTCCTGCGGCAGCAGATCCGCCAGGCTCAGGAGGTCCGTTTCGTTGGCGCCGTAGCCGTGCAGCAGGACCAGGAGTGGCTTTCCGGCGCGCTCCTGCTCGGGCTTGGACCATAGGACAACGGGGGCAGGGAAGGCAGCGGCTTGAGTCATGGCTCCATTCTTACAGTTACCCGGAGGTAACAACTTACGGTGGCGTAGCGTTGCGGGAAGAGTGCAGGATATGAAGGTGAGCGAAACCGAAGCCATGGAGAATTCTCCAGACAACGCCGTCACCCACCCCTGGACCCGTTACGTGGCCATGGGGGACTCCTTCACGGAGGGCATTGGCGATCCCGAGCCGGCGAGTCCTGGGGGCCACCGGGGCTGGGCGGACCGGGTGGCGGAGGAGCTCAGCCGCGGCCACCAGGACTTCGCCTACGCCAACCTGGCAGTCCGGGGCCGGCTCCTGCAGCAGATCGTGGACCAGCAGCTGGCGCATTGCCTGTCGCTCCGGCCGGATCTTGTGACGCTGTCCGCCGGCGGAAACGATCTCATCCGCCCCGGCGGGGATCCGGATGCCCTGGCCGAGAAGCTGGACTCGGTGGTGCAGATCCTCACCCTGGCCGGCGCCACGGTGGTCCTCTTCAACGGTCCCGACACCGGTTCCTCCGTGCTGGGCCGGGTACGGAGCAAGGTGGCCATCTACAACGAGAACCTCCGCACCATCGCGGCCCGCCACGACGCCGTCATTGCGGACATGTGGTCCCTGCGGCAGCTGAATGACCCGCAGATGTGGGATGCGGACCGCCTGCACTTCTCGCCGCTGGGCCATCACACCATCGCGGCCATGGTCCTGGATGCCCTCAACGTCGAGCACACGCTGGAACCGCTCTCGCCCAAGCCCCTGCCGCAGCGCAGCTGGCGGCAGGCGCGGTCCGGTGATCTGGTCTGGGCCCGGGAGTACTTCGTTCCCTGGGTGGTCCGCCGGCTGCGGAACCGGTCCTCGGGCGACGGCGTCACGGCCAAGCGTCCGCTTCCGGGACCGGTCTTCGGCCCCGGGGTGCCGCTGGGCTCGGGCGAGGGGCCGCCCGGCGCCGAAGAGCCGGTGCGCTCCTGACCCCGCAGCTGCGTCCAGGCTGACCGGATGGACCCGGGCGACGTCGTGCGGCTGCGGCTCCACGGCCAGCGGCTGCGCGAGCCTTTCGCGGCGACCGCGGAGGGCGCACTGAAGAACCTGCTGGCCGTGCAGTCCCAGGAGTTCGCCTACGCCCGCTGGTCGCTGGCCCAGCGCTCTGTGGGTGCCTCTGCCGCGGCAATCGAACAGGCGGTCTCCGACGGCACCATCCTGCGAACACACATCCTGAGGCCCACGTGGCACTTTGTGCACCGGGACGATCTGCGCTGGCTGCTGGCGCTCTCCGCACCACGGCTGCATCAGGGGAACGCGGGAATGTACCGGAAGACGGGGATCGACCCCGCCGAAGGCGCGAAGAGCAACCGGGTGCTGGCCGCCGTTGTGGCCGGCGGTGCCCATAAGACCCGGGAACAGCTCGCCGAAGCCCTGCGGAATGCCGGGCTGGCGTCCGGGGGCCTGGGGCTGGCCTACCGGGTGATGTTCGCCGAGGCGAGCGGTGTGCTGGTCAGCGGCAGCCCGGTGCGGACCGCGGGAGGTTCGCTGAAGCAGCGCTATGCGCTCTTTGAGGAGCGGGTTCCCGCCGCACCGGCCGGGCTGATGGACCGGCCTGCCGCGCTGGCCGAGCTGGTCCGGCGGTACTTCGCCAGCCGCGGCCCGGCCACGGAGAAGGACTGCGCGGACTGGTCGGGACTGACCCTGGCGGACGTCCGGGCAGGGCTGCGGCAGGTGCTGGACAGCACTCCCGGGACGCTCGAAACCGTACGGATCGACGGCGTGGAATTCCATTTCAGGCCGGAGCCGGCCGGCACCGCGGCAGCCGGCGGCCCGCCCCGGATCGACCTGATCCAGTGCTACGACGAATACGTGATGGGGTACTCCACGTCGCGGCACTACCTGGGCGGAGCAGCCCCGTTTGCCCCGGTGGCCGGCGAACCGGCCCATCTGGTCCTGCAGGACGGCCGGCTGGCCGGAGTCTGGCGGCACCGTTTCACCCGCGGCCGCTGCGAACTGGATATCCGCCTGCAGGCCCGGACTGATCCCGCCGCGGAAGCGGACCTGGAACCCGGGATCAGCCGGGCGGTGGTGTCGTACGGCAGTTTCCTGGGGATGCCCGCCGACCGCATCCGATGACGCAGCCGCTGCCCCGGGGCACCGGGGAACGGGGAACCGGGCACGACCGGCGGGGCGGGCGCGTTAAGCTGTAGAGACACTTCCTGAGAGGCCCGGTACCGTGAACAGTCTGTTCTTTTGGATCATCGTTCTGTCATTCCTGATCCCGATGGCGATGCGCTACTACAAGAAGTCGGTGCGCGGCCGGAACCAGAACCAGGGCATGCCCGGCGGCTTCCCGGGCCCGTACGGGCAGTTCCCAGGCGACACTCCCGGAAACGGCGCCGGCAACTACCCCGGCCCGCAGAACAGGCAGCCGCGGGACGGCTTGACGCAGCGGGACTATTTCGGGGCGTTCGGCCAGCTGGGCGCTCCCCAGCAGCCCGCTCCCCCGGTCCCCTACGAGGACAGCCCGGGCTACCCGGGCAAGCAGCCCCAGCCGTTCCAGCAGCAGGACGCGCCGCAGCCGTCGGGCCCGGCGGTGCCTGCTCCGCCGTCGGCGCCGCAAGGCTTCCGGGCGCGGAAGCTCGCGGACCTGGACCAGCGGTACAGCGACGGCCAGCTCACTATGGAGGACTACATGGCCCAGCGCGCGGAGATCATGAAGGGCTGATCCACCCACCCACCACTAGCAACGCGGGGTCACTTCGCGCCCTCCGGGATGGGCGCGAAGTGACCCCGCGTTGCTGTGTTGGGGGTTGCCGGGTCAGTCGACCTGGGGGAAGCCCAGGTCGATCACGGAGGTGGACGGGTCCGGCCAGCGGGTGGTGACTACCTTGCCGCGGGTGTAGAAGCGGATGCTCTCCGGCCCGTACATGTGTGTGTCGCCAAACAGCGAGTTCTTCCAGCCGCCGAAGGAGAAGGTCCCCACCGGAACCGGGATCGGCACGTTGACGCCCACCATGCCGGCCTCGACGTCGAACTCGAACTGCCGCGCGGCACCGCCGTCGCGCGTGAAGATCGCCACGCCGTTGCCGAACTCGTTGTCATTGACGAGCTTGACGGCGTCGGCGTAGGTCTCCACCCGGACCACGGAAAGGACCGGACCGAAGATTTCGTCGTCGTAGACCTTCATGCCGGGCTTGACGTGGTCAACCAGGCTGACGCCGATGAAGAAGCCGTTGGAGTCGAACTGCTGGTCCCGGCCGTCCACCACAACGGTGGCGCCCTCCTCGGCCGCTCCGGCAACGTAGGAGGCGACCTTGTCGCGGTGCCCGGCGGTGATGAGCGGGCCCATCTGCGACGCCGGGTCGGTGCCGGGGCCGATCTTCAGCGTGCCCATCCGGGTGGTGATCGCCTCGACGAGCTCATCGGCGATGTTCCCGACGGCGACCAGGACGCTGACGGCCATGCAGCGCTCGCCGGCGGAGCCGTAGGCGGCGGAGACGGCCGCGTCGGCGGCCATGTCCAGGTCCGCGTCCGGCAGGACCACCATGTGGTTCTTGGCGCCACCGAGGGCCTGCACCCGCTTGCCATGGTCGGCGGCGCGCTTGTAGATGGATTGGGCAATCGGCGTCGAGCCGACGAAGCTGATCGCCTTGACGTCCGGGTGTTCGAGGAGCACGTCGACGGCTTCCTTGTCGCCGTGGACAACGTTGAGGACACCGGCGGGCAGGCCGGCCTCGGCAAAGACCTGCGCGATGAAGATGGCCGCGGAGGGGTCCTTTTCGCTGGGCTTGAGCAGCACGGTGTTGCCACAGGCCAGGGCGCTGCCGATCATCCACAGTGGCACCATGGCCGGGAAGTTGAACGGCGTGATGCAGGCGACCACCCCGACCGGCTGGCGAACGGAGTGGACGTCGACGCCGCCGGCCACCTGCTCCGAACGTTCGCCCTTGAGCGCGTGGGACAGCCCGGTGGCGAATTCGATGTTCTCCAGGCCGCGGGTGATCTCACCCTCGGCGTCGGAGAGAACCTTGCCGTGTTCGCTGGTCAACAGGGCGGCCAGTTCCGGCCGCCGCTGCATCATCAGTTCACGGACCTTGAAAAAGATGTTGGTGCGCTTGGCCAGGCTGGTGGCGCGCCAGCCGGGCAGGGCCGCGCGGGCGGCACGGATGGCCTCCTCAACGCGGTCTGCCGAGGCCAGCGCAACCTCCTTTTCCTGCTCGCCGGTGGCCGGATTGAAGACGGGACCGTAGCGCTCGGCGTCGGAAATCAGGGCGCCGTTGATGAAGTGCGGAATGCGTTCCATGGTGGTTCTCTTTCGTGGGGAGCTGTTCGGGGCCGCGGTGCGCGGTGGGGTGCTGGGAAGGACGGTTATCTGGCGGCGTCGCCGGGGACGCGACTACGTGGCGCTGTCCAGGGTGCCGTCGACCAGCTTGACGATCGCGGAGCAATCCATGCCCGCCTTCCCGGAGTCGATGAGGCGCTGGAAGAGCTGCTGGACGTGCTCGCCGATTTCCAGCGGGGTGCCGGTGTCCCGGGCCGCGCTGATGGCGAGTCCGATGTCCTTGTTGGCCAGTTCGGTGGTGAAGGTCGGCGCGAAGTCGTTGTTGGACGCCGCGGTGGGGACCACGCCGGCCACCGGGTACCAGGTGCGGAGCGCCCAGCTGTCGCCGGAGGAAACGGACGCGATGTCCCAGAAAACCTGCTTGTCCAGGCCCAGCCGGTCGGCCAGCACAGCGCCCTCAGCCGTGGAGGCCAGGTTGATGAACAGCATGAGGTTGTTGCAGATTTTCGCGGCCTGGCCGGTGGTGGCGCCGCCGGTGGGGATGATGTTTGCCGCCATCGGCCTGATGTATTCGGTGGCCTCGGCCACGGCGCCGGCCTCGCCGCCAATCATGAAGGTCAGGGTGGCGGCCTTCGCGCCGCTCATCCCGCCGGACACCGGGGCGTCGACGAAGCGGAAGCCGGCGGCAGCCGCGGCGTCGTGCAGGGCCTGGGCGGAGGCGATGTCGATCGTGGAGGAGTCCACCAGCAGGGTGCGCGTGTCCGCGTGGGCCAGGACGCCGTCCTCGCCGAGGTAGACAGCGCGGGCGTGCTCGCCCTTGGGGAGCATGGTGAAAACGACGTCGGCGCCGGCAACGGCGTCGGCGATGCTTCCGGCGGGCTTCACGCCGCCCGCCTCGGCGGCGGCAACGGCCTCGGCGTTGAGGTCGAAGCCGCGGACCTCGTGGCCGGCCGTGGCAAGATTTACCGACATGGACCCGCCCATGTTCCCCAGTCCGATCCAAGCGATTACTGCCATGGCATAAGCTCCTTTGCTTTGCGTCGTGCGGTGCGTGCTGCTGTACCGGCCGTTCGCCGGACTTCCGTGTCCAGCATCACACCCTGTTACAGTGCAATCAAGGGAAAAAACTACAGATGGCATGTGCATGGATGCACATGCCTTTGAAGGAAGGTCATTGTGGACTTGAGACGGCTTCCTCGTCCGGACGATCTGCTGATCCTGCTGACCGTGGCGCGGCTGGGCCGGTTCAACGCGGTGGCCGAGACGCTCGGCACCACCCACACCACCATTTCCCGGCGGATCCTTGCCCTGGACAAGCAACTGGGCGGGCGCACACTCGAACGCAGCCCGCACGGCTGGGAACTGACCGACCTTGGCAACGAGGCAGTGGCAGCCGCCGAGGCGATCGAGGGAACCCTCGGGGCGCTCGCGAACCGGATCACGCAGTCCGACGACGCCCTCTCGGGCCTGGTCCGGATCAGCACACCCGACGGCTTCGGCGCCGGGTTCGTTGCGCCGGCCCTCGTGCGCCTGCAGCGGGCGCATCCGTTGCTCAACGTCGAAATGCTCAGCGCCACGCGCAAAGTCAGCCAGAACCGGTCAGGCGTGGACCTCGAAGTGGTGGTGGGGAACCTGGACGTCAGCAACGCGCAGACGATCTTCCTGTCCAACTACTTCCTCCGGCTGTATGCGAGCCCGCAGTACGCCGAGGACCGCGGCCTGCCCCTCACCCTCGACGACGTCCGGCAGCACGGCTTCGTCTCCTACGTGGAGTCCGCGCTCCAGGTCGCCGAACTGGGACACCGTTCCACCCAGCTTCCCGTCCCGCGGTCCAGTTTCCAGGCCACCAGCATTTTCGCCCAGCTGGAGGCCGTCCGCCGGGGAGCCGGGATCGGCCTGCTGCCCAACTTCCTGGTGGTCGGCGACCCCACGTTCCTGCCGGTGCTGCCGGACGACTTCCAGCGGCAGCTCCCCATCTGGGCGGTGGCACGCTCGGAATCGTTGCGCTCGGCCCCGGTGCAGGCCGTGCTCGAGGCGATCCGGATCGAGATTGCCGACCGCCAGGCCGTCCTGGCAGGCTGAGCCGTCCTGGCCGGCTGAGCCTGCTCAGCCGGCGGCGCAGGAACGGCAACAGCCCGGGTCCCGCACTGCGGGGCCCGGGCTGTTGCCGTTGGATTCGTCGCTACTTCTTGCCGGTTACTTTTTGTTTGCGGCGAGGAGATCGGCCGTGCCCCGGGCATCGGCGGCGTCGACGTCGTGCAGGGAGATGCCGCGGGTTTCCTTGAGGAAGAACACAGCCACCATCGTGACCACACAAGCGCCGAGGAGGTAAATCGCCACCGGCACGGAGGACTTGTACTGGCTCAGCAAGGCGACGGCGATGATCGGAGCCAGCGAACCGGCCACGATCGAAGTGACCTGGTAGCCCAGCGAGACACCGGAGTAGCGCATCCGGGTCGGGAACATTTCGGCCATGATGGCCGGCTGGCCGGCGTACATGAGGGAGTGGAACAGCAGGCCGATGGTGATCGCGGCGAGGATGACGAGGTCGTTCTTGGTGTCCATCATCGGGAAGGCGAAGAAGCCCCAGGTGCCGCCGAGGACAGCGCCGGCCATGTAGACCGGTTTGCGGCCGACGTTGTCCGAGAGCTTGCCGACCATCGGGATCACGGCGAAGTGGACCAGGTGCGCAATGAGCAGCAGCAGGAGGATGCGTGAGGTATCCGTCTGGACAATGATCTTCAAGTAGGTAATCGAGAAGGTGACCACAAGGTAGTAGAGGATGTTCTCCGCGAAGCGCAGACCCATGGCGGTGAAGACGCCGCGCGGGTAGCGGCGGAAGACTTCGGCGACGCCGTAGCCCTTGTTCTCAACGGTGACCTCTTTGCGGGCCTCCAGGAAGATCGGGGCGTCCTGGACCTTGGTGCGGATGTAATAGCCGACGATCACGATCACGGCGGAGAGCCAGAAGGCCACACGCCAGCCCCAGCTGAGGAACTCGGCGGAGGACAGCGTGGCGGACAGGGTGAACAGCACGCCGGTGGCGAGCAGGTTGCCCATCGGGACGGCCGACTGCGGCCAGGAGGACCAGAAGCCGCGGGACTTGCTGGGGCTGTGCTCGGCCACGAGGAGGACGGCGCCGCCCCACTCACCGCCGACGGCGAAGCCCTGGACGAAGCGCAGGAAAACCAGGAGGGCCGGGGCCCAGTAGCCGATCTGCTGGAACGTCGGGAGGCAGCCCATCGCGAAGGTGGCAACACCGACAAGGATGATGCTGAGCTGGAGCAGCTGCTTGCGGCCGAACTTGTCACCGAAGTGGCCGAACACGATGCCGCCGATCGGGCGGGCAACGAAGCCGACGGCGTAGGTCACGAAGGCGGCGATGATGCCGTCGAGCTCCGTGCCGGAGTTCGGGAAGAACAGCTTGCCGAAGACGAGGGTGGCTGCGGAGGCATAGAGGAAGAACTCATACCATTCCACGACGGTGCCGGCCATGGAGGCCGTTACTACCTTTTTCAGGCCGGACGATTTGACGTCTTCCTCGTCCGGGCGCCTGGCGGCTTTTTGCGTACTCATTTCGACTCCTTCGGTGTCGTCGTCGACACCCTATGGACCTTTGGGCAATGGACGCGGCGTGATTTGTGACACGCGGCATCATTCTCAATGAGTATGGGCGTTCCAGCCCTAGGCCTCAACGGCCATTAGTGCAGAGCGCATCTGCAAAAATGCACACCAGGCGCCGTTTTTGATCGGCAGACTAGCCGAAGAAGTGCTGCCGAAGCTGGCTGGTGAGCTGGCCGATCTCGGTCAGGAAGCCGTCGTGTCCGATCGGCGCCTCGATGGTATGCACGGCAACCTCGCCCGGCAGGGCCTCGGCGAGCGCGTGGGACTGGGCAGGGAAGTACAGCCGGTCGGAGTCGACGGCCGCCACGATGAATTCTGCCGTGGCCGGAGCCAGCGCCTCCGTGAGTTCGCCCCGGCCCCGGCTGATGTCATGGCTCATGAGCGCCTCGGTGATGGCGATGTAGCTGTTCGCGTCGAAGCGTCGGACCAGTTTGTTGCCCTGGTGGTCGAGGTAGCTCTCGACCTGGTAGCGTCCGCGCCCGGCGAGGGATCCCGCTTCCAGCGGAGCCTCGGAGTCCTGGGCGTTCCGGCCGAACCGCCCGTCGAGCTCTGCGGCCGAGCGGTAGGTGATGTGGGCAATCCGCCGGGCCAGGGCGAGGCCGGCTTCCGGTTCCGGACCGCCGTAGTAGTCCCCGCCCTTGAAGTTGGGGTCCTGCCGGATGGACAGCGTCTGGGCCTGGGCGAAGGCAATCTGTTCGGCGGTACTGCTCGCCCCGACCGAAATCACCGCGCAGCGCTGCACGCGTTCCGGATAGCTGACGGCCCACTCCAGGGCACGCGCCCCGCCCAGCGAGCCGCCGATAACGGCGAACCAGCTGCGGATGCCCAGCGCGTCCGCCAGCCTGGCTTCGGCTTCGGTCGTGTCCCGGAGCGTGACGAGCGGGAACCGTGATCCCCAGGGTTTTCCGTCGGGAGCCGTCGACGAGGGCCCGGTGGAGCCGTAGCAGCCGCCGAGGATGTTGATCGAGATGACGAAGTACTTCTCGGTGTCCACCGGAGCACCGGGGCCGGCGAGCTGCTCCCACCAGCCGGGCTCGTCGCTGGCGCCCCGTGTGACGTGGGTGTCCCCCGTCAGCGCATGCTCGATCAGGACCGCGTTGGACCGGTCCGCGTTCAGGGTCCCCCACGTCTCGTAGCCGAGGGTGACATCCGGCAGCCGGGCGCCGGATTCGAGTTCCAGGTCGCCGATCCGGAGATACTGGACCGTGCCGTCCGGGACAGCGGCCGGGTCAGCCGGGACCGGGGCATGGGGGTGGGTGGTCTTGCTTACTGGTGCACCCTGGCGGGCGGCGGCAATCGTCATCTGGTACCTCACTTCGCGCTTGCCCACCGTCAGTTGACCGGCGGGCCAGGTCTTCACCCGGGGCACCCCGCCGCAAAAGGAGGGTTGCCGGCCAGCAAGCCGGGGCTGTCGCTGGCGCTCATGACCTTTATTGAGTCTACGAAATGCGGCGGCCCGGTGGCGAAGATTGTGACGCCCGTGTGACTCCCCCGCGTTTGAGGGGCCCGACGCCCGGGCAACAAAGCCGGAGCGCCGGGCGCCGGTGATGCTCAGGCGGTCTTGGCCGCGCGGAATCCGGCGTCAAGATCGGCAAGGATGTCGTCGATGTGCTCGAGGCCTACCGAGAGCCGCACGAGACCGGGGTTCACGCCGGCGACAGCCTGCTGCTCCGGGGAGAGCTGGCTGTGCGTGGTGGACGCCGGGTGGATGACCAGGGAGCGCACGTCGCCGATGTTGGCCACGTGCGAGTGCAGTTCCAGCGCGTCAACGAAGCGCTTTCCGGCCTCGGCTCCTCCGGCGATGTTGAAGGAAACGACGGCGCCGGTCCCCTTGGGCCCGTACTTGCGGCCGCGCTCGTACCAGGGGCTGGAGGGCAGCCCCGCGTAGGCGACGGATTCGACGTCGTCCCTGGCCTCCAGCCATTGCGCCACCCTGGTGGCGTTGGCGACGTGCCGCTCGACGCGCAGGCTCAGGGTTTCGATGCCCTGGGCGATGAGGAAGGCGTTGAACGGGGAGACCGCCGAGCCGAGGTCGCGCAGCAGCTGGACGCGGGCCTTGAGGATGTAGGAGAGATTGGCGCCGAGTGCACCGTCCGCGCCGAGGTCGCGGGCGTAGACGAGGCCGTTGTAGGTGGGGTCGGGGGTGTTGAAACCGGGGAAGCGCGCCGGGTCCTTGCCGAAATCGAAGTTGCCGGAGTCCACAATTACGCCCGCGATCGCCGCGCCGTGGCCGCCCAGGTACTTCGTGGCGGAGTGCACGACGATGTCCGCACCCCACTCGATGGGCCGGATCAGGTACGGGGTGGACAGCGTGTTGTCCACGATCAGCGGGACACCGGCCTCGTGCGCCACCTCCGAGATGCCCTCGATGTCCAGCACGTCCTGGCGGGGGTTGGAGACGACTTCACCGAAGAACAGTTTGGTGTTGGGCTGCACGGCGTCACGCCACTGCGCCAGGTTGTCAGGGTCCGCGACAAACGTGACGGAGATGCCGAACTTCTTCAGGGTGTGCGCCAGCAGGTTGTACGTACCGCCGTAGAGGCTGGGGCTGGCCACCACATGGTCGCCGGCCTCGGCGACGTTGAGGATCGCGAAGGTCTCCGCTGCCTGCCCGGAGCTCAGCAGCAGTGCCGCGAGTCCGCCTTCCAGGCTGGCCACCCGCTGTTCCACGGCGTCCTGGGTGGGGTTGCCGATCCGGGTGTAAATGGGAGCCAGTTCGGCCAGGGCGAAGCGGTTGGCGGCGCTTTCAGCGCTGGGGAAGACGAACGACGTCGTCTGGTAGATGGGCAGCGAGCGGGCGCCGGTGGCGCTGTCCGGCTCCTGGCCGGCATGGATCTGGCGGGTTTCGAAGGACCAGGCATTGGACATCGGGACACTCCTGACGGGACTGGGCACAGGCACACCCGGAGCTGCTTGGCCCGGGTCGGCACTGGCGCCGCGCTTGCCCTCCGGCGGGCGCCGGAAGGCCAGGTCTTCACCCGGGGCACCCCACCGCGATACGAGGGTTGCCGGCCAGCAAGCCGGGGCTCTGCGCTGGCACTCATGACCTGCGATCAGTCTAGGAAGCGGTGCAGGGCTGTGAATAGCTTTGTGACGAAGATGAAGTTGGACGGCCGGGAGCGGGCCGGCGCCGGGTCACGCCGTTGACGAGGAAAAATTCCCCTGTCGGAACCGTGGAACGAGACATCCCATCACGGTAAGGACACCCTAAGCTGAGAGCCGCATCACAAAGTGCCAAGATGATGGCATGCGCATGGATCACGTCTCTTACGCCTGTGAACAAGATGGCCTCGCTGCCACCACCAAACGAATTGCGTCTGCCCTCGGCGTCGAAGCCGTGAAGGGCGGAGTACACCCCCGATTCGGGACCCGCAACATGATTATCCCGCTCGCGGGCCACAAGTACCTCGAGGTCGTGGAGGTCCTGAACCACCCGGCCTCGGACAAGGCACCCTTCGGCCAGGCCGTCCGCGCCCGGTCCGAAGCCGGCGGCGGCTGGATGGGCTGGTGCGTCGAAGTGGACGACCTGGCCCCGTTCGAGGAGCGGCTCGGCCGCGCTGCCGTCAACGGCAACCGCAAGTTCCCCGACGGCCGCGAACTGGTCTGGAAGCAGATCGGAATCCTTGGGCTCATCGCCGATCCCCAGGTCCCGTACATGCTCAAGTGGGAAGGCGATCCGGAACTCCACCCGTCGAAGGCCTACGAGAGCAACGTCAAGATGTCTGCCCTCACGATCGCAGGCTCCGCAGAACGCGTCACCGAATGGCTCGGTGTGCCGGTCGAAAAGCCGCTGGAAGACGTGGCCGTGAACTGGCTCGCTCCCCGCGGGACCCCCGGCATCCTCTCCGTCACGTTCGAGACCACCACCGGAGCCGTCACCATCTGACGATTCACCGCCCAACACTTCGGCCGCCATCAGCGGGTGCCAATGACGTCACCCACCGATGGCGGCCGAAACTTTTTAACGCCTGCCGGCCGGCCGCATCGGCCGCACCGGCTCAGCCCAGGCCGATGGCCTTGCCGAAGAGGCTGAAGCCGACGAACGCCACGATATCCAGCACGGCGTGGGCGATCACCAGCGGCATCAGGCGCCGGGTCCGGGTGTAGGCCAGCGCGAAGATGACGCCCATGATGGCGTTTCCGATGAACGGACCGAAGCCCTGGTAGAGGTGGTAGCTGCCGCGCAGCATGGCACTCGTGAAGATGGCCAGCGGCAGGCTCCAGCCAAATTTACCGAGGCGGTCCAGCAGGTAGCCGACCACAATCACTTCCTCCACGATCCCATGCCGGATGGCGGAGAGGACCAGCACCGGCACCGTCCACCAGTACGCGTCCAGTGCGCTGGGGATGATCGCCGTCGTGATGCCGAGCGTCCGGCCGGCGGCGTAGAGGCCGAGCGAGGGGATTCCGATCAGCGCCGCCAGGCCGAACCCCTGGAGCAGGTCCCTGCCGGGGCGGGCAAAATTGAGCCCCAGTTTCTGGAACGCCGTGACGGGCCGGCCGGACACTCCGGCTGGCCGGTGTTCGGTCAGGAAATACAGCGCAAGGACTACCGGCACGAGGGCGAAGAAGATATCCAGCAGCTGGTAGGTGAGATCAAAGTATTCCCGGGGGCTTTGCGACCGGTTCAGCGTGGACGTGCCCTCCGCCAGCGGCGCCCGGGTCATCTTGTCCAGCAGCTGGACGACCGAGTACACAGCGGACTGCCCCAGGGACAGGCCCAGGACAATCCAGACTTCCAGCTTCAGGCGGCGGCGGGCGGGAACGAGCATGTTCCTATCTTGCCCGGAGTTGCCGCTTATGCTTGGGGTTTATGAGTGCGCCCGGGAAAATCATCATGATCCGGCACGGCCAGTCCGCCGCCAACGCCGACACTTCGATCTACAACCGGGTACCTGATTACCGGATCCCGTTGACCGAACTCGGCCTGGAACAGGCCCGGGCCGCCGGCGAGCAGGTCCGCCGGCTGCTGGACGGCCGGCAGGTCTGCGTGTATGTTTCCCCCTACCTGCGTGCCTACCAGACCCTGGAGGCGCTCAACCTCGGCCCGCTGGTCGAGCGCGTGATCGAGGAACCGCGGCTGCGGGAGCAGGACTGGGCCAACTTCCAGATCGCCGGCGAGATCGAGGACCAGAAGGAACTACGCAACGCTTACGGCCACTTCTTCTACCGCTTCCGGGAAGGCGAGTCCGGCTCCGACGTCTATGACCGGATCTCCTCGTTCATGGAGACCCTGCACCGGCACTGGTCGAGACCCGACTACGCCCCCAACGCGTTGTTTGTCACCCACGGGCTGACCATGCGGCTGTTCTGCATGCGCTGGTTCCACTGGTCGGTGGAGTACTTCGAGTCCCTCAACAATCCGGACAACGCCGAGGTCCGTACCCTGCACCGCACCGAGAACGGCAAGTACGAGCTGGACAAACCGTTCAGCCAGTGGGAGGCCCGGCGCGTGGATGAGACCGTACTGGACGCCCCGCCGATGTTTTTCTAGCTGCCTGCCTAAACGTCTTCGGCTGCCTCCAACCGGCCTGAACGAACGGCCTCGGCGAACGCCTCGTAGTCCTGTTCGTTCTGGTCGGCGTAACGCTCGGAGAAGTCGGTGATGGAGCGCTCGAACTTGTCGCTCTTGCCGAGGTAGGCGGCGATCGCGACCGGGTCACCGGACCGGGCGTGCGCGCGCGCCAGCGTCCATCCGCAGGCGTTGGCATAGAAGGTCATGCCGAGCGGTTTCATCCCTTCGACAACGGCTGAACCCTTCATGTCACGCAGTTGGCGCCAGTACAGGTACCGGTTGTCCTGCACCCCTTTGGTCCACCCCAGGAAGATGTCGCTCGCGGCCTGCATCATCCGCTGCCCCTGCACCACGCGCTCGCCCGGCTGCTTGAACTTGCTCTTCGGCAAGTGGTCCTCGAGCACGGATTTCGTGGCCTCCTTGACCTGGAGGAACAGGGGATCCTCTTGATCGCGGCCCTGGAGCAAGGCGATGAACGCCCGCGTGCCGACACTGCCGACGCCCACGACCTTGCGGGCGACGTCGATGACTTCGAAGCGCTCCAGCAGGAGACGTCGGTCGTCTGGCAGGTTGGTCCGGTAGGAACGGAGCAGCTCACGAACCGCGTGCTGAAGCTCATCTGCAGACATGCCGAATGATTCACCCAGCTCCCGTGCTGGGATGACGATCGGTGGTTGACTGACAATCCGGTACTTCCCGTCGACGAGTTCGGCGAGCTTGGAGAGTGCCTGCAGGCTGTCCCGGGTGTGGGCCTTAGCAACGTTCTGCCGGGCCGTCTTGACCATACCCTGGGCAGCCTTTTTGAGGGCCTTCCCCTTCTGGGTTGCCACGGCGAGATCGATGGCCTCCATCAGTTGCTCCTCGGACAGGCGGGCGTACCAGATGTCCAGGGTGCGCATTTGCGCGAACTCGGCCATCGCTTCGCGGTAGGCGCGCACCGCGGTGAGAGTCGCGTCGCGCGTTTGTTCCTTGGTGAACGCGTTGTTCCGCGCGGCGATCGTGAAACTCGCGGCCATCCTCTTGACGTCATACTCGAACGGGCCGGGGAGTGTCTCGTCGAAGTCGTTCAGGTCGAACAACAGGTTTCGCTCTGGCGAGGCGAAGACTCCGAAGTTGGACAGGTGGGCGTCGCCGCACAGCTGGACCACCAGGCCGGCCCGCGGTGTGTCTTTCAGATCTGCGGCCATGATTTTGGCCGCACCCCGATAGAACGTGAACGGTGAGACCAGCATCCGGCCGTGACGCACCGGCACCAGGTCCTGTTCCCGGGTGAGATTCTGTTCCTCGAGCAGCGCGACCGGATCGGGGCGGTCGGGCGCAGGAACCCAGCCGGTGTGGCTGGAGACGGGCGCCTTTTTCCGGTATTTCTTGCCCTTGTCGACACGTTCCTCAACGCTCGGGTGCTTGACTTTGGTCGTGGCCATTATCGGCGACCTCCCACTTACGTCAGGGTACCGCCACCGGCACCAGGAGCCCCGGGGTCAGTCCGTGCTGAGCGCGCAAAACGCGCCTTGATTCAGTGCCCAATCGGAATGGCTGCCTCGGTACATACCGTGCGACCATCAACAATGCGATTGTGGCCCCGCTGCTGCCAATCGTCAACGCGCTGCTGCAGCAGGGCGACCGGATCAGGCCGTGCGGCGGGGGCCGGCCTGCCGGGAGTGGCGAGTGTGCGTTGCCAGCTAGGGGTTGGCTTTCTGCGGGGACTTTTCGGTCCGGAGCTCATCGCCGTGGGCGATGAGGGCGTAGATGATGAGCACGTCGATGGCGATGACGATGAGCGACCACCACGGCTGCACGGGCACGAGAAGCAATTGAACGACCGCGCTGAGGATCGCCAGGACGACACCGACGACGCGCGCCCACGTTGCGCCGGTCAGGATCGCCAGGGCGGTGAAGATTAGGAACACTCCGATGAACAGATTCCACCAGCCCCACGCGGTCACATCGAAGAGGAAAAGGCTGCCGCGAGCCACGAGATAGTACGTGTCGGATCCGGTTAGCGCGACGACACCTTGGATACCGCTGAAGATGCCGTTGACGAGTATAATGATTCCGGCGAATTTGGCCCACCCGGCCCAGCCAGTCGATGCGACGGGTTGATTGACAGTGCTCATGATGCCGACCGCTTTCCGTTGAAGGTGCTGCCGCCGGCCCACCGGTCGACGCAGTCGTGTCGTGGCGCTTTTACGGTACCGATCATCTTCCTCCCGCACCTCATCCTCCGGGGGTGACGGCTCCTCCAGCGGTGACGGCCCAGATCGAGGACAGCCGGACCAGCCCGGCAGCCGGGCGATCACCTGCCGGAACTTCCCGCTCGGGCCGGACTGTTCCGGCGGCTCCTCCGCACGGACGACGTCGACGTTCCCCAGTCCCAGCCCGGCGAGGTAGGCCAGCAGCTTCGCGGCGGCGGCGGCCCACACCGTACCGGCATCGGCCCCGGGTTCCGGGTCGAGCCGGAGCCGGATGGTCGCCGGTCCGGTCTGGACCAGCTGGCTGCGGTGCAGCCCCGGCGTTTCGTCGACGACGGACCCGATCGCGAGCGGAAGGACCCGCACGGCGGTTCCGCCGGCGCCGAGGAGCCGGAGGACGTCGTCACGGCGGCCTGCGACCTGGATGGCGGGCAACGGGCTGCCGCATTCGCAGGGGCCGGACTTGGCCAGCACGGAGTCGCCGAGGTCGTAGCGGATCAGCGGCTGTACCAGGTTGGCAAGATTCGTCAACAGTACGGTGTGGGACGGTTCCCCCGGAGGCGCGGGCCGGTAGTCGGCGTCGACCGGCTCCAGGATGACCCAGTCGCTGTTGACGTGCAGCCAGCCGCGGCGGCACTCCAGCGCGATCGGAGTGAACTCGGAGGCGGCATAGACGTTGCGGACCTCGCCGCCCAGCGCCGCAGCCAGCCGCGCCCGGTCGCCCGGGGACTCGCCGCTGGACTCCACAATCACGGGGCGGATGTGCAGCCGGCCGGCTGCCTGCTCTTCGGCCAGGAGCTCGAGCGCGCTGGGGTAGCCGACCAGTAGGGCCGGATCGAAGTCGTTGAGTGCCGACACCAGCCGGTCCAGGGGCTGCTGCACGGAGAAGATCCGGTACGCGCGGCGGCGGAAGCGGCTGCGGCGCCGTTCGGACTCGAGCCACACGACGCCGGCGAAATGGCCGCCGGTGCCCACCACCAGGGCAGTATGGAGTCTCCGCCGCAGCATGGCGAGCAGCCGGCCTGCGGTCAAGGTGGTCCCGACGATCCGGATGCCGTGCGCCCGGTAGCGTGCGACGGCGGCGCGGTCGTGCACGAACAGGCCCGGATGTCCTGTGGTCCCGGAGCTCGCAAAGACGACATACCTTCCCAGGTAGCGGCTCCCGACCAGGGCCGGATCGGCGACGAACGCCTCAACATTCGCCCGGGTGACGGCCGGGTCGGTCACCCAATCGTCGAAGCGTGCCATCAGCTGCGGTTTGCTGACCGGCGGCAGGTCCTGGAGCCGGACACCCGCGGGCGGCAGTCCGCGGTACAGCTGCCGGTAGAACGGTGAGCTGGTGCGGGCGTGGGCCACGAGGGCGGCCAGCCGGGCGTCCCGGCGCCGGGCCAGGGCACGGGGGCCGCCGCGCGTGGCCCGCCAGAGATCAACCATGGTGCCCAGTTCCCCGGCGTATCCGGCCACGGCGTCCTTGCCTCCTGTGCTGAAAAGCCGTACTGAAAACCAGTGCTGAAATCCGGTACCGGGAACGTCAGCGGGCGCGGACGCCCGCGCGCCAGACCGCGTGGGTGAGCGGGACGCCGGGCCGGTAGGCCAGGTGGGTGGCCGAGGGCGCGTTCAGCAGGTGCAGGTCCGCGCGGTGGCCGACGGCGATCGAGCCGACGGCGCGTTCGCCGTCGGCGTCGTTTCCGGACTCCCGGCCCAGGGCCAGCGCGCCGCCGAACGTCGCGGCGCGCACCGCCTCATGGACACTCAGGCGCATCTGCAGCACGGCAGTGGTGACGCAGAACGCCATGGAGCTCGTGTAGGAGGTGCCGGGGTTGCAGTTGGAGGCCAGCGCGAGCTGCACACCGGCGTCGAGCAGTTCCCGGCCCGGTGCCAGCGGCTGTCGGGTGGACAGATCGCAGGCCGGCAGGCAGGTCGCGACGGTGCCCCGCTCCCCCGCGCCGGCCGCCGCCTCCCAGCCGGACCAGCTGTCGGCGAGGGCGTGGACGTCCGAGCGGGAGAGGTGGTTCACGTGGTCCACGCTGGCTGCGCCGAATTCCACCGCCAGCCGGACGCCGGGGCCAACGCCCAGCTGGTTGCCGTGCACCCGCAGCCCCAGTCCGGCGTCCCGGCAGGCCTGGAGCACGCGGCGGGACTGGGCCTCGGTGAAGGCGCCCCGCTCGCAGAAGACATCGGCCCAGCGCACGAACGGCCGCACGGCCGAGAGCATGGGACCGCAGACCAGCTCCGTGTACTCCTCGGCGTCCATCCCGGCCGGCACCAGGTGCGCGCCAAGGTAGGTGACCTGGTCAACCACGGTGGAGGCGATCCGGGCGCTGCGGGCCTCGTTTTCAACGTCCAGGCCATAGCCGGTCTTGGTCTCGAGGTATGTGGTGCCCTGCGCGACAGCTTCGGCCACCCGGCCCATTGCGAGCCGGGTGAGGTCGTAGTCGCTGGTGCTCCGGGTGGCAGCCGTGGTGACGGCGATCCCGCCGGCGCTGTAGCTCTCCCCGGCCATCCGGGCCTCGAACTCGGCGGTCCGGTCGCCGGCGAAGATGAGGTGCGTGTGGGAGTCGACCCAGCCGGGCAGCAGCGCACGTCCGCCGGCGTCGACGGCCTCGTCGGCGGCCGGTGCGTCCGCTGCCGGCCCGAGCCAGGAGATCCGTTCGCCCTCGATCACCACGGCCGCATTCTTCAAAACCCGGTGCTCCGGGTCCTGGGTCATCAGCTCGGCGATGTTGGTGATCAGAGTGCTCATGAGTCCATTCTTCAGCGCCGGATGGACCAGCGCGTCGCCGCCAGCGCCTCCGCTGTCCGGGATGCCGGACCCGTGGCCGTAGCCGTTCCGGCGTCCTGTCCGGCGAGGATGAGGCCGGCTGCCAGCTCGGCAATGCCGGAGGAGGTCTGGAAGCCGTAGCCGCCCTGTCCGGCGAGCCAGAAGAACCCCGGAGCCTCGGCGTCGAACCCCACCACCGGGATACCGTCGGCTGCTTCCGTCCGTAACCCGGTCCAGGCCTCTCGGACACCCCGGATACCGAGGGTGGTGAGGGTGTTGAGCCGGGCAATGAGCGCCTCGATATCCCCGGGGTACGGCTGCGCGTCCTCGGGCCCGCTCGGTAGGTGTTCCGACGGCGAGATCAGGACCTGCTCGCCGTCCCGCCGGAAATAGAACGAGTCGTCGGCGGCGGCCACCATGGGGCTGCCCTCCGGAAGGGGATGCTCGACGTCGACAATCGCCGCGGTGCGCCGGTAAGGCTGCAGCTGGACCTTCTCGACGCCGCTGAGCACGGCCAGTTCGTCGGCCCAGGCGCCGGCGGCGTTGACCACTACTGCAGCCTGGAAGCCTTCCTGCCCGGCGCCGAGTTCCCAGCCGGAGCCGAGGCGCTGGGCCGAGTGGACCCGGGCGCCGGTGATGATGTCCACGCCGCCGGCCTCGGCACGCCGTCGGTGGTCCTCGAGCAGCAAGGGCGCGTTGCAGGCGAAGGAGCCGGTGTCCAGGCCGGCCGCGGTGAAGGAGTCCGGGACCAGTGCAGGGCAGAGTTCCATGGCCTCGGCGTGGCTGATCGGCCTCATGTGGCCGCTGGCCTGCTCCCGGACCGCGGCTTCGTCGCCGATCAGCATGAAGCCGCGCGGCGAGAGCACCGGTTCCGGCCGGGACGCGTCCTGGGCGGAGATCAGTTCGAGGGTCCGGAGCGTGAGCTCCTGGACCACGGCAGGGCCGTAGCTGGGGATCAGCTGCCGGGCCGAGCGCGCCGAGGCGTGGTACGCAAGGGTCTGCTCGGCTTCCACCAGGGCAACGCTGCATTTCCCGGCGAGGGCTGAGGCAAGGGACAGGCCGGCGATACCGCCGCCGACTATCACGACATCGTAATTAGCTGACATGGTCCCATCCTTGCAGACTGGGCCGCGTTCTGCTCAGCCGGCCACGGCGGCGCGGCTGCGCACGAAGGCCTGCACGCAGGCCTCCACGTCCTCGGCGCTGTGCGCGGCGGAGAGCTGGACGCGGATCCGGGCCGCGCCCTTGGGCACCACCGGGTAGCTGAAGGCGGTGACGAAGACGCCGTTGTGCAGCATCGCATCCGCCACCTTGGCGGCCATCACGGCGTCGCCGAACATGACCGGGACGATCGCGTGCTCGCCGGGGAGCAGCTGAAAGCCTTCCTCGGACATGCGGCTCCGGAACAGCCCGGCGTTGGCGAAGAGCTTGCTGCGCAGTTCGCCGGAGTTCTCCACGAGGTCCAGGGCTTTGAGCGTCGCCGCGACGATGGCCGGTGCCAGCGAGTTGGAGAACAGGTAGGGGCGGGCCTTCTGGCGGAGCATGGCAACGACCTCGCGGCGGCCGGAGACGTAGCCGCCGGAGGCACCGCCAAGGGCCTTGCCGAAGGTGCCGGTGTAGATGTCCACCCGGTCCGTGACGCCGGCGTGCTCGGGGGTGCCCGCACCGCTGGAACCCATGAAGCCCACGGCATGGGAGTCATCCACCATCACCAGCGCGTCATATTTTTCCGCGAGGTCGCAGATCGCTTCCAGCGGGGCGAGGAAGCCGTCCATCGAGAAGACGCCGTCGGTCACGATGACCATGCGGCGGGCCGGGTTCTGCTGCGTGGTGGCTTCGATCAGCTTGGCTTCCAGGTCGGCCATGTCCTGGTTGGCGTAGCGGAAGCGCTGGGCCTTGCAGAGCCGGATGCCGTCGATGATCGAGGCGTGGTTGAGAGCATCGGAGATGACGGCGTCCTCCGGGCCGAAGAGCGATTCGAACACACCGCCGTTGGCGTCGAAACAGCTGGAGAACAGGATGGTGTCCTCGGTGCCGAGGAACCTCGAGACACGTTCCTCCAGGGCCAGGTGCAGGTCCTGGGTGCCGCAGATGAACCTGACGCTCGCCATCCCAAAGCCGCGCTCATCCATCGCGGACTTGGCGGCGGCAATGATCTCCGGGTGGTCCGCGAGGCCCAGGTAGTTGTTGGCGCAGAAGTTCAGCACCTCCGCGCTGTCCCCGCCGATCTGCCCGGCCTTGATGTGGTTGCCCTGCGGCGAGTCAATGTGCCGCTCGGTCTTGAACAGGCCGGCGCCGCGGATCTCATCCAGTTCGTGCTGCAGCTGGTCCTTGATGGCTGAATACATGGGTTGCGCTCCTCAGCGGGTGGGTCGGTGGTCCGGTTCGGCGGCGGGTTAGAAGCAGGTCCAGTCGAGGACGACTTTGCCGCCCACCCCGGCGCGGGCAATGTCGAAGCCCTTCTCCCAGTCGGTGGCGGGAAGAGTGTCCGTCACGACGGCGGAGATGTTGGCGTGCAGTACCGGGCTGGAGGACAGCATGGCGCTCATGGCATACCAGGTCTCGAACATTTCGCGGCCATAGATGCCCTTCATGGTGAGCATGTGCGTGACCACTTTGCCCCAGTCGATGTCGATGGACTGGCTGGGCAGACCCAGCATCGCGATCCGGCCGCCGTGGTTCATGTTGTCGATCATCTCAGGCAGCGCCGTGGGGTGTCCCGACATTTCCATCCCGATATCGAATCCCTCGCGCATGCCGAGTTCGCGCTGGGCGTCCTTGACGCGCATCTTCGAGACGTCGATCGCGAGGTCGACGCCGAGTTGGCGGGCCAGGTCCAGCCGCGGGGCGGAGACGTCGGTGATGGCGATCTTGCGGGCGCCGGCGTGGCGGGCGACGGCGATCGCCATCAGCCCGATGGGTCCGGCGCCGGTGATCAGCACGTCCTCGCCGACGAGGGGAAAGCTGAGCGCGGTGTGCACGGCGTTGCCAAAGGGGTCGAAGATGGCGCCGAGTTCCGGCGTGACGGAGGGGTCCTGGTGCACCCAGACGTTGGTTTCGGGGATCACGACGTACTCGGCGAACGCGCCGTCGCGCTGGACGCCGACGCTGACGGTGTTGATGCACATCTGCCGGCGGCCGGCGCGGCAGTTCCGGCAGATGCCGCAGACGATGTGCCCCTCGCCGGAGACGCGGTCGCCCACCTTGACGTCCAGGACGTCCTCGCCGATCCCGACAACCTCGCCGTAGAACTCGTGGCCGGCGATCAGCGGGGCGTTGATGATGCCCTGCGCCCAGGCGTCCCACGACTGGATGTGCAGGTCGGTGCCGCAGATGCCGGTGGTCATGACCCGGATCAGGACGTCGCCCGGGCCGGTTTCCGGCTCCGGACGGTCCACGAGTTCGAATCCTGCGTGGGCGCCGGCCTTATAGAGAGCCTTCATGGGCCTTCCTAACTGTGCCATTGGTCGGGCACGCTGAGATCCGCTGCCGGGGACAGCTCGTGTGGGACAACTCACCCCATTACAGCCGCTGCAAAGCGTTAGCACAACCGGATTTTTCTCAATCGACGATTTAGCATTATCTTGCGCTTAGACTGGTCGGCATGGAAATCCACCAGCTGGAGATGCTCCGCGAACTCGGGGCCCTCGGCAGCGTCAAGGCCGTCGCCGAAACCCTGCTCGTCACGCCCTCGGCGGTATCGCAGCAGCTGGCAGCGCTGCAGAAATCCGTGGAGGTGCCGCTCACCCGCAAGGAGGGCCGGAACCTGGTCCTGACCGAGGCCGGGCAGGTGCTCGCGGACGCCGGGGCCGCCGTCGTCAGCGCGATGGCGGACGCGAAGACGGCGATCGGCGCCTACCACGGCTCCCCGGTGGCGCCGGTGACGCTCAGCGGTTTCCATAGCGCCGGGCAGGCCTTGTTCGCCCCGCTCGCGCGGCAGCTGGCCGGGCCGGGGCAGCCGCGGATCCTGCTCTCCGACGAGGACGTGGCCCAGCAGGACTTCCCGGCGCTGACGGCCCGGTATGACCTGGTGCTCGCGCACCGGATGGACCACAGCCCGCGGTGGCCCGAGGAGCGCGTCGCGGTGATCCCGCTCGCGCACGAGCCGCTGGACGTCGTGCTGCCGGCCGGGCACCGGCTCGCCGGCCAGCCTGCCGTGACGGCGGACGACGTCGTCGGCGAACCCTGGGTGACGAGCCGCACCGGCTACTCCCCCGCGGACGTGCTCTCCGCCGTCGCGGCCGTTTCCAGCCGCGAACTGAACATCGTCCACCGGATCAACGACTACTCCACGGTGGCGGCGCTGGTGGCGACCGGCAGCGTGGTCGGGCTGCTGCCCCGGTACACCGCGCGGCCGGTGCTGAACCCCGGGATCGTGCTCCGGCCGCTCGAAGGCATCAGCACCCGGCGGCGGATCGACATCCTGGCCCGGCCGGAGAATCTTAAACGCAGATCGGTCATGATGGTCTGCGAAGCGCTGCAGACCATCATGACCGATTTAGTGGCTAGCTAGGGGTTAGCCTTCGACGCCGAGGCGTTCCAGGATCAGCTCGCGGACCCGATTTGCGTCGGCCTGGCCGCGGGTGGCCTTCATAACGCCGCCGACGATCGCGCCGATCGCCTGGAGCTTGCCCCCGCGGATCTTGTCCGCGACGCCGGGCTGCGCGGCGAGGGCCGCGTCGATGGCTTCGAGCAGGGGGCCGTCGTCGGAGACCACGGCCAGGCCGCGGTTCGCCACGATGTCCGCCGGGGTGCCTTCGCCGGCGAGCACGCCGTCGAGGACCTCGGTGGCCATCTTGTTGTTGATCTTGCCGTCTTCGACCATCTTGTTCAGTTCCACGATGGTCGCCGGTGCGACGCCGAGCTGGCCGGGATCGACGTCGGCGTTCTTGGCGCGTCCGACGATTTCGCCCATCCACCATTTGCGGGCCACCGTGGCGGTGGCGCCGGCGGCGATGGTTTCCTCAATCTCGTCCATCACGCCGGCGTTGACGACGTCACGGAATTCCAGGTCGGAATAGCCCCAGTCGGCCTGCAGCCGCTTGCGGCGGGCGGCCGGCGGCTCGGGCAGCGTGGCCCGGAGTTCCTCGACCCACTCGCGCGAGGCGACGATCGGCACCAGGTCCGGTTCCGGGAAGTAGCGGTAGTCGTCGGCGTCGGACTTGGGCCTGCCCGAGGTGGTGGAACGGGTGTCCTCATGCCAGTGGCGGGTTTCCTGGATGACCGGCTCGCCGGAGTCCAGCACGGCGGCGTGCCGCTGGATCTCGTAGCGGACGGCATGTTCGACGGCGCGCAGCGAGTTGACGTTCTTCGTCTCGGAGCGGATGCCGAAGCGTTCGCGGCCGTGCGGACGGAGCGAAACGTTGGCGTCGCAGCGGACGTTGCCGCGTTCCATCTTGGCGTCGGAGACGCCAAGGTTCTTGACGATCTCGCGGACTGCGGCGACGTAGGCCTTGGCGAGTTCGGGCGCGCGGCTGCCGGCGCCCTCGATCGGCTTGGTGACGATCTCGACGAGCGGCACGCCGGAGCGGTTGTAGTCCACGAGCGAGTAGTCCGCGCCCTGGATGCGGCCGGTGGCGCCGCCCATGTGGGTCAGTTTGCCGGCGTCCTCCTCCATGTGCGCGCGCTCGATTTCGACCCGGAACACGGTGCCGTCCGAGAGCTCGATGTCCAGGTAGCCGTCGTACGCGATGGGCTCGTCGTACTGGGAGGTCTGGAAGTTCTTCGGAGTGTCCGGGTAGAAGTAGTTCTTCCGGGCGAAGCGGCAGGTCTCGGCGATCTTGCAGTTGAGCGCCAGTCCGATCTTGATCGAGGACTCGATCGCGGTCCTGTTCACCACCGGCAGCACGCCGGGCATGCCCAGGTCCACCTCGTTGACGTTCGTGTTGGGCTCGTCGCCGAAGACGTTCGGGGCGGAGGAGAACATCTTGGTTTTGGTGTTCAGCTCCACGTGGACCTCGAAGCCCAGGACGGGATCGTACTTCTCCATCGCCTCTTCGAAGCTGAGGGTTGCGTCAGACATTAGTGGGAACCTCCGTGGCTCGCGACGGTGTTGGCGGCGTCAGTCAGTGAAGGGGCCGTCAGTGAAGGGGCACGGTCCAGCAGCGGGCCGCCCCACTGCGCCTCAAGCAGCGATTCGAGCACCGCGCCGACGCGGTACAGCCGGGCGTCCTGGCGGGCCGGGGCCAGCAGCTGGACGCCGACCGGCAGTCCGTCCTCGTCGGCCAGTCCGCCGGGCAGGGACAGCCCGGGGACGCCGGCCATGTTGGCGGGGATCGTGGCGACGTCGTTGAGGTACATCGCCAGCGGGTCGTTGAGTTTCTCGCCGAGCTTGAACGCCGTGGTGGGCGCCGTCGGGGAAATCAGCACGTCGGCCTTGGCGAACGCGGCCTCGAAGTCGCGCTGGATCAGGGTGCGCACCTTCTGGGCCGAACCGTAGTAGGCGTCGTAGTAGCCGGCGCTCAGCGCGTAGGTGCCGAGGATGATGCGGCGCTTGACCTCGTCGCCGAAGCCGGCCGCGCGGGTGGCGCCCATGACGCGTTCAATCGTCATAGGGCCGTCTTCGGGCAGGACCCGCAGGCCGTACCGGACGCCGTCGAACTTGGCCAGGTTGGAGGAGGCCTCCGAGGGCATGATCAGGTAGTAGGCGCCCAGGGCGTACTTGAAGTTGGGGCAGGAAACCTCGACGATTTCGGCGCCGGCGCTCCTGAGCAGCTCCAGGGATTCGTTGAAGCGGTTCTCGACGCCGGCCTGGTAGCCCTCGCCGTGGAGTTCCTTGATGATGCCGATCTTCATGCCGTCCACGTTGCCGATCGACGCGGCGGCCACGAGGTCCTCCAGCGGGTCCGGCAGCGAGGTGGAGTCGTGCGGATCGTGCCCGCCGATGACCTGGTGCAGCAGCGCGGAGTCCAGCACGGTGCGCGAGACCGGGCCGATCTGGTCCAGCGAGGACGCCATCGCGATCGCGCCGTAGCGGGAGACGCCGCCGTAGGTAGGCTTGACGCCGACCGTGCCGGTGACGGCGCCGGGCTGGCGGATCGAGCCGCCGGTGTCGGTGCCGAGGGCCAGCGGCGCCTCGAAGGCCGCGACGGCGGCGGCGGAACCGCCACCGGAGCCGCCGGGGATCCGGTCCAGGTCCCACGGGTTGTGGGTGGGGCCGTAGGCGGAGTGCTCGGTGGAGGAGCCCATCGCGAATTCGTCCAGGTTGGTCTTGCCCAGGATCGGCATCTTCGCGGCGCGCAGGCGCTTGACCACGGTGGCGTCGTACGGGCTGTGCCAGCCTTCGAGGATCTTCGAGCCGGCCGTGGTGGGCTGGCCGATGGTGACGATCAGGTCCTTGACGGCGATCGGGACACCGGCGAGGGTGTGCAGCTCTTCGGCCGCGGCGCCGCCGGCGGTGCGGATCGCGTCCACCTCGGCGGCGACGGCGAGCGCCTCGTCCGTGTTGACGTGCAGGAAGGCGTGGACCTTGCCGTCGACGGCGGCGATACGGTCCAGGTGCGCCTGGGTGACCTCGACGGCGGACACTTCGCGGGCGGCGAGCTTGCCGGCGAGCGCCGCGGCGGAGGAGCGGATCAGTTCGTTGTTCTCAGTCATGTGCTTAGCCCTCATCCAGGATTGCCGGGACCTTGAAGCGGCCTTCGTACGCGTCGGGGGCGCCGGTGAGTGCCTGCTCGGCCGTGAAAGTGTGGCCCACAACGTCCTCGCGGAACACATTCGTCAGCGGGATTGGATGGGACGTGGCCGGAACGTCATCACCGGCGGCTTCACTGACGGATTTCACTGAATCGACGATGACGGCGAGTTCGCCGGCCATCCTGTCCAGCTCTTCAGCACTCATCTCGATGTGCGCGAGACGCGCGAGATGCGCGACGTCGTCGCGGTTGATCGCAGCCATGGATCTCCCCTGCAAGTTCGGATTATTTTCCGTCCCAGTCTACGTGGGTTCGCCTGCTGTTACTTCCCGGCACCATGCCAAACAACGCGGGATCACCTGCGGCCCATCCGGAGGTCCGGAATGGGCCGTAGGTGATCCCGCGTTGCTGTTGGTGGGGTGGTTAGCCGATACCGATGGCTCCGGTGAGGACTCCTACTCCGAGCATGACCAGGGAGATGACCGCGGTGCGCCAGAGGACCTTTTTGTGGTGGTCGCCCAGGTCCACCTTGGCGAGGGAGACCAGCAGTAGGATGGCCGGGACCAGGGGGCTCTGCAGGTGGAAGGGCTGGCCGGTGATGGAGGCGCGGGCCATATCGACGGCGCTGACGCCGTAGTGGGCCGCCGTCTCGCTGAGGACCGGCAGGACACCGAAGTAGAAGGCGTCGTTGCTCATGAAGAACGTCATCGGGATGCTCAGGACGCCGGTGATGATGGCCATGAACGGCCCCATGTCCGCCGGGATGATCTGGACCAGCCATTCCGACATTGCTTTAACCATGCCGGTTCCGTTGAGCACACCGGTGAGGACCGAGGCCGCCATGACCATGCTGACGACGGCGACGATCGAGGGGGCGTGGGCGATCAGTTGGGCACCCTGGTCCTTGACCTTGGGGAAGTTGACCAGGAGGGCGATGGCGGAGCCCACCATGAACACGAACGGGAGCGGGATGATGTTGGCGACGAGCGTCACCATGACTGCAGCCGTCAGGCCGAGGTTGAACCAGAACAGCTTGGGACGCAGGGTCTTTCGGTTGGGATCCAGCGCGGTGTCGGCCATGGCGGTGTCCTGGTCATCGACGAGGACTTCAGTGCGCTCCAGGACGGCGACGGAGGAACCGCCGGCAGGACCGGAGACCCGGGGGCCAGAAACCCGGGGGCCGGTACCCTTGCGGCCGAAGCCGAATCCGAAGCGGCCGGTGCCGCCGTCGGACATCCCGGCGTCACCCGTGCCCCAGATTTCCGGGGCGACGGCGTGGAGGCGGTTGCGTTCCTGCAGGCCGAGCAGCCAGGAGAAGACCAGCACCACAATGAGGCCTGCGATGAGGGACGGGACCATGGGAACGAAGACGTCGTTGACGTCGAGCTTCAGCGCGGTTGCGGCGCGGGCGGTGGGGCCGCCCCACGGGAGGATGTTCATGGTGCCGTTGGCGAGGCCCGCCACGCAGGTCAGGACGACGGGGCTCATCTTGAGCCGCAGATAGACCGGCAGCATCGCCGCGGTGGTGAGGATGAAGGTGGTGGAGCCGTCACCGTCGAGCGAGACCGCGGCGGCGAGGATTGCCGTGCCGAGGACCACCTTGGCGGGGTCGTTGCCGAGCTTGCGCAGGATGAACCTGACCAGCGGGTCAAAGAGCCCGACGTCGATCATCAGGCCGAAGTAGATGATGGCGAACATCAGCAGCGCGGCCGTGGACGTCATGGACTTCATGGAGTCCATGACCATGGTCCCGATGCCGAGGCCGGCGCCGGCGAAAAGCCCGAAAATTGTGGGAACGATGATGAGCGCCAATACGGGCGTCAACTTCTTCGTCATGATCAGCACCATGAATACCGCGATCATGGCGAATCCTAGTAATACCAGCACGGCCGGCTCCTTCTTCGTTGAATCGCACCACCCCGGTGTGATGCGTACTACAGACGTTAGAGTGGCGTCCGTCACGGCTGGGCCTTTGCCTCCTTTGATTGGCATACTGCTTATTGGACGCATTTTGCGCATTGTGCTCACAGCTGAGGGAGGACCGATGAAGGGAAGATCCCGCCGGACTCCGCTGCGCTTCTCCACCCAGACCCTGCTGCTCCAGCTGGGGGTTGTGGCGCTGGTGGTGCTCCTGACCAGCGCCGTGCACGTCTGGCTCACCTACGAGCGCCTCGGCCGCGAGGCGGAGAACCAGGCGCTGACCCTGGCCCGGACCGTGGCCTCGGACCCGGACGTGCGGGCGGAGGTCCAGCGGATCAGCGCCCAGCCTGGCACTCCCCCGGCCGCCGAGCTGCTGGCCGGCCCGCTGATGGCCGCCGCCGAGGGGGCCCGCACCCGCACCGGCGCCCTGTTCGTGGTCATCACGGACGAAACCGGCCTGCGCCTGGCGCACCCCGATGCCGAGCGGCTCGGTGAACGCGTCAGCACTGACCCGTCGGAGGCGCTGGCCGGCAAGGAAGTCACCACCCGGAACACCGGCACCCTCGGCCCCTCCGCCGGGGCCAAGGTTCCGGTGTTCGCCCCGGACCCGGGCACCGTGGTGGGCGAGGTCAGCGTGGGCTATTCCACCGAGTCCATCGGCCAGAGCCTGGCCCGGGACGTTGTCCCGATCGCCCTGACCGCCGCCGGCGCCCTGCTTGTGGGCGTCCTGGCCTCCTTCCTGCTCCGGCGCCGGCTGCAGCGGCTGACCCTGGGGCTGGAACCGGAGGAAATCAGCACGCTGGTCCACGACCAGGTGGCAGTACTGCAGGGCGTCGCCGACGGCGTGATCGGCGTCGCCGCGGACGGCAGGATCAGCGTCTTCAACGCCGCCGCGCGCCGCCTGCTGGGGCAGCCGGACCTCACCGGAACGCCGTGGGCCGATGCCCCGGTGCCGCCCCGCCTGCTCGCCCTGACCAGGGCCGATGCCGCGGAAGGGGACGCGGTGGAACTCGTCGCCGGCGGGCGGGTGCTGGTGGCGAGCGCCCGCAAGGCGCTGCACGGCCGCGAGGACCTGGGCTGGGTTGTCATGCTGCGGGACCGGACCGAACTCCAGCAGTTGACCCGCCAGCTCGACGCCGTGGGCACCATGTCGACCGCGCTCCGGGCGCAGCGGCACGAGTTCGCCAACCAGCTCCACACCATCGCCGGCTTCATGAGCATCGGCCAGCACCAGCAGGCCCGCGACTACTTGGCCAGGCTGGCCGCCACCGGACCGCTGAAGTTCCCGGTGGACCAGGCCGAGCTGCTCCAGGACCCGTACCTGCAGGCCTTCCTCGGTGCCAAGGGCGTGGAAGCGGACGAACGCGGGGTGACCCTGCGGCTGGGCCCGGAAACCCTGGTCCGGGGCCAGGTCACCGAGCCGCAGGAAGTCACCACGGTCCTCGGCAACCTGATCGACAACGCCGTAAACGCCGCCGTCGCGGGCTCGGCGCCGGACCGCTGGGTCGAGGTGGAGGTGCTCGACGGGCCCGGCAGCCCAACGGCGGGCGGCACGCTGCACATCGTCGTCGGCGACTCCGGCGACGGACTGCCTGGCGCCGGGGCGGGCGGCGAGGACGCGGTGTTCGCGGAAGGATTCACGACGTCGGAACGCCCGGCCCGGGCGGGAGCAGGCCAGGGCCTGGGACTGGCGCTGGCGCGCCAGTTGGCGCGCCGCCGCGGCGGGGACGTGCGTGTGCTGGACCCGGGTTCCCCCGGCGGGCCCGGCGCAGTGTTTATGGCGACCCTGCCGGGGACAACGGTGCCCAATGAGACAAAGCCCAACGAAAGGGACAACGGTGTCTGAAGACTTCAGGGTGTTGATTGTGGACGACGATTTCCACGTCGCCAAGCTGCACGCGGCCTATGTGGACTCGGTGGCCGGATTCCTGGCGCTGCCCCCGGCCGGTTCGGCGTCGCAGGCGCTGCAGGCGATCCACAGCCTGCGACCGGACTTGGTGCTGCTGGATGTCTACCTGCCGGACGCTTCCGGCCTGGACCTGCTGCACCAGCTGGATGTGGACACGATGATCCTCAGCGCAGCCTCGGATACGGCCTCGCTCCGGCTCGCGTTCCGGCGCGGGGCGCTGGGCTATCTGCTCAAGCCGTTCACGGCCGAATCGCTGTCCCAGCTGCTGCGCTCCTATGCGCGGTACCGGCGGATCCTGGCACAGCCGGGAAACGTCGGCCAGGAAACCGTGGAACGGGCCAAACGCGCGCTCATCCCGGGGGACGTCATCGCCTCGGCCAGGCCCCGGTCCGCCACCGAGGCCGCCGTGCTGGAATCGCTGGAACGGGGCGGGCAGTATTCGGCGGCCGAGGTGGCCACCCGGGTGGGTGTTTCCCGGGCCACGGCCCAGCGGTACCTGTCAGCGCTCGCCGACGACGGCGCCGTCGACATCCAGTTGCGCTACGGCACCACCGGCCGGCCCGAGCACCGCTACGGGCTGCCGCCGGGGGCAACCGTCTGAGCCGCCCGCCCCAAACATCGCGGGGGATCACAGTCACCTACGGCCCATCGGGGACCTCCGGATGGGCCGTAGGTGACCCCACGTTCTGGTTAGCTGGTGCTTTTCTGGGCCACGAGTTCGATTTCGACCAGCATCTTGGGGTCCAGGAACGGGAGCACGTGGACCAGGGCCAGGCTGGGCCGGATCTCGCCGAAGACTTCGCCATGGGCGCGTCCGGCTTCCTCCCACTGGCTGATGTCTGTCAGGTACAGCTTGGACTGCACAACGTCCGCGTAATCGAAGCCGGCGTCGGCCAGTACGGTGCCGAGTTTGTCCAGGATGAAGCGGGTCTGGGTGTAGAAGTCCGCGCCGACCACGCCATCCTCGCCGCTGGCGGCGGTGGCGGAGATGTAGAGGGTGTTGTCCACCTGGACAGCCCTGGAGTAGCCGACCTTCTGTTCCCAGACGGAACCGGTGCCGAATGTTTTGCGCATGGAGATGCCTTTCGTAGTGTGGCGTGGAGTCGGCACCACTTTAGGGCGGCGGACGCCACCGCCGGTAAACCGGCGGAAATGTGTCAGCCCGGACGCCCCCGGCTAACCGCTGATATCCCGGCTTATCCGGAACGCGTTGCGGCGGGCGTGCTCGTGGACGCGGCTCAACGCCTCAATCTGCGAGCGGGCCTCGTCGCCCAGCTTCACGAACGTTCCGCGGTCCAGCCCGAGGTCGGGAGCGAGCTCCTCCAGGGTCTGCCAGCCGCCGAGTTTACCCAGGATCGCCGCGCGCATCAGCTCGGACTCCAGCACCATGGTCATCGGGGAACGCCGGACAATGCGGCCGTTGAGTTTCAGCCGGCCCACACGTTCGGCCAGCCACGCTGCCGCCTGCCGGTACGGCCGCTGCCGTACGCCAAGGTCGTGGATCAGGCCGCGCAGAAAGTCCCGCTCCCGGCGGATCTCCGCGCTGACGCGCGCGATATCGGCGGAAACCGGTGTGTCGGCGAAAGCCTCTGCCATCCGCTCGATCCGGGCCAGCCCCGCGGTAGCCCCGGTCAGATGGTCCGACAGATATAGGCCCAGGAGCTGTGCGTCGATCGAGCCGGGAATGTGCGGTGCCATGGAGCCTCCAGGGTGTGCCGGTTGCCTGAGCGTGTCGGTTGAAAAACCTTACCGCACGCCGGTTGGCGGTCCGCGGGTGTCCCCGGGGCTTAGAGCTGCTGGCGGTAGACCAGCAGTTTGATGTCGGTGTCCGGCACGATCCAGTCGCGCTCGGGGGCCCGCTGGAAGCCGGTCTTGAGATAGAGGCCGTGGGCACTTTCCCAGGTAAGGCCCGTGGTCAGGGCCACGGCATGGATCCCGGGCAACGAGCGGGCGTGTTCCAGGATGGCGTGGACCATGGCCCTGCCGGCGCCGCTGCGCTGGACGGCCGGGTCCACTACGAGCATCCGGAATTCCAGCTCGTCGCTCCGGGCGATGTCCGCATAGGGTTCGCCGGCGACGGCAAGGGTCACTGAACCGACGATCCGGTCCTCCCGCTCCGCCACCCAGATCGTGGCCTTCGCGGCCCGGCGGGCCACGTCCTGGATCTGCCGCATATACGGGTGGTCGGCGCTCTGAAAATAGCCCGCGGCCAGGTACGCGTCCCGGGTGATGCGCGCGATGGCGTCGAAGTCAGCCGGAACGGCGGGGCGGATGAGGATCTGCGGATGCACCTGCCCATGGTACGGGCGCGCGCCGCCGGGAGGCCCCCACATGGGGGCTTTCCGTGACCGAACTATCAGAACAGGCAGGCCGGTACCAGCGGTCCGCCCGGTTCGTTCAGAGCGGGAACTTGCCCGAGAGTTCCAGCGTCCCGGCGCAGGTCCAGGCGGCGAGTCGTTCGTCGTCGGACGGGCCGCCGGCCAGCGGGCTGGTCAGCCGCGGGCGGCGCACCCAGCAGCCGGCCTCCTCGGCGATCAGGGCGCCGGCGGCGAAGTCGTGTTCGTTGAGGCCGCGTTCGCCGTAGGCGTCGTGGGTGCCGTCCGCCACGAGGCAGAGGTCCAGGGCGGCGGAGCCCAGGCGGCGGACGTCGGCGAAGCCGTCCATGATGCTGCCCAGTCCGGCGGCCTGTTCCGCCCGGACGGCCGGGTCGTAGCTGAAGCCGGTGGCCAGGATCAGCCCGGTGCGCCCCGCAACCGGGCCGGACAGCGGCGTCACCCGCCCCGCTTCCTCCAGCCAGGCCCCGTGCCCGCGCAGCGCGTAGTACGTCCGGCCCAGGGCCGGGGCGTTGACGACGCCGGCCAGCCAGACGCCGTCGGGGTCCGCCACCGCGACGGAGGTGCCGTAGTAGACGATGTTGCGGATGAAGTTGGTGGTCCCGTCCAGCGGGTCGATGGACCAGCGGTAGCCGCTGGGCGTCGCCGGCAGGACCGTGCCGCCCTCCTCGCCGGTGATGGTGTCGAACGGCCGCGCCGCGGTGATGACGTCCCGGACGGCGGTTTCCGCGGCGAGGTCGAACGCCGTGACCCAGTCCCCGGAGTCGCCCTTGTTACTGACGTCCAGTTCGGCCGCGTTCCGGCCTGCCAGCACCGCAGCCCCGGCCGCCGCGGCCCGCTGCGCGAGTTCCAGCAGCCCGGCGGCGGGTCCGGCGGTCGGGCCGGGCGCATCGGCGGTCATTCGGTCACGACTTCCTGGTGGTCCTCTTCGGCATCCTCAACAGCGCCGTCGCCCGCGTCATCCCCGGCCTCCGCGGGTTCCGCGGAACGGTCCGCCGAAGCGTCCGCGGGGCCGTCTGCGGGGCCGTTGGCCAGCAGGGCCCGGAAGCCGTCCTCGTCCAGGACCGGCACGCCAAGCTGTTCGGCCTTGTCCAGCTTGGTGCCCGCGTTCTCGCCGGCCACCACGTAGCTGGTGTTCTTCGAGACCGAGCCGGCTGCCTTGCCGCCGCGGACCAGGATCGCTTCCTTCGCCTCGTCCCGGCTGAAGCCCTCCAGGCTGCCGGTCACCACGATCGTTAGTCCTTCCAGGGTCCTGGGCATGGACTCGTCGCGCTCGTCCTGCATCCGGACGCCGTCGGCCGCCCAAGTGTCCACGATCTCGCGGTGCCAGTCCTCGGTGAACCACTCGGTCAGGGCGGCGGCGATCACCGGGCCGACGCCGTCGACGTGTGCGAGTTCCTCTTCGGAGGCCTGCCGGATCGCGTCCATGCTGCCGAACGCCGTGGCGAGGGCACGGGAGGCCCGGGGTCCGACGTGCCGGATGGACAGCGCCACCAGGACGCGCCAGAGCGGCTGCGTCCTGGCTTTCTCCAGTTCGCGGAACAGCTTCTCGGTGGTGGCCGTGGGCTTGGAGGGCGTCTTGGCGGTGCCCTTGCTGTAGAAGTACGGCACCAGCTCGAACTCGCCGGTGGCCACACCTTTGGACCGTTTTTCCCGCCGGATGCGCACGACGGCGAGGTCTTCGGGCTTGAGCCTGAACAGGTTCGCCTCGGTGGTCAGCGGTGCGGTCTCCGGCTCAGCCGGCTGGGTCAGGGCGATCGCGGCTTCCCAGCCGAGGGCCTCGATGTCGAAGGCGCCGCGGCCGGCCAGATGGAACACGCGTTCGCGCAGCTGCGCCGGGCAGGACCGGGAGTTGGGGCAGCGGATATCCACGTCCCCTTCCTTGGCCGGCGCCAGGGGTGTGCCGCAGGCGGGGCATTCGGTGGGCATCACGAAGTCGCGGACCGGCGGGTCCTGGATGTCCCGGAGGGCCAGGACCGGCCCGACGATTTCGGGGATAACGTCACCGGCCTTGCGGAGCACCACGATGTCGCCGATCTTGACACCCTTGGCCTTGACGACCTCCTGGTTGTGCAGGGTGGCCATCTCCACGGTGGAGCCAGCCACCTTGACCGGTTCCATCACGCCGTACGGGGTGACACGGCCGGTGCGGCCGACGTTGACAGCGATGTCCAGCAGCTTGGTGTGGACTTCCTCCGGCGGGTATTTGTACGCGACGGCCCAGCGCGGAACCCGGGTCGTATAGCCCAGGGCCCGCTGGGTGGCGAAATCGTCGACCTTGACCACAATGCCGTCGATTTCGTGGCTGAGGCTGTGCCGCTTGTCGCCGTAGCGGGTGATGAATTCCAGCACGTCCCTGAGTCCGGGCAGGACCTCGAAGTAGGGGCTGGTGGGCAGCCCCCACTCGGCGAGCTGCCGGTAGGTGTCGGACTGGCTGACTGTGCCGAGTCCTTCGCGGGCGCCGATGCCGTGCACGTACATCCGAAGTGGGCGCTTGGCGGTTTCCGCCGGGTCCTTCTGGCGCAGCGAGCCGGCCGCGGCGTTGCGGGGGTTGGCCAGGGGCGCCTTGCCGGCCTCGATCAGCGCCTCGTTGAATTCGGCGAAGGCCTGGGACGGGATGAAGACCTCGCCGCGGACTTCCATCTCCGCCGGGAAGCCGGCGCCGCTGAGCTGCTGCGGGATCTCCTTGATGGTGAGGACGTTGTGGGTGATGTCCTCCCCTGTCGTGCCATCGCCGCGGGTGGCGGCCCGGATCAGCGTGCCGTCGCGGTAGAGCAGGTTGACGGCGAGGCCGTCAATTTTGAGTTCAGTGAGCCAGGCCGGCGTCCCGTTGCCGAGTTTGGCGATGTTGGCTTCCGCCTTGGCGATCCAGGCTTCCAGCTCCTCGAGGGAAAAGACGTCCTCGAGGCTGTACATCCGCTGCAGGTGTTCGACGGCGGCAAAGGCGGCGGACACTTCGCCGCCCACCTCCTGGGTCGGGGAATCGTTCGCCACGAGTTCCGGGTGCATGGCCTCGATGGTTTCCAGCCGCCGGTACAGTTCGTCGAACTCGGCGTCCGAAATGATCGGCGCGTCCTCCTGGTAGTACGCGAAGCGGTGCTTGCGGACCTCCTCGACCAGGACCTCGTACTCTTCGCGCACGGCCTCGTTGGGGGTTAGTGTTTCGGCGCCTGCTGCAGTGTTCCCTGTGCTCACAGACCTATCCTGCCCTAGATCACCGACAATGTCCGGTCAGGATCCGGGTGCCGCCGCGACACCCGGATCCAGCGGGCACTGCAGCGGCCACCGGAGCCAGGGGTCTTACCCGTAGATGGCGATGAACCGGCCGACCACGCCGCCGGCGCGCAGCTGGTCGATTGCGCCGGGGATCTCCGCCTGCGTGATGAGGTTCATGGGCGGGTTCAGCTGGCCGGACTTCATCAGCTCGTAGATCCCCTCGAGGTCTCCCCGTGTGCCGGACTTGGAGCCCTTGATGGTGAGCTGTTTGATGATCAGCGGGTAGGTGTTGATGGTGGACTCGAGCCGGCCCATGCCGACCTGGACGAGGGTGCCGAACTCGGCGAGCGTCTCGATGGCGGCCGAGGTGGTGGTGCCGAACCCGGCGTAGTCGACGATGAGGTCGAGGTTCTTGTCCTTGAACGCGTCGATCGAGTCGGCGACGCCGGCGAGGCCGATCTCGTCGGCAAGCTTCTGCGTTTCCGGGTTAACCTCCGCCCCGTACACCTCAGCGCCGGCCAGCACGGCCACCCGGGCGCCGATGTAGCCGAGTCCGCCGAGTCCGATCACACCGACCTTCATGCCGGCCCTGGCGCCGCCGACGGTCATGATGGCGTGGTAGGAGGTGAGACCGGCATCGGTCGCCATCGCGCCGAGCTCGAACGTGACCTCGTCGGGAAGCCTGACGAGGTTGTCCGCGGTTGCCAGGAGCCTGGGGCCGAAGCCGCCGTCCCACTTGCCGTAACCGATGGCATCGCCGTCGCTCATGACCGGGGCGAGGCCCACCCGGTCCCCGACCTTCCACTGCTCCATGCCTTCGCCGACTTCGGTGATAACGCCGGCGTTCTCGTGTCCCATGGTGCGCGGGAGGTGCGGGAAGAGCGGCATCCAGCCGGCGTCGTCGAGCGCGGTCACGTCGGAGTGGCAGACGCCGGCGGCCTTGACTTCGACGACGACCTGGCCTGGACCCGCGTGCGGCTCTGCGACCTCGTTGAGCTCCAGCGGCTTGTTCGTGCCGGTAAACTGCCATGCCTTCATGCGTTGTCTCCTTGGGTGTGTTGGACCATGGAATATCGGCGCCGGCATAGCCTCGGGGACCCGTGCCGGACGTAATACCGGCACTCTACGCCGGATACAAGGCAGGCCTGGTGTGCCGGGGAAACTCCCGGGGAACTGTCCCTGAACGAGCCGTGGCCCGCGACGGCGCCGGAGCGGCCTCCCCACCCCCGATGCCCTATCAGTTGTTGCCCTTCTGAGCGTCGGATAGGGACAACAACTGCAAGGTCAACAGGATCAGTCGGTGTCCGGCGCCGCAGCCGGCGCGTCGGCGGCCGGTTCCCCGGCGGCGGTCCCGGACCCGGAAACCAGCTCCCCGTTGGGGGCGAGGTCCAGTGCCTCGGTCCGGGGCAGGGCGTCCTCGACCTCCGCCGCGGCGGCGCGGCGAGGGGCTGTCAGGGCGGCACCGTCGTCGTTGCTGACGTTGCTGGCGTCCAGCACGATGCAGGTGACATTGTCCCGGCCGCCGCTGCGCAGGGCCGCCTGGATCAGTTCATCCACGGCAGTCTGCGGGTCCGTCCGGGAGCGCAGGATGTTGGAGATTTGGTTGTCGTCGAGTTCACCGTTGAGCCCGTCGGAGCAAACCAGGATCCGGTCGCCCTCCTCGATGGGCAGCAGCCAGTAGTCAGCCTCGATCTCGTCGCCGGAGCCCAGCGCACGGGTGACGACGTGCCGCCGCGGGTGCACGGCGGCCTCGGCAGGGCTGATCTGCCCGGCGTCGACCAGTTCCTGGACCTCAGAGTGGTCGACGCTGACCTGGCTGAGCTTGCCCTGGCTCAGCCGGTACGTCCGGGAGTCGCCAATGTTGAGAACCAGCCAGTACGGGACGCCCGTCTGCTCCACCACCACAACGCCGGAGAGGGTGGTCCCGGCCCGCGAGCCCGTGGCCTCGCGGATGCGCTCATCGGCCATCAGGAGGTATTCCTGCACGACGCCGGCGGTGGCGTCCCGTTCCCCGCTCGCCAGCTGCGGGATTTCGGCGAGCGTGCCCACGCAGATAGCGCTGGCGATTTCGCCGGCCTCATGCCCGCCCATGCCGTCCGCGACAGCGAAGACGGGATCTGCGGCGATGAAGGAATCCTCGTTCATCTCGCGGCGCAGGCCGCGGTCCGTGCCGTAGCCGCAGCTCAGCCGCAGGCTGGAAGCTGCGCTGGGCGGACTGCCCGGCGACGGGGCCGGGGCACTGTCGGAACTGGCTGGGGGTGGAACGGCGGCCGGCTGGGGATTCATGCCTGTCCTAGGTGGAAGGAGCGGTTACCGAAGTGCACGGTCACCGGCGGCAGCCAGCCCAGCGCCGCGGCGCCCAGACGTTTTCCGGCGCCAGCGGGTACCGGTTCAAGCTTGCTCGGCATGGCCGGGCCTCCCCCTTGTCCGCGGACCGTGGCCGGACGGCTGTGTAAGGGGGATACTACCGGGGATCAGGCCGGCCTGCCCGACCGCGGGAGTCGCGCCGTCGGGTGCCGTTAATCCAGGACCAGCCCGCGGCCGCTGCCGCGTTGCAGCTCCACCGGGTGGATTTCGCCGAAGCCGCGGACATCCTCAGCGGGACGCGGAAGCAGCACGAACCGTTCGTCGTGTTCCAGCGCGGACGCCGTCATGGAGTCCACCAGCACGGTCCCCGGATCGGCCAGCGCCGTGAGCCGCGCCGCCAGGTTCACCGTCGGACCGTAGATATCACCGAGCCGGGAAAGGATGCGGCCCCAGACCATGGCCACCCGTGCCTGCGGCAGGATCTCATCCTCGGTGAAGGCCTGGCACAGGGCGAGGGAGATTTCGGCGCCGGCCGCTGGAGTCTCGGCGATATACAGCACTTCGTCACCCACGGTCTTGACCAGGCGTCCGCCGCCCACCGAGATGATCTCGGCGCACTTGTTCTCAAAGCGCTGGACCAGTTGGGCGAGGGTCTTTTCGTTCATCCTGCGGGACAGGCTGGTGTAGGAAACCAGGTCCGCGAATCCCACCGCACGTGCCAGCGGCAGCGGGGCGTCGTCCTCGTCGCCTTCACGGCCCTCCTCGCTGGACGCCAGCCCGGCCTCGGCGCGCACGGCCAGGCGCTGGACGCCGGCGTTGAGCTGGCGGCGCCAGGAGTAGAGCAGCATTTCCTCCATCGCGTCGACGAGGGACGGCAGTTCACTAACCAGGCGCTTGCGGGCGACTGCGTCAGTGACGCCCTGCTGGTGGACCATGTCCTCGACAAGTGCTTCGATCTGCCAGACCACCATGCGGTCCGTCATCTGGCCGATGGCGCGGGTGACGGAAATCGCGGCTTCCTCGGTGAGCCTGCCGGACCGGACCTGGTCCACGACGATAGTCAGCGCAGCCTGGTCGCGTTCAGTGAAGGCAACGTCCTCGTCGCCGATGTTGGGAAAGCCCAGGGCCCGCCAGAGTTTGCGGGCGGAGAGCAGGGACAGCCCGGCGCCGGCGGCGACTTCGCGGCGACGGAGCTTGCGTTCCCCGCCGAGCAGCCGCTGCTCCAGCGCCTTCAGTGCGATGCGTTCGGCGGACAGGGTGCCGGTGGGAGGCGCGACGGCGGCGGACTGTCCGGCTCCGTCCGGACCGGCGTTGGAGTCGTCGTTGGAGTCGGACTCGGAGTCGGAGTCGCCCGCGTCGTCGGCGTCAGACCCGGCGTCGGGCGCTTCCACCGTGACATCGGTGTCCGCGGAATCGGGCAGCCATGCCTCGGAGTTGGCGGCGCCGTTCGAAGCGTCCCCTTCTTCCCTGTGGGCCACCGAGTCGAGGACGGCTTCCTGGAGGCTGGCGGTCTCGACGACGGCGTCCGGAACCTGTGACGGTTCCTCGTCCAGGAGTCCGGTGTCCTGGTGGACGTTCTCAGCGCTCATCTCTTCCACCTTCTCTCGTGTCCCACGGCCGCGCCGCATCGGGGTTGTGCATCATGCCCTCGGAGCCCGGGACCCCGTCGCGCGGGAGATCGTTGATGGCGTCGAGGATGAAGTTTCGGAACGTCGCGACCTCCGGAACGTCGGGCACCACCATGCTGGTGGGGTACCCGGTCTCCAAGGATATATTCCCGGAGCGCAATATGCGTTGTAGCAACGACTGATGGATCACCACATTATGGACGATGTGCAGGGAAACCTGCTGGTCGCGCCGCCGCAGCATACCGTACCGGGTCACCAGGCGCTGACTCGTCAGGGTGTACTTTGTAGCGTGCCAGGTCATGACCCGGGGCAGGCAATAACCCAGCAGCACCCATGCCGCCAGCGCAATGCACACACCGATCAGCCAGGGCGTCCACTCCTTGGCCGACCCTTTGATCAGCGGGATGAGCTGCGCCGGCCCGCCCTTCACGATCCAGGCGCTGGCATAGGCGGCCAGCGCCGGAACCAGGATAAACATCAGCGCCGGGACAATGAGGGTCCTGGGCTGCGGCCGGGTCACCACAATCACTTGCTCGCCCGGGAGGAGCTCTTTACGCATAACCGCTTTCGGCGCCCGGATGCTGGCCCTCGCCGCTTTCCGTGCCGGGGGGCGTCCAGGGACGCAGGTGCACCACATCGCCGGCCGTCACGACGTGCTCATGTCCGCCGGAATCCACCACCAGGAGTGAGCCGTAGTCATCCAGGCGGGTGGCGTGGCCGATGATCTCGTGGTCGCCGGGCAGCTGGGCGCGGACCTGCTTGCCCAGCGTCGTCAGCACGTGCTCGACCCGCTTGTGCAATGAAGGGCCGCCCGCCATCCCGGCGGCGGGATCGCCGTCGGCGTCGCAGAAGCTGCGGTAAAGCGTGGCGAACCGGGACAGGTAGCTCTTCAGCAGCTCGGTCCGGTCCACCGACGTCGGGTGTTCCAGCAGGACGGAGGTGGCGGTGGGCACCGGAAGTTCGGCCTCGGTGAGGGTCACGTTCAGCCCGGTCCCCAGCACCACGGGCGGCACGGCGCCGCCGGCCATCGGGCCCAGCTGGGCGAGGATGCCGGCGATCTTCCCGCCGCGGACCAGGACGTCGTTGGGCCACTTCAGCTCGGCCGGAATCCCCGCGGTCTCCAGCAGGGCCTCGCGCAGGGCCAGCGCCGCGAGCAGCGACAGCCAGGAATAACTCTGGGTCGGCAGCGGGCGACCCTCGGCGTTGACCGGGCGGAGCACCAGCGAAACGGAAACGGCGCTGCGGGCGGGAGCCTCCCAGTGGCGGTCGAGACGGCCGCGGGCGGCGCTCTGGTATTCGGCCGTGAGCACGGTGAGATCCGGATACGCCCCGGGATCCTCGGTGGCGCCGCGGAGCAGATCAGCGTTCGTGGAACCCGTAGATTCCACCACCGTGAGCCGCGGAATGCCGTGGGCGGAGAGGAACTCCCCGGCGTTGAGGGCGTTCACGTCAAGGGGCGGTCGGTCCTGGGCTTCCTGCGCGGCTTCCATGCAATGAATCCTACCGAGTCAGCGCGCTGTCGGCTCCGGTCCGGCCGCCGCCGGCACGGACGCACCGGAAACTCAGAGGAAGATGTCAGGGATCAGCCGGTCTTCCGGGGCGCCCAGGCTGTACGGGGTGAAGTCCGTGACGCCGGCGGCGGCGAGCACCTGCTCGTCAGTGTAGAAGTTGCCGCTCCGGCTGCCGGAGCCGGGCGTTGCATTGCCGTTGGTCAGTACGGCATGGGCGGCGTCCGCCATGATTTCGGGGCCGCGGGCGCCCTGGACGATCCTGTCACCGCCCGGCATGTTGCGGATCGCGGCCGTGTTGATCAGTGTGCAGGGCCACAACGAGTTGACGTGGATGCCGTCGACTTTCAGTTCCTCGGCCAACCCCAGGGTGGTCAGGCTCATGCCGTACTTCGCCATCGTGTACGCCAGGTGCATTCCGGCCCACTTGGGATCCAGGTTCAGCGGCGGGGAGAGCGTCAGGATCTGGCCGGCGCCGGATTCCCGCAGCGCGGGCAGGGCGAGCTTGGAGAGCAGGAACGTGCCGCGGACATTGATGTCCTGCATCAGGTCGTAGCGCTTCATGTCGACGTCGTCGGTTTTGGACAGGTCGATCGCGGAGGCGTTGTTGATCACGATGTCGATCCCGCCGAAACGGTCGATGGCCGCGTCCACCGCGCCCGCAATGTCCTCGTCGTTGCGCACATCTCCGACCAGCGGCAGGGCCTTCCCGCCGGCTGCCTCGATCTGTTCGGCCGCAGAGTAGACCGTGCCTTCCAGTTTGGCGTGCGGTTGCCCGGTCTTGGCCAGCAGGACGATATTGGCGCCGTCGCGCGCGGCGCGGGTGGCGATGGCCAGGCCGATGCCGCGGCTTCCCCCGGAGATGAGGATGGTGCGGCCCTGGAGGGAACCGGCGGCCTGGTAGGGCCCTGCAGCGGTGCCCGAAGCATCATTGCTCGAAGTCATGAGGACACTCTAGCCGAGTTATGTTACCGGCGAGTAACAATGGTGCGACCGGCCGCCGCCGGCGTCGACCGTGCGGTGCCGGCGAGAGTTGGGGCGAATATTGTAGGTTTTCTACAGCGGCATGGGCGTTTGGCTTCACTAGACTTGCCCTCAAGGCCCCGCTTTTGTGGATACCAGCTAAAGCGCCCTGCGGACAGGGCCGGCGCACCAGAGCACCAACAGCACCACACGATTCAGCAGAACATCAGCCACAGAGCCGGAGACACTTGATGAGCCACGATCTGACCACGACCGCGGGGAAGATTGCCGACTTCCGCGACCGCCAGGCCCGTGCTGAGCAGCCCTCCGGCCCGGAAGCGATCGAGAAGCAGCACTCCCGCGGCAAGAACACGGCCCGTGAGCGGATCGACCTGCTGCTGGACGCCGGCTCCTTCGTCGAGTTCGACGCCCTGGCCGTGCACCGCTCCACCGCCTTCGGCATGGAGAAGAAGAAGCCGCTGGGCGACGGCCTGGTCTCGGGCTACGGAACGGTGGACGGCCGTCCCGTCGCCGTGTACAGCCAGGACTTTTCCGTTTATGGCGGCTCGCTGAGCCAGGTCAACGGCGAGAAGATCGTCAAGGTCCAGGAATTCGCGCTGCGCAACGGCTGCCCGGTGGTCGGCATCCTCGACGGCGGCGGCGCCCGCATCCAGGAAGGTGTCGCCTCGCTGGCGATGTTCGCGGATATCTTCCGCAACAACGTCCACGCCTCCGGCGTGGTCCCGCAGATCTCCCTCATCATGGGCCCCTCCGCCGGGGGCGCGGCCTACTCCCCCGCACTGACCGACTACGTGGTCATGGTGGACAAGACCTCGCACATGTTCATCACCGGCCCGGACGTGATCAAGACCGTCACGGGTGAAGACGTGGACATGGAAACCTTGGGCGGTGCCCGCCAGCACAACGCCACCACAGGAACCTCCACCTACCTCGCCTCCGACGAGGCCGACGCCATCGAGTTCGTCCGCGAGCTCCTGGACTTCCTGCCCTCCAACAACCTCGCCGAGGCCCCGGTGCTGGAGCATTCCCAGGAGCTGGAGCTCGACGCCGAGGATCTCGCCCTGGACACACTGATCCCGGACTCGGCCAACCAACCGTACGACATGCGCAGGGTCGTCGAACAGCTCGTGGATGACGCGCACTTCCTGGAGATGCAGTCCCTCTTCGCGCCGAACGTGATGATCGGCTACGGCCGCATCGAGGGCCACACCGTGGGCATCGTGGCCAACCAGCCGATGCAGTTCGCCGGCACGCTGGACATCGCCGCCTCGGAGAAGGCCGCCCGTTTTGTCCGGCACTGCGACGCCTTCAACATCCCGATCATCACGCTGGTGGACGTGCCCGGCTTCCTGCCGGGCAAGGACCAGGAGTTCCAGGGCATCATCCGCCGCGGCGCCAAGCTGCTCTACGCGTACGCCGAGGCTACCGTGCCGAAGCTGACCGTCATCACCCGCAAGGCCTACGGCGGGGCGTACATCGTGATGGGCTCCAAGAAGCTCGGCGCGGACCTGAACCTGGCCTGGCCCACCGCCCAGATCGGCGTCATGGGCGCCCAGGGCGCGGTCAACATCCTGTACCGCCGCGAGCTCGCCGCGGTCGCGGCGGACGGCGGCGACGTCGAGGCCAAGCGCTCCGAGGTCATCCGGCAGTACGAGGAAGAGCTGCTCAACCCGTACCAGGCCGCCCAGCTCGGCTACGTGGACGCGGTCATCGCCCCCTCCGAGACACGGGTGCAGATCATCAAGGGGCTGCGTGCCCTGCGGGACAAGCGCGCCAGCCTGCCCGCCAAGAAGCACGGGAACATCCCGCTGTGATCCCCACCCACCCCCCAGTTGAGCCGGCGGCGACACCGCCGGCCGAGCAGCCTGTGCTCGCCGTCATCAAAGGCGAGCCGACGCCGGAGGAACTGGCGGCGCTGGCCGCCGTCGTGCTGTCATTGGGCAATGGGGAAGCTGCCGCGCCGGAGAGCCCCAGCGCCCGGCACTGGATCCGCCGGCAGCAGCTGCAGCTGGCGCCGAAGCCGGGCCCCGGCTCGTGGAGGCGCAGCCGCGGCTGACGCACCCGCACCGCGGAGTGTCGGGCTGCTGTCCTGACGATCGTCCTGCCGGATGTCCCGCGCGAAAAGTGCAGCAACCCTTTCATAACGGCCGGCGCCCGGCTAGTGTCTTTCGGGTGACTACCGAAACCACTGAACAGACTGCCCCCGGGCGCCCGCACACCGCCATCGACGCCGTTGCCGATGCCTTCACGGACACGCTGATCCGGCTTAACCCGAGCTTCGCCACCGAACTCGGGCTCCCCGGGCACGAGACCGAATACCAGGACTTCTCCCCTGCCGGGCTCAAGGAGTTCGCGGTTGCCGCGCGGGAGGCGCTCGCCGCGCTGAAGGGCCTGGAGCCGGCGGACGACGTCGACGCCGTCACCCTCGATGCCATGCGCGAGCGCCTGGGCCTGCAGCTGGAACTGCACGAATCCGGCTGGGACCTGGCCGAGCTGAACAACATCGCCTCCCCCGCGCAGGAGATCCGCGCAATCTTCGACCTGATGCCGATGGACACCGCCGCGCAGTGGGACCACATCGCGGGCCGCGGGCACAATGTCCCCGCGGCCCTGGACGGCTACATCGTGTCGCTGCGTTCCGCCAGGGACGACGGCAGGGTTGCCGCCGCGCGCCAGGTGAAGATCGTGATCGAACAGACCACCAGGCACGCCGCGGAGGACGGCTTCTTCGCGAAGCTGGCCGCCAACGCCAAAACGGCTGACGGCCAGCTGCCCCCGGACGTGCAGTCCAGGCTCGACGCCGGTGCCGCCGCCGCGCGCACGGCGTACTCCCGGCTGGCCGGCTTCCTGGAGTCCGAGTTGCTTCCCGTCGCCCCGGAAAAGGACGCCGTGGGCCGCGAGCGCTACTCGCTGGCGTCCCGCGCCTTCCTGGGCGCCACCGTGGACCTCGAGGAAACGTACGCCTGGGGTGTGCAGGAACTCGACCGCCTGATCGCCGAACAGGAGCGCGTGGCCGGGGAGATCCGGCCCGGCGCCACAGTCGAGGAGGCCAAAGAGGTCCTGAACAACGATCCCGCACGGCAGCTCAAGGGCACCGACGCCCTGCGGGCCTGGATGCAGGAGCTCTCCGACAAGGCGGTTGCCGACCTTGCGGGCGTGCACTTCGACATCCCGGACGTCATGAAGACCCTGGAGTGCAGGATTGCCCCGACCGACGAGGGCGGCATCTACTACACCGGGCCTTCGGACGACTTCAGCCGCCCGGGCCGCATGTGGTGGTCCGTGCCGCCGGGCGAGGACACCTTCACCACCTGGGCCGAGACCACCACGGTCTACCACGAGGGTGTCCCGGGCCATCACCTGCAGGTGGCGACCGCCACCTACCGCCGCGAGCTGCTCAACAAGTGGCGCCGGAACGTCTGCTGGACCTCCGGGCACGGCGAGGGCTGGGCGCTCTACGCCGAGAAGCTGATGCAGGAACTGGGCTACCTCAAGGACCCGGGTGACCACATGGGCATGCTGGACATGCAGCGCATGCGGGCCGCCCGTGTGGTGTTCGACATCGGTGTCCACCTGGAGCTGGAGGTGCCCGAGCGTTGGGGGTCGGGCATCTGGACTCCGGAGAAAGGGTACGGGTTCCTCAAGCAGAATCTCGCAATCAGCGAGGGCCAGCTCAACTTCGAGTTCACCCGCTACCTCGGCTGGCCGGGCCAGGCGCCGTCGTACAAGGTGGGCCAGCGGCTCTGGGAGCAGATCCGCGCCGAGCTCGAATCCCGCCCTGGGTTCGACCTCAAGGCCTTCCACACCAAGGCGCTGAATATCGGCTCCGTGGGCCTGGACACCCTCAAGCGTGCGCTGCTGGAGTAAGGCGGGCCTGGTGCGGCGGCACGGCCGCCTTCCTCCGCGCGCTGCTCCTTCGTCGCTTTGACGCACGCTTCCGGAAGACTGCCGCGCCGCCGCTGCCGGATGCCGACCTCCGGGCCTCACCGGGGAGACAATCGCCACACTGGCGTGTGGAATAACTTCACATAGTCCTTATGTGACGCCGAATTCCGGGGATTCCGCGCAGGATGCCCGTTTGTGACGGCGTCATATTTCTCAACATCCGTTCGCCGTGATAGTGGCACTGGTCCTAGCGTGTTCCGGTGAGCACTCAGACAAGCACCCCCGCACCGGCCGGAAAGACCGGCTTCCAGCTGCCCAAGTGGGCCGGTTCGTTCGGCTTCCAGATCATCGCCGCCCTGATCGTGGGCCTGGGGCTTGGCCTCCTGGCCAAGTACACGGGCAGCACCAAGGCGAGTCCGAACGCCCTCGGCGCCACGTTGCAGACCATTGGCTCGAGCTACGTGTCGCTGCTGCAGACCGCCGTTGCGCCCCTCATCTTCACCGCCGTCGTCAGCTCCATCTCCAACCTGCGCGCCGTCTCCAACGCCGCCCGGCTGGCCTGGAACACGCTGTTGTGGTTCGCCATCACGGCGCTGATCTCGGTGCTGATCGGCATCGGCCTCGGCGTGCTCCTGCAGCCCGGCGCCAACACCGGCATCACCCAGGAGGCCAAGTACGCCGGCAAGTCCGGTGACTGGTGGGCCTTCCTGACCGGCCTGTTCCCGAAGAACTTCCTCGGCCTCGGCGCCAGCACAACCGTCACGGACGGTGTCGCCACCACTTCGGTGAGCTTCAATGTCCTGCAAATCCTGGTGATCGCGGTCGCCGTCGGCATCGCAGCGCTGAAAGTGGGCAAGGCCGCCGAGCCGTTCCTGAACCTCAATGCCGCCGCCCTCGCCGTGATCCAGAAGGTCCTCTGGTGGATCATCCGGATCGCCCCGATCGGCACCGTCGGCCTGATCGGCAACGCTGTGGCCATCTACGGCTGGGACACGATCGGCTCCCTGGGCAAGTTCACCTTCGCCATCTACGTGGGCCTGGCCCTCGTGCTGTTCGTGGTCTACCCGGCCCTGGTCCGCTCGCACGGCCTGTCTGTCAAGCAGTACTTCTCCGGCGTCTGGCCCGCCGTGCAGCTTGCATTTGTCTCCCGCTCCTCGGTGGGCGCCCTGCCGCTGACCCAGCGCGTGACCGAACGCAGCCTGGGCGTCCCCCGCGCCTACGCCTCATTCGCCGTGCCGCTGGGCGTGACCACCAAGATGGACGGCTGCGCCGCGATCTACCCGGCCATCTCCGCGATCTTCGTGGCGCAGTTCTTCGGCATCGAGCTCGACTTCACCCAGTACCTGCTGATCGCCCTCGTGTCCGTACTCGGCTCCGCCGCGACCGCGGGCACCACCGGCGCCGTCGTGATGCTGACCCTGACGCTCTCCACGCTGGGACTGCCGCTGGCCGGCGTCGGGCTCCTGCTGGCGATCGACCCGATCCTCGACATGGGCCGCACCGCCGTCAACGTGGCCGGGCAGGCCCTGATCCCCACTATCGTGGCCAAGCGCCAGGGCATCCTCGACGAGTCGCTGTACAACGCACCGCGCAACGGTGACCCGTTCAGCGACGAAGTCGATAACACAGTCGATAACACAATCGGCAACACAGCCGACGCCGGTTCCGCCGCCGTCGATCCCTCCGCTGCCCCCGCTGCGTCGCCGGACGGCCGCGAACTGGCCGCAGCCAAGGCTTAACGGCCCGCAGCAACCAAAGCTGACGAAGTCCCCGGGAAGCTCCCGGGGACTTCGTCAGTTAATCCGCGTCTAATCCGCGTCCGGAACGGCCCGGCGAAAGGTGCCTAGTGTCCGCCGCCGCCAATCACGCCCTTCTCGACGGCTTTGGCGACGGCGTCTGCCTCGGCCTGGGTCAGCGTGCCGTCGGTGACAGCCTTGTCCAGCCTGGTCTTCAGCGCGGCGGCGCGGTCGGCCTGGGCCGCGGTCCGCAGTTCCTCCAGGGCAGCGGTGACCTTTGATTCCTCAATTCCCAGCGACGCCGCGAGCGACTTGGCCAGCGCCGCGTCCATCGTGGCGCGGTCCGGCCTGGTGCCTTCGGCTGGCGGCGTGGTCGGTTTGTTGGCTTCGCGGAAGGCCTGCAGGGCCTCGGTCACCTTGGCCTCGTCAACGCCGAGCTTGGCAGCCAGTTCGGCAGCCTGGGCGGCGCCGCGCTCCCCGCCGCGGCCGGGCCCGTGGCCGCTGCGCATGCCCTGACCGTCGGTGGTGCCGGGCGTCGCTTCCGCCGAAGCGCTGGGGCTAGGGGTGGGGGTGGTGGATGCTGACGCCATCCCGGTAACTCCAAGGCCGGCACCCAGGGCCAGGGCCCCGGCCGAGATGGCGAGCGTTATTCTCTTGGTGCGTGACATGTGCTGTCTCCTGGTCTGCAGCATGCTGACGGCTGCGATTGGTGGGTGTCTCTTCCAAGACGTGGTTCCAGTTTCCGCCGGCCGCTTCAGCGAGAGCTGTTCGGAACCTTTCATCTTGCTGTGAAGGCCCGCAGGAAAATTGCCCTGCGTGCAAACATGCACGTAGTGTAATTGGGTGTCCGCTCTCCCTTCCCCACGCGCTGCCACGCCCCCGGCACCCGCTTCCCCGCCCGAGGCGCCGTCGCGCCGTGAGCTGAACAAGGCGGCCACGCGCCAGGCCATCACCGATGCCGCCCTGGGGCTCCTGCGCTCCAATGGCCCCGGCAACTTCACGGTCGAGGACATTGCCGACGCCGCCGGCATCTCCCGCCGCACGTTCTTCAACTACTTCGGCAGCACCGAAGCTGCCCTTGCCGCCGTCACGTTCGGTTTCCTGGACAAGGCGCTGCAGCAGTTTCGGCTGCGGCCGCCCGGGGAACCCTTCCTGGAATCGGCCCGGGCGGCCCTCGTCCAACTCGCAGATCCGATGACAGTGGCCCCGATGGCCGAGCTGTACAGCCTTGGCCAGGCCAATCCGCAGCTCAGCAGGTCCGAGCTGGAAGCCTGGGACCACTGCACGGCGGAAATCATTTCCGCGGCCCGCGAGCGCTTCAGCGGCGGCGTCGGCGTCGAACTCGACGAACTGTACCTCCGGGCACTGGCCGGCTCCGTCATCTCCTGCGGCAAAGCCGCCATGGATGTCTGGTTCGCACGATGCGGCGGATCCCTCACGCCGGAATCCCTCTCCACCCTCCGGCAACTCCTGATCGATTCCATGAGCCTGCTGGGCTCAGGGTTCGCCCGCCCCAACACGGTCCAGGCCAGCGCCCCGGCCGGCAACACCACCACCACCCCTTCCCCAGATCGGCACTGACATGGCCCTACTGCTCTACCGCCTCGGCAAGTTCTCCTACCGCCACCGCTGGCTCGTCGTCTCGCTGTGGCTTGCCGTCATGATGGCCGTCGGTGGCGCGGCCGCCGCCTTCCACGGCACCCTGTCCAACAATTTCCAGATCCCGGGCACCGAAACCCAGCAGATGGCGGACAAGCTCAAAAAGGAGCTTCCCTCCTCCTCCGGCGGCTCCGCCAGCGTGGTGTTCGAAGCCAACGACGCCCAGTTCAGCCAGGCCGGCCAGGAAGCCGTCACCGCGGCGCTGACCAAGCTCAAGACCCTCCCTGACGTCCAGGGCACGGTTAATCCGTTCACAACCCAGGCGCAGCTGGAGACGGCCGCCGCAGACCTGGCTGCCGGGAAGGCCCAGTCTGCTGCCGGCAAGGCCCGGCTGGAGACGGCCGCGGCCGAACTCGCCGCAGGAAAGGCCCAACTGGACGCCGCCGAACAGCAGATGACGGCGGCGGGCCTGCCGCCGGCTGCGATCGAGGCGCGGCTCGGCCAGCAGAAGGCAGCCCTCGCCGAGGGCCAGGCAAAAATCGACGCCGGCACCACGGAACTGGCAGCCGGCGAGGCGAAACTGGCCCTGGGCACACGCCAGCTGGAGGCCTCGAAAGGACTCCGCTTCGTCTCCGAGGACGGCAGGGCCGCGATCGCGCAGGTCCAGTTCAGGACCTCCATCAACGGCCTCAAACCGGAGGTCCGCCAGGAAGTCCAGGACATCGTCAAGGAGGTGTCCGCCGCCAACGTCACCGCGCTGCCCAGCAAGGAAATCAGTGAGGACATCTCCGAGATCTTTGGCACCGCCGAGATCATCGGCATCGCGGTGGCAGCCCTGGTTCTGATCATCATGCTCGGCACGCTGATCGCCGCGGGACTTCCGCTGCTGATGGCCGTCGTCGGCGTCGCCGTCGGTGTGGGTGGCACGTTCGCCCTGAGCGGCGCCACAGACATGAGCTCCATCTCCCCGATGCTGGCGCTGATGCTCGGCCTGGCCGTGGGTATTGACTACTCCCTGTTTATCGTGAACCGGCACCGCGTCCAGCTGCTCGCCGGCATGGACGCCGAGGAGTCCGTGGCGCTGGCCACCGGCACGTCCGGCAACGCCGTGCTGTTCGCCGGCCTGACCGTCATCATCGCCCTCGCGGCCCTTGTCGTGCCCGGGCTTCCGTTCCTGGCCGTCATGGGCCTCTCAGCCGCCGCCACTGTGGCCGTCGCCGTCGTCGTCGCCCTGACCCTGACGCCGGCCATCCTCTCCCTCGTGGGGCGGAAACTGATCTCCAAGCGGGCCTGGGCCAAAGCGGAACAGCACAACGCCGCGCCCGGCCACGAAACCGAGGACCGCGCCCAGGACGAATACCGCAGCAGCCACGGCTGGGGCGGCATCGTCACCAACCACCCCTGGCTGGCACTGCTGGCCGGAGTGGCGCTGCTGGGTGTCGTGGCGCTGCCCGCCAGCCAGCTCAGGCTCGCCCTGCCGGACGCCAGCTCCGAGCCTGTGGCCTCCCAGGCATTCCAGGCCTACGACGTCACCAAGCGGAGCTTCGGCGAGGGCATGACCGGCCCGATCATTGTGGTGGGCGACCTCCCCGAGGGCTTGAGCGAAGCCGAGGCCCAGGCCCGGCAGTTCGACGTCGCCGACATCCTGCGCGAAACCGGGAACGTCACCGCCGCAGTGCCGCTGGCCCTGAGCGAGGACCGCCGCACCGCGGTGTTCCAGGTCATCCCGAACGAAGGCCCGGCCAGCGCCAGCACGGTCCAGGTGGTCTCCGAACTCCGCGCCGAAAAGGGCCAGATCCAGGACTCCACCGGCGTGAGCATCGGGCTCACCGGACAGACCGCCGGCAACGTCGATGTGTCCACTAAACTCGGCGACGCACTGCCGCCGTACCTGGCCATCGTGGTGGGCCTCTCGCTGATCCTGCTGCTGCTGGTGTTCCGTTCCATCTGGGTGCCGCTGCTGGCGACCGGTGGATTCCTGCTCTCACTCGCCGCCGCCTTCGGCGCCGTCGTCGCGGTCTACCAGTGGGGCTGGCTCGGGGGCATCTTCGGCGTGGAGAACCCTGGCGCCGTGCTGAGCTTCCTGCCGATCATCCTGATCGGCGTGCTGTTCGGCCTGGCCATGGACTACCAGGTGTTCATCGCATCCGGCATGCGCGAGTCCTACATGCACGGCGAGTCGGCCAAGCACGCGGTCCGCTCAGGCTTCAGCCACGCCGCTGCCGTGGTCACCGCGGCCGCGATCATCATGGTCAGTGTGTTCTCGGGCTTCATTTTCTCGCACCTGAACATGGTCCGGCCGCTCGGCTTCGCGATGGCCTTCGGTGTGCTCATTGACGCGTTCGTGGTCCGGATGACGATTGTCCCGGCCGTGATGTACCTGCTCGGCGAGAAGGCCTGGTGGCTGCCGCGCTGGCTGGACCGCATCCTGCCGGATGTGGACGTTGAAGGCGCGAAGCTGCGCCAGCCCGTGGCTGCGGTCGCGGGTTCTGTTGCGGAACCCGCCGAGGCTGCCGCCCGGTAGCCCGGCCCGGCTGCCACGAAGAGTCCGACAGGCCGCCCGCTGATCACTTCGATCGGCGGGCGGCTTTGTTGTGGGCAGCTTGGGGGTATTCCTCAAACTGCGGGGCTGTTGGCTACGTGCTCCCATCGCGGCTGCTCGCTCAGGCCGCCAGCCGGGCGTGCTGGCGGGCACGGACGAGAATTTTGGCCCGGTGGCGGAGTTCGCGGTGGTGGTGGTGCCGGTTGGGAGCCACCGGTTGGTCCGGCGCCGTTCCGCTGACCCTGGTTCCCGGTAGTGGGGGTGCATTTGATTGGTAGGTGTGGCCGGTGGGGGTGGTGATGTCGATGGTGTGTCGGGGGCCGGGGCGGGGTTGGGCGTTCCAGCCGGGGGTTTCTTTGGTGTGGTTGCAGGCTTCGCAGAGGCCGGCGCCGTTGTTTTGGTCCGTGGTGCCGCCGCGGTGCCAGGGGATGATGTGGTCCAGGTGCCGGATCGGGGCGTCGCAGTAGGGGGTGCGGCAGGTGTCGTCGCGGAGGTGCACGAATCGCCGGAGGCCGGGCGGGAAGAGCCGGGCGCGGGAGTCCATCGCGGTGAGCTCTCCGGTGCCGGGGGCGGTGTAGAGCCGGCGGAGCCAGACGTTCAGGGCCTGGTCCTGGCCCTCGTCCGGGTCCGCCTGGTTCGGGTTGTTGTCGGGAACGAGGAGTGCGCGGGCGTGGCCGGCGGGGATGATGCCGTAGCCGGGGAGCCGGGCGGGTTCGCTGTCGCCCTGGAAGAGGGTGCGGTCGGTCATGACGAGCTGGATTTCGATCCCGGTGATCCCGCCGGGGGTCCCGGTGGTGCGTTCGACCAGGGTGTCGGCCATGAGCTGGCCGCGGGTGCGGGGGTCCCCGGTGGCCCGGAGGGTGTCGGCGTGCCGGGTCAGGGCGGTGTGCACGGCGACGCCGGCGGCGACGGGCAGCAGGGCGGTGAGGTAGCACATGGTGTCCGGGGCCGGGCGGAGGCTGACGTGCCGTTCGGTCGCGGCGTGGCCGGCGCGCTGAGTGACCGAGCGCGGGTCGCGGCGGTACGCGGCGGCCCGCGCCGCGGCAATGAGGCCCCGGTCCCCGGTCCCGTCGAAGGTTCCGGTGTCGGGGGCGAGGTCGGCGTCCACGGCGGCCCGGTCCGCCGCGGACAGGCACGCGGTTTCGCGCACCAAAAGGGTGGCGCGCCATTCGTTGAGCTGGCCGGCGTCCAGGGCCGCGAGGGTGTGCGGCATTTCGGTGACGAGGGCTTTGGCCAGGCCCAGGAGCCGGCCGCCGCGGGCCGGGGATTCCCGCCTTGCGAGGGCGAGCTGCGCGGCGACGCCGGCGCCCAGCTCCGCGGCCGGCATCCCGGCGTCGGCTTGTTCGCGGCGCTGGAGCAGGTCGAAGTCGACCGCGAGCCGTGCCTGGCGGGCCGACAGGGCAGACTTCCGGTCCTCCAGGGCCCGGATTTCAGCAATCAGACGCGCACCGTTCAGCTCAGGCACGTCGCCGTACAGCGCTATGCCTGCATCTTCCGTTGCCGGTCTCTTCCCGCAACCTGGGGCGCAGTCGCACCCGACTGCTGCCAGAGCGGCCGCGGCTGACTGGGTTCCGTCCATGGCTCAAGTGTCCCGGAGGGCTAAGACATTATTGGCGGCCGCCTGAAGCCGGTCGACCGCTTCGGCGGGCGTAGGGGATGTCCCCATACCGGACGTAGCTATCGGCACACGACTAAGAACCGCCGCCACCTCAAGACGGGTCCTGACAGTGGCCAACGCGGCGCTCAGCTCCTCCAACCGCCGCCAGGCTTCAATCAGCCGTGCGCTGCTCGCGGGCAAAGTATCCTCCGCACGCGCGCGGCCGCACATCGCCAGCACGCTGCGGAGTTTGTCTTCCGGTCCCTGGTTCGCGTCCATGAACCAGCTCTCCCAGCGACCTCTGACGAAAAGGCACGGCGACGGCGAGCCCCAGGAACTAGGCTGGTGCGGTGACCCGCCTCATTCTTGCCTCCCAGTCCCCCGCCCGCACCAAGCTGCTGACCGATGCCGGCATCCGGCACGAGGTCCTTGTCTCCGATGTGGACGAGGACGCCGTGCAGGCCCGCTACGGCGTGACCGACCCGCACGACACCGCCCTGCTGCTCGCCCGGGCCAAGGCTGAGGCCGTCGCCTCGCTGCCCGAAGCTGACGGGGCCCTGGTGATCGGCTGCGATTCGGTGTTCGAGTTCGACGGCGAGGCGCACGGCAAGCCCTACACCGCCGAGGTCGCCAAAGAGCGGATGCTCCGGATGAGCGGCAGCAAGGGCGTGCTGCACACCGGCCACTGGCTCGTCGACTGCCGGGACACCGAGGATACCGACGAATCCGGGGCGGCCGGCTCCGGCGCAACCCTCGGGCACGTCACCTCCGCCGAGGTCCACTTCATGGAGATGAGCGCCGAGGAGATCGACGCCTACATCGCCACCGGCGAACCGCTGCAGTGCGCTGGCTCCTTCACAATCGACGGCTACGGTGGGGCCTTCATCCGCAAGGTCGACGGCGACCCGCACGCCGTCGTCGGGCTGTCCATTTCGACTCTCCGCGGGCTGCTGGGCCAGGCGCGGGTGGGCATCACGGAACTGTGGACCACTGGTGCCGCGGATCCCGCCTTGCTCCGGGCCGAGTGAGCCAATTCGCAGACTTTTGTAGCAACCCTACAAAGAGCGGGCGCTTTTCGCGCGGAATCCGCAAGTAATATCGGCGGAACCCACAAAACCGCGCTAGGCTCCCTGAAGGAAAGAAGGAGACGCCTTGTCAGCAAATTCGGAGCAGTCCGCAAACACAGTGCAGCGATCAGCCCCAGAAGGCACCGCTGTTGCAACCCGCCGGATGAGCAAGGTGCTGATCGCCAATCGCGGCGAAATCGCGGTGCGGATCATCCGCGCCGCGCGCGATGAAGGCCTCGCCTCTGTGGCGGTCTATGCGGACCCGGACCGCGACGCGCTGCACGTCAAGCTCGCCGACGAGGCCTTCGCCCTGGGCGGCAATACCGCGGCAGAGTCCTACCTCGTGATGGACAAACTGATCGAGGTAGCCCATCGCTCCGGCGCCGACGCCATCCACCCCGGCTACGGATTCCTGGCCGAGAACGCCGAGTTCGCCGCCAAGGTGATCGACGCCGGCATCACCTGGATCGGGCCCTCCCCCGCGGCGATCTCCGCCCTGGGCGACAAGGTCCAGGCCCGCCACATCGCCGAAAAAGTCGGCGCACCGCAGGTCCCGGGCACGGCCGACCCCGTGGAGTCTGCCGAGGAGATCCTCGAGTTCGTGGACAAGTTCGGCCTGCCGGTCGCCATCAAGGCGGCCTTCGGCGGCGGCGGACGCGGCATCAAGGTGGCCCGCACCCGCGAGGAAATCCCCGAACTGTTCGAATCCGCCGTTCGTGAAGCCGTCGCCGCCTTCGGCCGCGGCGAGTGCTTTATCGAGCGTTTCCTGGACGCTCCGCGCCACGTCGAGACCCAGTGCCTCGCCGACGCGTACGGCAACGTCGTCGTGGTCTCCACCCGCGACTGCTCGCTGCAGCGACGCAACCAGAAGCTCGTCGAGGAAGCACCGGCGCCGTTCCTCACTGAGGAGCAGAACCGGCGGCTCTACGAATCCTCCAAGGCCATCCTCAAGGAAGCCGGCTACCTCGGCGCCGGCACCTGCGAGTTCCTCGTCGGCCAGGACGGCACCATCTCCTTCCTCGAGGTCAACACCCGCCTCCAGGTCGAACACTGCGTCTCCGAGGAAGTCACCGGAATCGACCTCGTCCGCGAGCAGTTCCGGCTGGCCCGCGGCGAGGAACTCGGCTACGGGGACCCCGAAGTCCGCGGCCACTCGATCGAATTCCGCATCACCGGCGAGGACCCGGGCCGGAACTTCATGCCGGCCCCGGGCACGATCACGCGGCTGTTGAATCCCACCGGCCCCGGCATCCGGATCGACTCCGGTGTGGAGCAGGGCGACGTCATCAGCGGCAACTTCGACTCGATGCTCTCCAAGCTGATCGTCACCGGCGCCACCCGCCCGCAGGCCCTGCAGCGCGCCCGCCGCGCGCTCGAGGAGATGGTCGTCGAGGGCATCCCCACCGTCATTCCGTTCGACCTCGCCGTCGTCACCAATCCCGACTTCGCGCCCGCCGAGGGCCCGTTCAAGGTCCACACCCGCTGGATCGAAACGGCCTTCGTCAATGACATCCCCGCCTGGACGCCGACCGGCACCGAGACCGACGCGCCCGACGCCGGCGAACGCCAGCGCGTCGTCGTCGAGGTCGGCGGCAAACGCCTGGAGGTCATCCTCCCGGCGTCGCTGGGCACCGGCAGCGGCGCAGGTGCCGCCAAGCCGGCCAAGGCCAAAAAGCGTGCCCGCAGCGGCGGCGCCGTGGCGGCGGCCAGCGGCAACGCCCTGACCTCCCCCATGCAGGGAACCATCGTGAAGGTGGCCGTGGGCGAGGGCGACCTTGTTGCCGAGGGCGACCTCGTCGTCGTGCTTGAAGCGATGAAGATGGAGCAGCCGCTCACCGCACACCGCGCCGGAATCGTGATCGGACTGTCCGCCGCTGCCGGCGAGACGGTCTCCGCGGGCGCGATCATCGCCCTGATCGAGGACGAGGCAGCCGAGTAGCCGCGGCCCCGCGGCGGGACGCGGGCGCGCCTCTGGCGCCCCCGCGTCCCACCCGTGCAAACTGGGTCCGTGAAGCCATTTCTGCTACTCGCCTCCCGGGCCGAGGACGCCGCCGCCGAGGACGAATACGAGGCCTACCTGCGCTACGGCGGGCTCGAACCCTCCCAGCTGAGACGCATCCGGATGGAAGCCACCCCGCTACCGCCGCTTGAGCTCTCCGACTACTCCGGCGTGATTGTCGGCGGGAGCCCGTTCACGTCCAGCGACCCTGCCGAGGACAAAAGCGACGTCCAGCACCGGGTGGAGCACGAGCTGGCGGCACTGCTGGACCGGATCGTGCCTGAGGACTTTCCCTTCCTCGGAGCCTGCTACGGGGTCGGCACGCTGGGCCGGCACCAGGGCGCCGTAATCGACCGGACCTACGGCGAAGGGCTCGGCGGCGTGACCATCAAGCTGACGGACGAGGGGCTGGTGGATCCCCTCCTGCGGGGGCTGCCGGAGAGCTTCACGGCCTTCACCGGCCACAAGGAAGCCTGCACCGTCCTGCCCTCCCATGCCGTGCTCCTGGCCAGCTCCGCTGCCTGCCCGGTGCACATGTTCCGGATCAAGACCAACCTCTACGCCACCCAGTTCCACCCCGAGCTCGACGCCGAAGGCCTCGTCACCCGGATCGATATCTACCGCAATGCCGGCTACTTCCCGCCGGAATCCGCCGACATGCTGATGGAGGACGCCCGGACCTTCACCGCCACGGAACCGATGAAGATCCTGCGGAACTTCGTCGAACTCTACGCGCACTAAAACCGACGCCCCTGCCGGTGCTGGCGCTCCTGCCCAGTTGCTTTACGGCACACCCATGCCGGACACGGAAATGCCCGGCGTGTTCAGCGAACACACCGGGCATTTCCGTCAGCAACTGGGCAGGAGCGGCAGGAGCGTCGGCCCCGTCCGCGAAGAGGGCGTCAGGCCACGTTGTTGGTGTAGTCCAGGTCGCGGGTTTCCTTGCTGACGAAGAGTGCGATCAGCGTCAGCACGGACATGATGGCGAGGTAGACGCCGACCAGCACGGGGCTGCCCTTGCCCAGCTCCCAGAGCCACACGGCGATGAACGGAGCCACTGCCGCACCCAGGATGCTGGAGAAGTTATAGCTGATGGCTGAGCCGGTGTACCGGACGTTCGTCGGGAACAGCTCCGGCAGCAGCGCACCCATGGGCCCGAAGGTCAGGCCCATCAGGGAGAAGCCGATGATCAGCAGGGCCATCGTACCCACGAAGCCTGCGCTGAACAGCGGGACGAAGAGCAGGCCGAAGGCGAAGATGCCGAATGTCACGGCGATCAGCATCTTGCGGCGGCCGTACTTCTCAGCCAGCGGGCCGGAGACCAGGGTGAAGATGCCGAAGAACACAACGCCGACAATCAGCATCCAGAGGAAGTCGTTGCGGGTGTAGCCCAGGCCGGGGACGAACGCGGCGGCGGCGGCCTCCGTCATCGGCTTGCCGGCCTTCTCCGCTGCAGCCTTGGCGGCGTCCAGGCTGGAGGCACGGGTGCCGAAGGTCAGCGTGAACGTCGTCATCAGGTAGAAGAGCACGTAGGTGGCAAGCATGATGAACGTGCCCAGGATCAGCTTGCGCCAGCTGGTCTTGAAGACCCGGGCGAGAGGCAGCTTGGCGACTTCGTTGGATTCGATGACCTTGGTGAAGGCGGGGGTTTCGATGAGCTTGAGCCGGACGTACAGGCCGATGATGACCATAACGGCGCTGAGCAGGAACGGCACGCGCCAGCCCCACTCCATGAAGGCCGCCGGCGACAGCGTGTAGCTGAAGACCAGGAAGATCACGTTGGCGATGATAAAGCCGATCGGGGCTCCCAGCTGCGGGAAGGTGCCGTAGATGGCGCGCTTGTTCGCCGGGGCGTTCTCGGTGGCCAGCAGTGCCGCGCCGCTCCATTCGCCGCCGAGGGCCAGGCCCTGGAAGAAGCGCATGACGACCAGCAGGGCCGGAGCCCAGAATGCCCAGCCCGGGACCAGCGCCGTCGGGAGGCAGCCGATCAGGAAGGTGGCAATACCCATGGTCAGCAGCGACGCCACCAGGGTGCCCTTGCGACCGAACTTGTCACCGAAGTGGCCGAAGACGATGGACCCGAGCGGGCGGGCGATGAAGGCGACGCCAAACACGGCGAAGGAACTGAGCAGCTGGGTGGTCTCGTTCTGGTTCGGGAAGAACAAGGAGGGGAAAACGAGCACAGCGGCGGTGGCATACACGTAGAAGTCGTAGAACTCAACGGTGGTGCCGATCAGGCTGGCGACGATGACGCGGCCGCGCGAGTTCACCGGTTCGGCGGACCCCTGCTTCGAAAGGTTAACAGCGGATGACATGTAGTAGCGCTTTCATTCAGGCCGGACCGAGGTTAATTGAGACCGTCCGGATGAGGATAAGTAGGATTACATATTAGTCCCGGCGTCCATTCAATGGACGAAAGTTCCACTATGTGGACACCTGGAACTGTCTCATGTGCTGGTCATCACACTACGCCTCATTGTCGCCCCCTCACTCCGTCACAAACGCGCCGATAGGCAAACGTCACAGCACGTTAACAAACGGCGAGGCTCCCGGAAACGCAGCTTCCCTAAGTTGGAGGGACAACACCCCCAAAGGAGGTCCCCGTGACTGCTGAACGAACCGCAAGCGCCGATACCGGCGTTTCCCCCGGCATTTCGCCCCGTCTCGACGCCGGCACCACCCTCGGCGGCCCCGCCCTTGAATTCCGCCCCGGCCGCTGGATCGCCAACTGGGATGCCGAGAACAAGGAACAGTGGGAGTCCGCGGGCCGTTCCATTGCCAGGCGCAACCTAAACTGGTCCATCTTCGCCGAGTTCCTGGGTTTTGTGGTCTGGCAGCTCTGGTCGATTGTGGTGGTCCAGCTGCCCGCGGCAGGCTTCACCTTCACCACTTCGGAAATTTTCTGGCTGATCTCGATGCCCAGCCTGGTCGGCGCCACCCTCCGGATCCCCTACACCTTTATGGTCCCCCGCTTCGGCGGCCGCAACTGGACCATCGTCTCGGCCCTGCTGCTGCTGATCCCCTCGATCGGACTGGCCATGTGCGTCTCCAACCCGGAGACCCCGTTCGGCACCATGCTCCTTGTTGCAGCCCTCGCCGGATTCGGCGGCGGCAACTTCGCCAGCTCGATGGCCAATATCACCTTCTTCTACCCGGCCCGCGAAAAGGGCTGGGCGCTGGGACTGAACGCCGCCGGCGGCAACCTTGGTGCCTCCGTCGCACAGCTGGCCGTTCCGATCGCCATCACCCTGCTGGCCGCCGGCACGGTCAACCTGCCCGTGGCCGGACTCATGTGGGTCCCGCTGATCCTGCTCGCCGCGTTTGGCGCCTGGAAGTACATGGACAACCTCACCAGCGCGAAGGGCGACGTGGCGGGCTCGCTCGCCGCGCTCAAGGAACCGCACCTGTGGATCATGGCGCTGCTGTACATCGGCACCTTCGGCTCGTTCATCGGCTTCGCCGGCGTGTTCCCCAAGCTCATCAAGGACTACTTCCCGGCGTTTTCCTCCATCGGTGTCGGCACCGTGGCCTTGTCCCTCGCCTTCCTGGGCCCGCTGGTCGGTTCGCTGGCCCGCCCCTACGGCGGCCGGATGGCGGACCGCATGGGCGGCGCCCGGATGACCGTCACGGCGTTCGCCGCGATGGCCGTCATCACCCTGACCATGGTCTGGACGCTGCCACTAAAGAACTTCTGGCTCTTCCTGGTCCTGTTCCTGATGCTCTTCACCGCCAGCGGCTTCGGCAACGGCGCTACATACCGGATGATCCCGATCATCTTCGCCACCTCCAGCCGGGCAGCAAAGTCCGGCGCCAGCACGGTAACCACCCAGCGGCTCGCCTCCTCGGCCCTCGGCCTGATCTCGGCCATCGGCGCCTACGGCGGCTTCGTCATCCCGCAGGTGCTCAACGCCTCCAACACTGCCAGCGGCTCGTACACCCCGGCCTTCTACGGCTTCGTCGGGGCCTACATCCTGATGCTGGCCGTGTGCTGGTTCTGCTATATCCGCAACGCCAACCGAAACGCGATGGGACACGTCTAACATGACCAAAAGCGCCGACACGCACTGCCCATACTGCGCGCTGCAGTGCGCCATGACGCTGAAGTCCCCAGCGGCTCTGACCCCGGCTCCCCAGCCGGGGTCAGACCCCGTGCCGGCCACCGCCGCCGCCGTCCGCGAGGCGCCGGTCGCCCTCCTCGACGTGACCGGCCGCGACTTCCCCACCAACCGCGGCGGACTCTGCCGCAAGGGCTGGACCTCGGCGTCGCTGCTCAACCACGCCGGCCGTGTCACCGAACCGCTGCTCAAGGGCGCCGACGGCGTCCACCGCCCGGTCAGCTGGGACAAGGCCCTGGAACTCATCACCGCCGCGGTCAAGGACACGCGGGCCCGTTACGGGGCCGACGCCGTCGGGGTCTTCGGCGGCGGCGGGCTCACCAACGAAAAGGCCTATCAGCTGGGCAAGTTCGCCCGGCTGGCCCTGGGCACGTCGCGGATCGACTACAACGGCCGGTTCTGCATGTCCTCGGCCGCCGCCGCCGGGATGCGCGCCTTCGGCCTGGACCGCGGCCTGCCGTTCCCGCTGGCGGACCTCGATTCCGCCAGCACCATCCTGATGCTCGGCTCCAACGTCGCCGAGACCATGCCGCCGTTCGTGCAGCACCTGCAGGGCGCCCGCGACGCCGGCGGCCTGATTGTCGTGGACCCCCGCCGCTCCGCCACCGCGGCGTTCACCTCCGACGGCGGCGGCCTGCACCTGCAGCCGCTGCCCGGCACCGACCTCGCCCTGCTGCTGGGACTCTCCCACGTCGTGATCCATGAGGGCCTGGCCGACGCCGGCTACATCGAGGCCCGCACCGCCGGCTACGACGCCCTGGTCCGCAGCGTCGCCTCCTACTGGCCCGAACGCGTGCAATCCCTCACCGGCGTCCCGGCCGGACTGCTCCGCGACACCGCCCGCCGGCTCGCCGACGGCGCGCGCCGGGGCGGCAGCTACATCCTCACCGGCCGCGGCGTGGAACAGCACGTCGACGGCACCGACACCGCCACCGCCGCCATCAACCTCGCCCTGCTGCTGGGCCTGCCCGGCTCCGCGCGCAGCGGCTACGGCACGCTCACCGGCCAGGGCAACGGCCAGGGCGGCCGCGAGCACGGCCAGAAGGCGGACCAGCTCCCGGGCTACCGCAAGATCACCGACCCCGCCGCCCGCGCCCACATGGCCGCCATCTGGGGCGTGCCGGAATCGCTGATCCCCGGCCCCGGCCTCCCCGCCGTCCAGCTCCTGAAGTCCCTGGGCCAGTCCGACGGCGTCCGGTGCCTGTTCGTGCACGGCGCCAACGTGGCGGTTTCCGCGCCGGACGCCAACGCCGTGATCGCCGGCCTGCGGAGCCTGGAATTCCTGGTGGTCTGCGATTTCTTCCTTTCCGAGACCGCCGCGGAGGCGGACCTGGTCCTGCCGGTCACCCAGTGGGCCGAAGAGGAGGGCACCCTGACCAATCTCGAGGGCCGGGTACTGCGCCGCCGCCGCGCGATCGCTCCCCCGCCCGGAGTGCGCAGCGAGCTGTGGATCATGACCCGGCTGGCCGAGGCCTTGGACGCCCCCTCGACGTTCAGCGAGGACCCGGAGACCGTCTTCGAGGAGCTCCGGCGAGCGTCCGAAGGTGGCCTGGCTGACTATTCGGGGATCGACTACGCGATGCTGGACCGCGGCGAGGCGGCCTACTGGCCCTACCCCGCCGGCAGCACCGGGACCCCGCGGCTGTTCCGGGAGTCCTTCGCCCACGCGGACGGGCGGGCCGTGTTCACACCGGTGACGCCCCGCCGTCGGGCTTCTTCCCCGCCCGCGGAGGTGGCGGACGGCGCCGGGCCATTCGGAACGCCGATGACCCTGATCACCGGGCGGTTGATGGAGCATTACCAGTCCGGCGCGCAGACCCGGCGGGTGGCCGCCCTGGCCGCGGCCCAGCCCGAGGCGCGGCTGCAGATCCACCCGGCAGCCGCCGCCGCGCAGGGCATCGCGGCAGGCGACTTCGTCTCGATTTCCAACGGGCGCGGCGAGGTTTCCTGCCGCGCCGAGCTGAGCACGGACATCCGGCCCGAAACGGTGTTCCTGCCGTTCCACTTCCCGGAACTGGAGAGCGCCAACCGCCTCACCGAGGCGGCCACGGATCCGATCTCCGGAATGCCGGAGTTCAAGTTCAGCCAGGTCTGGGTCCGGGCCGGCGCCGCCAGCCACCGTGCCAATGAACTGCAGAAGGAAGGTGCGTCATGACTGAACGCATTGTTGTTGTGGGCTTCGGGCCGGTGGCCGCGCGCCTGGTCGACGAGCTGCTGCCGGCGGTCCGCAGCGGACTCGCGCACCTGACGGTGATCGGTGAGGAGGCAGAGGCCGCGTACAACCGCGTGCTCGTGGCGGATCTCGGGGTCGGCCGGACCACGGCGTCGGCACTGGCCCTGTCCGATGCCGCCGCACTGGTTGCCGACGGCGTCGACGTCCGGCTGGGCGTCCGGGTCCGCCGTGTGGACCGCGCCCGGCAGCAGCTGATCCTCAGCGACGGCACCTCCCCCGGTTACGACCGGCTGGTCTTTGCCACCGGCAGCCGCCCGGTGATCCCCAACCTCACCGGACTCAACCCCGACCCGGCTGCTCCGGTGCTGCCTGCCGGCGTGACTGCGCTGCGGGACCTGCGCGACGCCTCGGTGCTGCGGGCGGCGGTGGCCGGCGGCAAGCGCGTGGTGGTCCTCGGCGGCGGCGTGCTGGGCCTGGAGACCGCCCTCGCCGCGGTCGAGGAAGGCGCCACGGTGACCGTGGTGCACAACGGCCCACATCCGCTGGGCCGCAATATCGACCGCGGCGGCGGCGCGGTGCTCGCGGCGTCATTGCGGAACTGCGGCGTGCGGGTGGCCGGTAACGCCCGTTCCACCGGCGTGGAACACAACGCTCCCGACGGCGGCTTCTCCGCCCTGCTGCTCGATGACGGCTCCGCGATCGACGGCGACCTGCTGGTGCTCTCCTGCGGCGTCCGGCCGCGGACCGAGCTCGCGGAAGGTTGCGGACTCTCGACGGCGGCCGGGATCCTGGTGGACCACATGCTCCGGGCACACCATGAGCCGCATATCTTCGCCATCGGGGACTGCGCCGAGGTCCGCTGCCCCGACGCCGAGTGCGTGCAGTGCCGGACGGCGCGCGGTCCGTCGGGGCTGGTGGGCCCGGGCTGGCGGCAGGCCGATTGGCTCGCGGAGTATTTGATGCTGTTGGCCGCTGGATCTGCCGACGCTGAGTTGCTGCCGGTGCTGGCGCCGGAGCTGCCTGGCGTGATCGTGCTCAAGGCGCGCGGCATGAACATGGCCGTAGCCGGGGACAATGCCGCAGAACCGTGGGACGAGGAGGCTTTGACCGCCGGTGCCGTGCATGGCCGGGCCAGGCTGCAGGTCGCGCAGTGGGCGGATCCGGAGCACGGCCGCTACGTAAAGATGACCACCCGCGCCGGGGTGCTGGAGGGTCTGGTGGCCGTGGGGATGCCCCGCTCGGCGGCCGAGCTCGTGCAGCTGTTCGAGCGCGGCGCCGAACTTCCGGCGGACCGGTCGCTGCTGCTGCGCCTGGACGGCCCGGACCAGGCGGCCGCCGCCGGCGCCGCCGACCCGGAACGCACCGTGTGCCGGTGCGCCGGCGTCAGCGGGACCAGGATCGCCGCCGCGGTGACCGACGGCTGCGGGACGGTGGCCGAGGTTTCCGGGGCGACCCGGGCCGGGACGGGCTGCGGCGGCTGCCATGACGACATCCGGGGGCTTATCGAAAAGCACTTTCAGGGGGCCGTAGCCTAACGGCCGAGCGGCTCACAACTTTGGAAGGCCGGAAGCCCCGGCGAGACATCGCGGGTCAACGCCGGTTGCGCTGTCATCAAGCGTGACCATACTGCGGGCGTTTTTGACAAGCGTTAGGGAATCTCCTGGATTTTGAGAGGGGTAAGGAATCCCGCCTTAAGCCTTCTGCGCCGGCGGCACGAAGACGATGATTAGGTTTATCGACCTCCGCCGGCCCTCGATTCGATCGGAGAGGATCATGATCAAGGCCTTGCTGTGCATGCTGAACATTCAGCACGATTGGCATACTGAACACGCCGACGATGGCGCCCTATATAGGCGCTGCAAGCGTTGCGGCAAAGACGACGACCGCGGAGGCGGCGGGACCGGTACCTTCGGCGCATGGGCCGGCTAGGCTGGGATGGGCTCGGACGTCGCCTTATCGCGAGACGCTTCCAACCTCGTAGCACCTCGGGCCCATCCGCAGCACGTGCCCCACACTATCGTCCAGCGAGCCTCAGTCTTCCTTGGGCGCATGGCCCAGGCCGCGCGGCACCAGGAATGCCTTCAAGGCAGTAAAGCCGAGCAATACTGCGGCACAGTTCGGAAGGCGGAATAGCCTTCTCCGCCGGACACCGGCGCGCTACCCCTTGGTTGACCCCCGGCCGGGCGGGGGTTTTACTGCGCTGCGTTGTCGAACGTCTTCTGCCACTGGGCATGCTCGCGGTCGGCGTCCAGCCGGCGGCTGGCAGTCCACCGGGGCAGGTAGTCGGGCGCGGGCAGCTCGCGGGCAGGCTTGGGCGTGGGCGCAGGCCGAGTCTGGACGGCTCTGGCCACCGGCCGCGTCTGGACGGGCCTGGCCACCGGCCGGGTCTGGATGGGCTGTCGGCGGTAGTTCGGCTTCGCGTCGGCCACCGTCCAGTTGATCACGGCGCGCATAATGACCACGAGCACCCAGAGGCCGAGCCCAGCCAAGATGTATTGCCAAAGCAAGACCAGTAGCAGGATGGCTAATAGCACGAAAATAACCATGGCGCCACTATTGCACATGCGACACGCCCGGAGAAAGAGGTTTTATTCCCCGAATGTCAGATGCCCGCACTCCCCTCCCTCTGGATGGGCCTTTCTCCCCTTGGCACATCCACGGGGCGGGGGATGCAATGGACCTAGACTCCGTTCATCCGCAGGAGGCACCATGAATGTCCCGGTCATTCTTGCAGTCGGCGCGATTGTTGTGTTCGCCGTCGTGATGGTCCTGACGAGGGACAAGGACCCGCAGCAGCGGGCCACAACACTGACGCGCACCGCTGCGGCCATCATGGCCGTGTTCACGGTCCTCGCGGGAATCTTCATCGTCGGCTACGCCATGCAGGACCCGGGCGGAAATGCCGGGCTGCTGATAACACTCGTGTGGGCGGCTCCGATGCTCATCCTCGCGCTCGCGGCCTGGTTCTGGCCGGCGCCCACCGCTCCGCTGCTGATCGCCCTCACGGCCTCCTTCGTCGCGGCGTGCGTGTGGCTGGCCTTCGACCCCGCGGCCCTGCGCAACTTCGTCAATGAGAACGGACCCGCCATTGCCGTCAGCGTCGTGGCGCTGGCGTTCCCGGCCGCAGTGCTCGGCCTGAAACGGACCGCGGTGGCTGGCTGGCTGCTCGTGGCCCTGGGCGCGCTGCCGCTCCTGATCACTGTCATCGCGAGGTCCGGACCGGTCGGATGGCTCGCCGCAGCCAGCGTGGTCCCCCTGATCGCGGGGATCAGCTATCTTGTTTCCGCCCGAATGGTGGCTGGAAGCACGGCCTCGGGGAACCACCCGGCTGCCACCCGGCAACGGCCGGACCCTACCGCGTAACGCGAATCGGACCACGGACAAACGGCGGGTAGCATCGGGGCCATGAGCGCCGACGACGACGACATCACCGAAGAACTCCTGGTCCAGGCCGACAAGCTGACCGGGCTGAGCCTGGAACTGCTGGGCCTCGATCCCCACCCGGATGACATGACCCCGGAGCAGCTGCTCCAGTTCGATCCGGACGACCTGGACGAAATGGCCGCCGTTTCACCCCAGGACCGCCAAAGGGCCGTGAGCCAGACACGCCTGCTGGCAGGGCTGCTGTGGAACTCGTCGAGCATTCTGATCGACCAGCTCTTCCGCGATCTCGGCACGCTGAGCGGGCTGGAGGCCGTCACGCCGTCCGACATCGCCGGAACCTCTGTGCTGTCCTCGCTGCCGCCCCAGTTCGCCTCCAGCTACGACGCGAAGTTCATCCAAAAGTTCATCGTCGTCGCCGCCGACGTCACGGCGGCCTTGGTCCGCGGCTGGATCGCCCCCGGATGCCTCGCCGCCGAACTCGCCGTCCGCTGCCTGCTCGACCAGGCGGAAATCACCGAGGACATCTACGAACTCGACCTCGCGGAGGACTGGCGGGCACAAGTTGAGGAACTCCTATTGGAGGATGCGGACAGTGAGGCGCTCTACTCGGACAGCCTCGATGTACTCGAGGACGACGCCGACAGGCTGGGCTTCGAGTACTGGTTTCAGCCCTACAACGCTTGGGATACGGTTCCGCCCTACGCCTGCTCCTGAGTCCGACACCGCAGTCCTGCAACCGCCCTAGTGTGACGGGGCAGCCAGTCCCGCCAGGAAATCCTCCGTGAACCGCTGGACGCCGTCCCACTCGGTATAGACGTAATCGCGGGACGTATCCAGGTCAGCGGAGCCCTTGTCCTTGGTGATTTTCTTCATGAGCTGGCGTTTCAGGAAGTTGTAGTGGGTGTACAGCAGCGCGCCGGCGAACAAGCCGACGTGCGCGGGCCGCCACCCGGTCTCTTCCTCGAACTTCTCCACGTAGCCCTCCGCGCTCTCCTCATCCCCGTGGGCGGCCAGACTGACCGAAACCAGGGCTGACGGCAGGCGCTCGAGTTCGCCGCGGTTCTTCTTCACAAAATCGGTCACAAACCCCTCGTGCTTGCCCATGTGCACCGACGCCGCCACGATGACGCCGTCGTAGCCGGCCGGAAGGGTGTCCCCGGAGTGCTTGAGGTCCACCGTGTCCGCCTGATGCTCATGGGCCCGGATCAGCTCTGCGATGTACTCCGCGATCTGGGCTGTCTGTCCTTCAACGCTCCCGTAGGGGAGATAGATCTTGGCCATGGTCCACTGTGTCCCCGCGGCGCAGTGAGGAAGTAGGGCCGAACGTCCCCGTCGTCCCGAAAGCGCACCGCGCCCTTGACGGCGGCTGCCGCCTGGTCCTCCGCAGCGGCTCAGTGCTCCGCGGCGAGGTGCGTGGCGGCGTCGAAGGGATCGAACACTGACGAGCCGATCATGAAGATGCCACGCTGCGGGATCCAGAAGTCCGCGAGCCGGTCCTGGACGGGCAGGGCTGAGATCTGTCCCAGGCTGTGCCCGTGCAGCCGGGCTGTGCTCTCGCGGACAAACCACATCCGCTGCGGGCGCGCCCCAAACGTCTGGCCGTTGGGGACCTTGCCGGTCAGCCCGATGTGCCCCGCCCCCAAGGCCGGGCCGGCGACAGCGCCCATGGCGCGCAGGAACCTCCGGCTGCGCCACAGCCGGTCCGGAACTGCCCCGGACACCGCGGACATGAGCCGGGTGACCGGTGTGGCTGCCAGGGTCAGGTCCCAGCTCAGGTCCACCCCGCCTCCGACGTCCACGCTGAAGGAGTACCCGTCCCGCCACCGGATGGAAATCCCGCTCGTCGAGGCCGATCCGAGGGCGCTGCCGAAGTAGCGGGGGCAGGAGGACCCGGGGTCGGCGGTGCTGTGCATTGTCCATACGCCTGCAGGGTCGCGGATCCAGACCGAGCTGTAGCCCGGCCCGACGGAGGAGGCCGCAAAATGCCGCAGGGCCAGGATGTAGCCGGAACTGAACGGAACGCCCATCACGCCGTAGCCGGCAAAGCGTTCTTCCGGGCCGGAGGGCAGCGCCGGGTTCTTCTCCACGGACTCAATAAGGGTGCGGGGACTCTGCATGGCTACGGCCTCCGTTTTCTACATGTGGACGTGCAGGCGCCGGGCCGCTTCGGAAATCGAACCGCTCAGTGACGGGTAGACCGTGAAGGTGCTGGCGACGTCGTCGACGTGCAGTTTCTGCGTGACTGCGAGGGAGATCGCGAAGATCAGCTCCGAAGCATTCGGACCCACCACAACGCCGCCGATCACGGTTCCGGAGCCCTTGCGGGCGAAGATCTTGATGAAGCCGTCCCGGTGGTTGCGCATCTTGGCGCGCGCATTGCTGCGCAGCGAGAGCTTCACAACGTCGGCCTGATACTTGCCGGAATCGATTTCGGCTTCGGAGACTCCCACGTTCGCGATCTCCGGCGAAGTGAAGATGTTGGACGCGACCTGGTGCAGCTTGAGCGGCATCACACTGTCGCCCAGGAAATGCGCGATCGCGATCCGGCCCTGCATCGCGGCCACCGAGGCGAGCGCCAGCACACCAGTGCAGTCGCCGGCGGCGTAGATGTTCGGCGCGGTGGTGCGGGAGACGCCGTCGACCTTGATGTGGCCGCTCTCGGTGAGCGCCACGCCGGCCTCCTCGAGGCCGATCCCGGCGGTGTTGGGGATCGAGCCGACGGCGACCAGGCAGTGGCTGCCGGTGACCTGGGAGCCGTCGCCGAGCGTGACGATGACGCCGTTCTCGGTGCGTTCCACGGTCTCGGCGCGGGCGCGGGACAGCACCTTGACGCCGCGGCGTTCGAAGACGCCTTCAAGGACCTCGGCGGCGTCGGTGTCCGAGCCGGGCAGCACACGGTCGCGGCTGGAAATCAGGGTGACCTTGGACCCGAGGCCGTTGTAGGCGGAGGCGAACTCGGCGCCGGTCACGCCGGAGCCGACCACGATCAGGTCCTCGGGGAGCTCGTCCAGATTGTAGATCTGCGCCCAGTTCAGGATCCGCACGCCGTCGGGGCGGGCGGTGGGCAGTTCGCGGGGGTGCGCACCGACGGCCAGCAGGATCGCGTCCGCCTCGATGACCTCGGTGCCGTCGGCGGTGAGGACCTCAATCGTGTGGCTGTCCAGCATCTTGCCGGAGCCGATCATGATCCGGACCTCCTGGTTCTCCAGGCCCTTCTGGATGTCGGCGGACTGCTGCCGGGCCAGCCGCAGCAGGCGGTCGTTGATGTGCTTGAGGTCCGCGCGCATGGTCGGGGTGAAGTCGCCGCCGTCGACGTCGAACTTGACGCCGAGCTCGCCGGCCTCAGCGACGCGGGTCATCAGGTCCGCCGTCGCAATCAGGGTCTTGGAGGGCACGACGTCGGTCAGCACCGCGGAACCGCCGAGGCCCGCCCGTTCGATGATGGTGACCGTCGCGCCCAGGGAGGCGGCGACCATGGCTGCTTCGTAGCCGCCGGGCCCTCCGCCCAGGATTGCGATGCGGGGTGAGCTGAAATCGGGATGCGTAGTCACAATCAGCCATTGTCCACCATCCGGACGGCACCACCAAGAATTTGGGCCCGCACCACTGCGCGTGCGGTGCTGGGCAGGACGCCGCAGGCAGGATAACTTGTACCGGTGAGTACAACAGACTTCCTGACCACGGACCCCTTCGACGCCGCCCGGGCCGCCGCCGACTACATCGCGGCGGAGACGGGCGTCGCCGCCCACGACGTCGCCCTGGTGCTCGGCTCCGGCTGGGCCGATGCCGCCGACCTGATCGGTGAGACCACGGCCACGCTCTCCGCGGACGAGGTTCCCGGCTTCTCCTCCCCCTCGGTGGTGGGACATGTCGGCACCATCCGCTCCGTGCTGACCAAGGAGGGCAAACGCGCCCTCGTCCTGGGCGCCCGCACGCACTACTACGAGGGCAAAGGCGTCCGGGCCGTCGTCCACGGTGTGCGCACCGCCGCGGCGGCCGGCTGCAAAACCCTCGTCCTGACCAACGGCTGCGGCGGCCTCAATGAGGACTGGGCGCCCGGCACGCCCGTGCTGATCAGCGACCACATCAACCTCACCGCCGCCTCACCGCTCGAAGGGGCCACCTTCGTGGACCTCACCGACCTGTATTCCTCGCGGATCCGCGGCCTCGCCCGCGAAGTCGACCCGTCGCTGGAGGAGGGCATCTACGCCCAGTTCACCGGCCCGCACTACGAAACCCCCGCCGAGGTGCAGTATGCCAAGCGGATCGGCGCGAGCCTGGTGGGCATGTCCACCGCGCTCGAGGCCATCGCCGGCCGCCACGCCGGCATGGAGGTCTTCGGCATTTCGCTCGTGACCAACCTTGCCGCCGGCATCAGCCCGGTGCCGCTGAGCCACGGCGAAGTCCTCGAGGCCGGCCAGGCTGCCGGCCCGCGCATCTCCAAGCTGCTCGCGGAGATCATCGCGAAGCTCTGAGGCCCCGGCTCCCGGCGGGCTCAGCGCCCCGCAGTGAGGTAGCGCACGGCCTTGACCTTGTCCTGCGGGAATCGCCGTTCCATCGAATCGGCGATCCCGGCAATGGTCTGCCGGGCCAGTGCCTGCCGCCAGACGAGTTCGGCCTGGCGCATGGTCTGCGAAATGAGGCAGGTCCTGACGAAGTTCTGCTCCGTGTCGGCACCCGGGACATTGCCCAGGATCCCGTCGCAGCGAAACACCGGGTCGGGGCCCTCCAGGGCCAGGACGATATCGAGGACGGTAACGTTCTCCGGCCGGCGGGCCAGGTGGAACCCGCCCCGCGGACCCGAGACCGAGCCCAGGATCCCGGCACGGACCAGCGACTGGAGCTGCTTGTTGAGATAGGCCCCTGGGAGCTTGTAGTACTCCGCCAGCCGGGCACTGTTGACCGCTTCCCCGGCCGGCGTCCACGACATATTGACGCAACTGTGCACGGCCCATTCCACCCCACGGCCCAACTTCATATTCCAGACGCTACGTGTCCGGAAAATTGCCTGTCAAGGGCTGGCGGCAGGACAGCTGTGATCGATCTGTACGCGGGCTCGCGCCGGTGGGGGGAGGCATCAGCCGCGAATGACGCTAGTTTGGTTCCTATGACGTCTTCTGATGCCGAACTCACCCGCCTGCTCGGCGAAGCCCGGACCTGGGCCGCCCAGGACCCGGATCCCACCACCGCCGCCACCCTGTCCGAGCTGGTCCGCCTCACCAGTGGAGGCGTCGCAGCGGCCCGCCAGGAGCTCGCCGACAGCTTCAGCGGCACCCTGCAGTTCGGCACCGCAGGCCTGCGGGCAGCCCTCGGCCCCGGCCCGAACCGGATGAACCGCGTGGTGGTGCGCCGCGCCGCCGCCGGCTTCACGGCTTTCCTGACCGACGCCGTCGCAGCGGCCGCCCCCGGTACCCGGCCACGCGCCGTCGTCGGCTATGACGCCCGCTACAACTCCGGGATTTTCGCCGAGGAAACCGCGGCGATCCTCACCGCCGCCGGTGTTGAGACCTTCCTGATGCCGGCAGCCCTGCCCACCCCGCTGCTCGCCTACGCGGTGCGGGCGCTGGAGTGCGACGGCGGCGTGATGGTCACCGCCAGCCACAACCCGCCGCAGGACAACGGCTACAAGGTCTACCTGGGCCGGCACGCCGTCGAGGAGAGCGGACGCGGCGCGCAGATCGTGACTCCCTACGATGCCCTGATCGCGGCGAAAATCGACACCGTCGGCGAGCTGTCCGGCATCACCCTTGCCACCGAAGGCTGGACAGTGCTGGATCCGTCCATCGCCGGCGACTACGAGGCCGCCGTCGCGGCCCTTGCCATGCCGGAGCACTTCCCGGCCCGCGACCTCAAGATCGTGCTGACCCCGATGCACGGCGTGGGCGGCGACACCGCGGTCGCGGTCCTGCACGCGGCCGGCTTCGCCGACGTCACCCTGGTCAGCGAGCAGGCCGCACCGGACCCCGACTTCCCCACCGTGAACTTCCCGAACCCGGAAGAGCCCGGCGCCCTGGACCTGGCGCTCGAAACCGCCGGCCGCGTGGATGCGGACATCGTGATCGCCAACGACCCCGACGCCGACCGCGCCGCGGTGGCCGCGCAGGATCCGGACACCGGGGCCTGGCGGATGCTGCGCGGCGACGAGGTCGGTGCCCTGCTCGGCGCGCACGTCGTGGCGCGGCTGGCGGCCGGCGGCAGCGCAGAAACCACGGCAGGGGGGTTCGCGAACTCGATCGTGTCCTCGCGGCTGCTCGCCCGGATCGCCGCCGCGGCGGGCTACGCCCATGAGGAAACCCTCACCGGCTTCAAGTGGATTGCCCGGGTTCCCGGGCTGCTGTACGGCTACGAGGAGGCGCTGGGCTACTGTGTCGCACCCTCGCTGGTCCGGGACAAGGACGGGATTTCCGCGGCAGTGCTGATCGCGGAACTCGCAGCGGCAGCGAAGGCCGACGGCAAGACCATCTTCGATACGCTTGACGCGCTGTACCTGGTGCACGGGCTGCATGCCAGCGACCAGCTCAGCATCCGGGTCGCGGACCTGGGCCTGCTGGACGCCATGATGAACCGGCTGCGCGTCAGCCCGCCGGAATCCTTTGGCGGTTCCGCCGTCGAAACCGTCACGGACCTCGCCGAGGGCAGCGCCCAGCTGCCGCCCACCGACGGCCTGCTGTACCTCACCAAGGATCTCAGCCGCATCATCATCCGCCCCAGCGGCACCGAACCCAAGCTCAAGTGCTACCTGGAGGTCATCCGCAGCGTCGGTTCCGCCGCTGAACTGCCGGCGGCGCGGCAGGAGGCACGCGCCGCGCTCGACGGCGTCCTCGCGGACGTCCGCGAGGCGCTGGGGCTGTAGCCTTCGGGGCCTCCGGCCCTACAGCTCGACCTCAATGTACCCGCCCACAATCCGGGTACCGAAGGTCGGGAGGCGGAGTCCCGGCGTGCCCAGGCACTCCCCCGTACCCAGGTCATAAACCTCTTTGTGCAGCGGCGAGGCCAGCGTCGGGCGTGAGCCGCGGGACCCGGTGATGCCACGGGCCATCACATGCGCACCGGTGGCCGGATCCTCCTGGCCGACGGCAAAAACCTCACCGGACACGGTGCGGAACAGCGCCACCTGGCGCCCGGCGATCAGCGCGGCCTCGCCCCAGGCCGGTTCCAGGTCCTCCACGGCGCACACGCGGTGCCAGCCGGTCCCATAGCTGGGGTGTTCAACAAAGCTCCGTGCTGCGCTCTCAAGTACGGCAGTCATTTCGGCCCCTCTCTGATACATCTCTTCCGGGCTCAGCCGCTCCTGCGGCCACATACCCAAGCTAGGTCCGCGGTGTAACGGCCGCGTGCATTAAATGTGTCCGGCTCGTAAAAGAGACCTCACGCCGCCGGAAACGCGTTCGTGATGCAGAAGTTAAGATCACGAAACATAAGGGAAACTGAAGCGAAACTGCGCTTGCCTAGTCTGGATGGACACCTCGATTGAGAAGGCCGCAGAGCACCGACTGCGGCCACTGCGAAAGGCCCACCGTGACCGGACAGACTTCAAGCCCCCAGAACCAGGACGCAGAGCGCACCACAGCACCGCGCCGCATCGTGGTTGCCGGCGGCGGCCCTGCCGCCCACCGTTTCGCCGACGCCATGCACGCCCGGGGCCTGGACGGCTGGAACGTCACCGTCCTCACCGAGGAAGCGCACCTCCCCTACGACCGCGTCGCGCTGAGCAAAGCCCTCACCGACGCCGACGTCGACCTCACCCTGGGTGCCGCCTCGATGTGGGACCACGAGGCTCTCACGCTGCGGACCGGCGAGCGCGTCACCGGCATCGACATCGCGGGCAAGGCCGTGACCACAGCGGCCGGCACCGTATACCCGTATGACGAGCTGGTCATCGCCACCGGCTCCGATGCCGCCCGGCTGCCGATCCCGGGCTCCGAACTCACGCACGTCTACCGCACGCTGGAAGATGTCTGGGCCATCAATAAGGCGATTGCGGACCTGGCGGAGAAGCTGGGCCGCAAGGTCAACGCCGTCACGATCGGCGGCGGCCTGCTGGGCCTGGAATCCGCCGCCGGCACCGAGCAGCTCGGCGCCACCCCGATCGTCATCAACGGCTCCCCCTGGCTGATGAACACCCAGCTCGACGAAGGCGCCGGGCAGGCCCTGGGACGCCTGATCGAAGCCAAGGGCTTCACCGTCCACGGCGGGGTGTTCCCCTCCGAAGTCCTGTCCGACGACGACGGCCAGGTCACCGGGGTGCTGATGGCCGACGGCCGCATCGTCGACGCCGACCTCGTGATCGTCGCGATCGGCGTCAAACCCCGTGACGAGCTGTTCCGCACGGCCAACGGCCCGGAGATTGAGGGCACCGCGCCGCTGTTCGACCTCGGCCCGCGCGGCGGCGTCGTTATCTCCGACGGCTGTGAGACGCAGGTCCCCGGCATCTGGGCGATCGGCGAAGTCGCCAACTTTGGCGGCATGTGCCTGGGCCTCGTGGCTCCCGCGAACACCATGGCGGAGATCGTTGCGGACCGGCTGCACGGCGGCGACGCGACCTTCCCGGGTTTCGACACCGCCACCAAGCTCAAGCTCTCCGGCGTCGACGTGGCCAGCTTCGGCGACGCCTTCGCCCGGACCGAGCGCGCGCTGGAAATCGTCTACGCCGACCCGGCCCGCGGTGTCTACCAGAAGATCGTCACCACGGACGATGCCAAGACCCTGCTGGGCGGAATTTTCGTCGGGGACGCCGCCCCGTACACGTCGCTGCGTCCCATGCTGGGCCGCGAACTGGCCGCCGAACCCGGCGCCTACCTCACCGCGGCCGGCGGCGGCGACGCTCCGGACACGGAACTCCCGGATGACGCCATCCTGTGTTCCTGCAACAACGTCTCTGCGGGGACCATCCGCGACACCGTCAACGGCTGCGGGGCCTGCGACGGCAACGCCCCGGTCCAGGAACTCGGGGATCTGAAGGGCTGCACCCGCGCCGGGACCAGCTGCGGTTCCTGCGTGCCGATGCTGAAGAAGCTGCTGGAAACCGAACTGACCAAGTCCGGCGTCGCCGTCTCCAAGGCCCTCTGCGAACACATCGAGCTGTCCCGCCAGGAACTCTTCGAAACCATCCGCGTCCTCGAACTCAGCTCCTTCGAGGAGGTCATGGCCAGATACGGCACCGGGGCCGGCTGCGACATCTGCAAGCCGACCATCGCCAACATCCTGGCCAGCCAGAACAGCGCCTACGTCCTGGACGCCGGCCGCGGCACCCTGCAGGACACCAATGACCGCGCCCTGGCCAACATGCAGAAGGACGGCACCTACTCGGTGGTCCCGCGGATCGCCGGCGGCGAGATAACGCCCAAGAAGCTCGGAGTGATCGCCGCGGTCGCCGAGCAGTACGGCCTCTACACCAAGATCACCGGCGGCCAGCGGATCGACATGTTCGGCGCACGGCTGGAGCAGCTGCCGGAAATCTGGAAGCTCCTCGTGGACGCCGGCTTCGAATCCGGCCAGGCCTACGGCAAGTCCCTGCGGACCGTGAAGTCCTGCGTCGGCTCCACCTGGTGCCGCTTCGGGGTCCAGGACGCCGTCGCCATGGCCATCGCGCTGGAGCTGCGCTACCGCGGCCTCCGCAGCCCGCACAAACTGAAAATGGGTGTTTCCGGCTGCGCCCGCGAATGCGCCGAGGCCCGCGGCAAGGACGTCGGTGTGATCGCCACCGCGGACGGCTGGAACCTGTACGTCGGCGGCAACGGCGGGGCCACCCCGGCGCACGCCCAGCTGCTGGCCAAGGACCTGGACGACGAAACCCTGATCAAGTACATCGACCGCTACTTCATGTACTACATCCGCACCGCCGACCGCCTGCAGCGCACCGCGCGCTGGCAGGAGGAGCTCGACGGCGGCATCAAACACGTCGAGGACGTGGTGGTGCACGACACCCTGGGCATCGCCGAGGACCTTGAGGCCGCCATGGCCAAGCACGTTGACACCTACGTCGACGAATGGGCCGACACCCTGAAGGATCCCGAGCGCCTGCGCCGCTTCCGCTCCTTCGTCAACGCCCCGGACCAGAAGGACGATTCCATCACCTTCGTCCCCGACGAGCGCGGCCAGATGCGCCCCGCCACCGCGGAGGAGAAAGGTGCCGTGCTGATCGCCTCCAGCATCCGGGTCCGGCCCTCCGACGCCCCAGCCTCTGCCCAGGAACGCCCCGCCCAGGAAAGTAAGGTCTGACCATGCAGCTCAGCATCGATCTCAGCGGACGCGATGTCCTCGTCACCGGCTCGGACGCTGCCGCGCACCAGGCGGTCCGCCGCTACCGGGCCGCCGGCGCCGTCGTCTCGCGGCTCAGCAGCCCGGGCGGCGCCCGCCACGACGGCCCCCTGCCGGAACGCCCGTTCCTGGTCGCCGCCGTCGACGACGGCCAGCCCGGCTGGGAAGCGCTGCTGGACCGCTGCCGGGAAACCGGCATCCCGGTCGCCGCCGAACCCGCAGCAGGCCCCGGCGGCCACGTCACCCTGGTCGGCGGCGGACCGGGGACCACCGAACTGCTGACCGTCGCCGCCGTCAAGGCCCTGCGCGACGCCGACGTGGTGTTCTACGACCGGCTGGCCCCCTACCAGGAGCTGCCCGCCCTGAGTTCGGCCGAGCTGGTGGATGTGGGCAAGCGCCCCGGCCACCACCCGGTCAGCCAGGCCGGCATCGAGGCGCTGATGGTGGAGGCCGCGCTGGCCGGGAAAAACGTCGTGCGGCTCAAGGGCGGCGACCCGTACGTGTTCGGCCGCGGCGGCGAGGAAGTGGCCGCCTGCGTCAAGGCCGGCGTGCCGGTCCGCGTCATCTCCGGTGTGACGAGTGCCATCTCCGTTCCGGCCGCGGCCGGGATCCCGGTCACGCACCGCGAGGTCAGCCACCTGTTCACCGTGGTCTCCGGCCACGCCCCGCTGACCGAGAAGGAACACCGGCACCTCGCCGGGCTGGGCGGGACCATCGTGGTGCTGATGGGCATCGGCACACTGCACCAGCTCGCCGCCGGGCTGCGCCGGGCCGGGATGCGCGCGGACATGCCAATGGCCGTCGTCGAGCGCGGTTACCGTCCTGGGCAGCGGACCACCATCGCCGAGCTGGGCACCATCACGACGGCGGCTGCGGAGTGCAGCAACCCGGCTGTGCTGGTGATCGGCGACGTCGTCCGGGTCGCCGAGGCCAACCGGGGCTGCGCCGAGGCGGAAGCCGAACTGGACCGCCTGGCCGCGTCCCTGATGGGGGCGTGAGCACCGTGAGCGCGCTCAACGCCACAGCCCCGGCGGCGCTGCCCGCCCCCGATCCGGCACCCGAGGCCGTGGCGGAAGCCGCGGAGCTGCCGCTGGAGGGCTTCCGGATCGGGGTGACCTCGCACCGCCGTTCACAGGACCTGATCGAGGCCCTGGAGCGGCGCGGCGCCGAGGTGCTGCACGCGCCGGCGCTGAAGATCGCCCCCGTGCAGGAGGACCTGAGCCTGATCGAGGACACGCGCGCCATCATCGCCGCGCGCCCCGAGCTGTGCATCGCCACCACGGCCTACGGCATGCGGCGCTGGTGCGAGGCCGCGGACACCTTCGGGATCGGCGAGCAGCTGCTGGAGACCCTCGGCGCCACCCGGATGTTCGTCCGGGGGCCCAAGGCCCGCGGCGCCGTCCGCGCGGCCGGCCTGGCCGACGTCGGGATCAGTTCAGACGAAACCACCGCCACACTGGTGGACATGCTCCTGGCCGAGGGCGTGCGCGGCAAGACCGTCGCGGTGCAGCTGCACGGCTACACCGACGTCCGCCAGCTCGAACGCCTCCGGATGTCCGGCGCCACGGTCCTGACGGTCACTCCGTACCGCTGGGTCAAACCCGACGGCGCGGACCGGCTGCCCCGCCTGATCGAAGCCGCGTGCAGCGGCGACCTGGATGTGCTGACCTTCACGAGCGCCCCCGCGGTGGATGCGATGTGGAGCACCGCGCACGAGATGGGCCTGTACAAGCAGCTCGTGGAGAGCCTCAAGACCACCGTGGCCACCGCCGTCGTCGGCCCCATCACGGCCCAGCCGCTGATCGACGCCGGGCTTCAGCCGCTGGTCCCGGAGCGGTTCCGGATGGGCGCCCTGATCCGGCTCGTGGTGGAGCACCTGGCCCTCAACCACGTCCGCCGCCTGGACACCGTGTCGGGGCACGTGGAACTCCGTGGACGCTCGCTGCGGATCGACGGCGCGGCCGTGGAACTGGCGCCCGCACCGCTCCTGCTGCTGCGGGCGCTGCTGGGCGCCGGCGGCGCGGTACTGTCCCGCGAATCGCTGTCCGAGCTGCTGGAACTCCGCGGTTCGGTCCATGCCCTGGACATGACGGTCAGCCGGCTGCGCTCCGCCCTGCCGGACGGCCGACTGGTGGAAACCGTGGTGAAGCGCGGCTACCGGATCCGGGTGTGACCCACGCCATTACTGGCGGGTAAACATTGGCGAACGGGCGGCGAAAATCCCGCAACACCGGGGAAACACGCCGGAAAGATCACCCGCCTACGCTGGGTTCATCAAGCAGACCGGCCACACCACGGGCCACCAGCGAAAGGGCCTCACCATGTCCGCCACTCCCACCGCTTCCGCCGATTCGCAGACCCGGCCCCGCATTGTCATTGCCGGGGCCGGCCCTGCCGCGCAGGAACTCGTCCGCCAGCTCGTCCGGACCCCGTTCGCCGGCGGGATCACAGTGCTCAGCAACCGGGACGACGCCCCCGAGGAGCTGCTGGAACTCGCCGCGCTCCCGCAGGTTTCCGTCCGCTTCGGCCAGCCGGCGAGCTACATCGACCCGGACAGCCGCTACGTCACCACCGCGGACGGCCTGGAATTCAGCTACGACCAGCTGGTCATCGCAACCGGGTCCTCCCCCGCCGGCGCACCGCTGGCCGGGGAAGGCCGGTGCCTGAGCTACTCCACGATCGACGACGCCGCCGGGCTGGGCGAAGCCGTCAAGGATGTCACCCGCGTCCTGGGCCGGCGGCCGCTGGGTATCCTGGTCGGCACCGGCACGGCCGCGGGCCAGGCAGAGGCCGTGCTGCGTGCCCGCGGTGTCCGCCCCATCCGCACCTCACAGCGGCCGGCCGCCGTCGTTCCCACCCTCGCCGGTTCGACGCTCGCCGCCGCCGGGATTGTGTTCGAGGACGGCTCCAGCATGGCCGGGGACCTGGTGGTCCTGGCCGAGGAGCCGATTGCCCGCGACGCCCTCGCGGTCAGCGCCGGACTGAACACGGCACGCCACGGCGGGATCGTCATCGGCCGCGACTTCCGCACGTCCGTCTCGGGAATCTGGGCCATCGGGGACGCTGCCGTGTTCGACGGCGTCCGCCTGGGACTCCTCGTGGCCGCGTCCTCTGCCGCGTCCGTCTGCGCCTCCCAGCTGCTCCGGGCGGGAATGGCGGAGCCCCTCGCGGAGGCCGCCTGACCTGTCGCCCGAGCCGTGCGCGGATACCCTTCGGCGGCCGGGCCGTTGTGGCAAGATGGACACCTGAGAAGCCACGAAGGGATCACCATGAGCAACGACGCCGCCGCGACTGCCGGCAATGCCACCCCCGCTGCCCCGGACTCCGGGCAAAACATTGCCTCCTGCATCGACCACACGCTGCTCAAGCCGGAGGCCAGCGAAGCCGAAATCCTCAAGGTCTGTGCCGAGGCCGCCGAGTACCGGTTCAAGTCGGTGTGCGTCAACCCGATCTGGGTCAAGACCGTCAAGAAGGCCCTGAAGGGCTCCGGCGTGCTGACCTGCTCCGTCGTCGGTTTCCCCCTGGGGGCCACCCCGAGCGACGTCAAGGCCTTTGAGGCCCGCGGCGCGGTCCTGGACGGCGCCGAGGAGGTCGACATGGTGGTCAACATTGCCGCGGCCCGGGCCAACGACAAGGGCGCCCTCATCGATGACATCACGGCCGTCGCCGACGCCGTCCACGACGGCGGTGCCATCCTGAAGGTCATCATCGAAACGGCACTGCTGGATGACGCCCAGAAGGTGCTGGCCTGCGAGGCCGCCGTGGCCGCGGGGGCCGATTTCGTGAAGACCTCCACCGGCTTCAACGGCGGCGGGGCCACCGCCGCGGACGTCGCGCTGATGCGCCGCACCGTCGGCCCGGACCTCGGCGTCAAGGCCTCGGGCGGCGTGCGTTCGCTCCACGATGCACAGGCTATGATTGCTGCAGGTGCAACACGTATTGGCGCCAGCTCCGGCATCGCGATCGTCAAGGGTGAACAGGGTTCCTCCGCGTACTGATCCGCTCCGGCAGCCGCCACAGTTTTGAGCCCCACGGGGCCGAGGAGGAACGAATGTCCAGCAAGACCACCACCGCCACGACGCCGCAGAACGAGAACAGCCTCGGCTCCAGCATCATCCTGTTCGCCCTGATGATGGTCCTCTTCTTCGCTGCGCTTTACTCGCTGAGCTTCCTGACGCTGAGCAACCCATGGCCGATGGCCGTCTGCCTCGGCCTGTTCGCCCTGGCATTCTGGATCCCGCAGACCATCACCGGCCGCTCGGATTCCGCCGGCGAGTTCTAAGCACCAGCTACGCAACTGACTGAAGCTCCGGATCTTCCGGAGCTTCAGTCAGTTAACCCCCCGCGGCGAGCAGCGCGTAGAGGCTGTGGATCCAGCCCGCCCCGAGGGCGGCGGCGGCCGGCCAGTGCACTTCGGCCAGGGCCAGCGCGGCGCCGAACATCCCGATCATGGCGTAGGCGCTGACCGGGATCAGCACGAACCATTCCCGCCGTGACCCGGCCCGGCCCAGCAACGGGATGGAAAACGCCCCGTTGGCCCGCCAGATGTTCTTCACCAGCGGCAGTTTCCGCAGGAACTTCGGCGGCTTGATCACCACCGGCCAGAGCAGCGGCACTCCCCCGGTGGTGATCATGTCCCCGACAATGTGTACCAGCACGCCGGTCAGCATCGAGACCGGCAGCCAGGTCCACTGGTGCGGCGCGAACCAGGTCACAAGTCCGGCCATGGTCAGGGCGAAGACCCAGTTGCTGATCCAGCCGTACTTCGGGAAGAGCTTGAGGGCTTTGGCTGCGATGTTGATCATGAACATGCACAGCAGCCCGGCGCCCACCGACAGCAGACCCCAGTCGGTCTGCAGCTGAAACTGCCCGGCCAGCGTCGCGAGCAGCACAAAGAACGCGGTGCCGAGCAGGGAGTGCGTGCCCTGCCGGTGGCCGCCGGAGATGTTCTCGATGCCGACGGCGATCACGTTCGACAGCGGCGGCAGCGAGTGGGCCACCGTGCTGGAGCGGTGGTCCCAGTCGCAGACCAGGGCCGTCCCCGCCGTCGCCATCCCGCCGATCACAATCCCGGTCGCGTCCAGCGGATACCAGCCCAGCGCGTACGGACCGGTCGAGGCAATCGCCACCCACGCCGCGGCTCCCGACGCGGCGTGGTGTCCTCCCATCATGCTTTAGTTCCCGGCCGGTGAGGCAGACACAGCGGCATCGGAAAAGATGTTCCGGATGACCCCGTTGGCCCACTCGAGGATCTCGGCGTCCTGCAGGTCCCGGCCGCCGATCCGGGCGGTTTTGGGCTTCGGAATGAGCACCGCGTCCAGGGCAGGTTTGGACTGCGATCCGGGGTACATCCGGGTGAGCCGCATGAGCTTGGACTCCGGCAGTTGCGCCGGGGAGAACTTGATGAAGTTGCCCTGCAGGGCAACGTCGCTGAGCCCGGCCTCGCGGGCGCCCACCCGGAACCGGGCGACGTCGATCAGGTTTGTGGCGGGCAACGGCAGTTCGCCGTACCGGTCCACCAGCTCGGCGAGGACCTCGTCGATCGCCTCGTAGGTGATGGCGCCGGCGAGCTTGCGGTACGCCTCGAGGCGCAGTCGTTCGCCCGGCACGTAGTCGTGCGGCAGGTGCGCGTTGACCGGCAGCTCAATCTTCATCTCGGCGGCCTTCTCCTCCGCCTCGCCCCGGTACTCCGCAACGGCCTCGCCGACCAGCCGGATGTAGAGGTCGAAGCCGACGCCCTGGATGTGGCCGGACTGCTCGCCGCCGAGCAGGTTGCCGGCGCCGCGGATTTCGAGGTCCTTCATGGCCAGCTGCATGCCGGCGCCGAGCTCGTTGTGCGTGGCGACGGCCTTGAGCCGTTCCAGGGCCACCTCGCCCAGCGGCTTCTCGGACGGGTACAGGAAGTAGGCGTAGGCGCGTTCCCGGCCGCGGCCCACCCGCCCGCGCAGCTGGTGCAGCTGGGAGAGTCCGTACTTGTCCGCCCCGTCCACGATCAGGGTGTTGGCGTTGGAAATATCCAGCCCGGTCTCGATGATGGTGGTGCAGACGAGGACGTCGAAGCGTTTCTCCCAGAAGTCCACGATGATCTGCTCGAGCCGGCTCTCGGACATCTGCCCGTGCGCCACCTCCACCCGGGCCTCCGGCACCAGTTCGCGGATCTTCGCCGCGGTGCGGTCGATCGTGGACACCCGGTTGTGCACGAAGAAAACCTGGCCTTCGCGCATGAGTTCGCGGCGGATCGCCGCGGAGGTCTGCTTGTCCGTGTATGGGCCGACGTATGTCAGCACCGGGTGGCGCTCCTCCGGCGGGGTGGCCAGGGTGGAGGTCTCGCGGATGCCGGTCAGCGACATTTCCAGGGTCCTTGGAATCGGGGTGGCGCTCATGGCGAGGACGTCCACGTTGGTGCGCATCTTCTTCAGCGCTTCCTTGTGTTCGACGCCGAAGCGCTGTTCCTCGTCCACGATCACCAGGCCGAGGTCCTTGAAACCGAAGTCTTTGGACAGCAGCCGGTGCGTGCCGATCACCACGTCCACGGAACCGGACTTGACCCCGTCGGCCGTCTCCTTGGCCTCCTTGCTGCCCTGAAAACGGGACAGCGGCTTGACCACCAGCGGGAAGCCGGAGAACCGTTCGGTGAAGGTTTCGTAGTGCTGCTGGGCGAGCAGTGTGGTGGGCACCAGCACAGCAACCTGTTTACCGTCCTGGACGGCCTTGAACGCGGCGCGGACCGCGATCTCGGTCTTGCCGTAGCCGACGTCGCCGGAGATCAGCCGGTCCATCGGGATCTCCCGCTCCATGTCGGCCTTGACCTCGTTGATGGTGGTCAGCTGGTCGGGGGTCTCCACGTACGGGAAGGCCTCCTCCAGTTCCCGCTGCCACGGGGTGTCGGGGCCGAAGGCGTAGCCGCGGGAGGCCATCCGGGCCGAGTACAGCCGGATGAGTTCGCCGGCGATTTCCTTGACTGCCTTGCGGGCCTTGGACTTGGTGCTGGCCCAGTCCGCGCCGCCCATCTTGCTCAGCGCCGGGGTGTCCCCGCCGACGTAGCGGGTGACCTGGTCAAGCTGGTCGGTGGGGACGAAGAGCCGGTCCCCCGGGGCCCCGCGTTTGGACGGGGCGTATTCCAGGACCAGGTACTCGCGGACCCCGTCCCCGCCACCGGCGACCCGGCGCTGGATCAGTTCGACGAACCTGCCGATGCCGTGCTGTTCGTGCACCACGGAATCGCCGGCCACAAGCTGCAGCGGATCCACGGCGTTCCGCCGCTTGGACGGCATCCGGCGCATGTCCTTGGTGGAACCGGCGGAGGTCCTCCCGAGCAGGTCCGCCTCGGTCAGCAGGGCAAGCTTGAGCGGCTCCAGGACAAAACCGCGGCCGACGGCGGCCGTGGTCACCTCGATCAGCCCGGCCTGCGGGTCGTCGTCGAGGGAGTCAACCCGGGCGCAGGGGATGTCGTTGTCGTGGAAAAGTTCGGCGAGCCGCTGGGCCGGGCCGGGGCCTTCGGTGACAACGACGATCCGCCACTGTTCGCGCACATGGGAGCCGATGAAGGCCATCATTTCGGCGACGTCGCCCTGGTAGCCGCGGGGTTCGCGGGCGTGCAGGTTGAGGACGTCGACGTCGGGCAGCAGTTCCTCGTCGCTGGCCAGCGAGGTGATCGACCACCAGGACACCTCGTGCTCGAGGGCCGCGGTGCGGGTTTCGGTCAGCGATCGGAAGCTGGCCGAGTGCAGGGCCGCGGACGCCGCCGAACTTAAATCCAGCGGTGCCGTACCGCCGTCGGACGCCGTGGACCAGGCCGCTTCAAGGAACTCCTCGTTGGTGGCGGCGAGGTCGTGGGCGCGGGTCCGGACCTTTTCCGGTTCGATGACGACGGCCATCGAACCGGCCGGGAACTGGTCCAGGAAAGGCACCATGGCGTCCACCAGCACCGGGGCCAGGGACTCCATGCCTTCGACGGCGATGCCGCCGGCGATCTTCTCCAGCATGTCCGCGGCGGCCGGCAGCTGCGATTTCAGCGTCGCGGCGCGGGACATCACGGAGGGCGTGATCAGGATTTCGCGGCACGGCGGGGCGTGCAGTTCGGCGGGGTGGTGCACACCTGGCGCGCTCAGCGAGCGCTGGTCGGCGACGGCGAACCAGCGCATCTGCTCCACTTCATCGCCGAAGAACTCGACCCGGATGGGGTGGTCCTCGGTGGGCGGGAAGACATCCAGCATGCCGCCGCGGACGGCGAACTCGCCGCGGCGGGTGACCATGTCAACCCGGGCGTAGGCGGCGTCGGCGAGGCTTCTCACGACGCTGCTGAACGGGGCCTCCTGGCCGATCTTCAGGGTGACCGGGACCAGCTCGCCGAGGCCCGCCACGATCGGCTGCACGACGGCCCGGACCGGGGCCACGACGACGCGCAGCGCGCCGCCCGTGGAGGATTCGGGGTGGGCGAGCCGGCGCAGCACCGACAGGCGCCGGCCCACCGTGTCCGAGCGCGGGGAGAGCCTCTCGTGCGGGAGCGTTTCCCAGCTGGGGAACTCGGCGACGGCGTCGGCCGGGAGGAAGGCGCGCAGCGCTTCGGTCAGGTCCTCGGCTTCACGGCCGGTCGCGGTGATGGCCAGCACGACCGGCACCAGGCTGCTGCCGTTGCCGGTGTCCGCTGCTGTGTCCTCCGCTAGCGCAGCCAGTCCGTCCGCCATTTCCGCGAGCAGCGCGGAGCGCAGCCCGGCGGGGGCGCTGATCTGGTAATCCTCGCTGCGCCCGGCGAAACCGCGGGCGGCTTCGGCCCGGACCCGGGCGTAGTTCCGGTCGTCGGCGAGGACACGGCGCAAACCGGTGAGTGAGGGGCCGTTGAGGCTCATGGCTGTAGCTCCTGAAAGGGATCACGGGGATGCAGGCAACACGAATAGCCGGAATTCGCGAGAATCCCGGGTAACCCAAGCCTACCGCGCAGCCCGGACGCCTCCGGGCTGCGCGGGGCCGGAGGGCAAAGGGAAGGTCCTCCGCTTCCCTGACGGGATGCGGAGGACCTTCCGTTGGATGAAGCCGGCGGCTACAGGATTGCCGACATGGGGCTCCAGCCTGCCCCGAGGTCGATGCGGGTGAACCAGTCACCGGCACCGTTGTTCGGGTAGAGCCAGAGCTGCCCGCTGGTGTCGCGGGCAACGACGTCGGGCCGGCCGTCGCCGTTCATGTCGCCGGGAGCGGTGATGGCGGTCAGGGAATTCCAGCCCGCCCCGAGGCTCTCCCGCGTGAACCACTCGTTCTGCCCGTTGCCCGGGTAGAGCCAGAGCTGGCCGCTGTTGTCGCGGGCGATCAGGTCCACCTTGCCGTCGGCGTTGAAGTCCCCGGGGGCCACGATGGAGCTCATGACGTTCCAGCCGGCGCCCAGGTCAACGCGGGCGAACCAGTCGCCGGTCCCGTTGTTCGGGTACAGCCAGAGTTGACCGCTGCTGTCCCTGGCGATCAGGTCCGCCCTGCCGTCCGCGTTGAAATCACCGGGGGCCACGATGGAGGTCATGACGTTCCAGCCGCCACCGAGGTTCTGCCGCTGGAGCCAGTCGCCGGTCCCGGTGCCCCGGTAGAGCCACAGCTCCCCGTTGGTGTCCCGGGCGATCACGTCCGCCTTGCCGTCAGCGTTGAAATCTCCCGCGCTGACGATTGACGTCATCACGTTCCAGCCGGCGCCGAGGTCGATCCGGGTGAGCCAGTCACCCGTTCCCGTCCCCGGGTAGAGCCAGAGCCGCCCTGAGGCGTCGCGGGCGATCAGATCGGTCTTGCCGTCGCCGTTGAAATCGTTCAACCGCATCGACGACGCCGGCACCGCCGGAGTGACCTCATTCGAGGCCGCGGACCGGGGGCTCGTGCCGACGCCGTTGACCGCTTCAACCTGGAAGTTGTAGGCGGTGCCGTTGGCCAGGCCCGCCACCACGAGGTTAGTCTCGGCGGCGGCAATGCCTTCGATGGTGTTGATGACGGTGTCTCCGGTGCGGACCAGGACGTTGAGCGTGTCGGCACCGGCGGGTGCCGTGAAGCTCACGGTCGCGGTCGTGTTGCCAGCAACTGCGGTGGGCGTAGCCGGAGCCGCCGGTGCCTGGGCAACGGTGGCGGCCACGTCGATCGTCTGGTCGGAGAACCGCAGCTTTTCAACGTTGGTGATCCGGTCAGTGCCGTCTTCAGCCCTGCCGCCGACGTGTGCCACGGTGGTGACGCCGCTGTTGTCGGTGGTGATGTTGTACTCGGCCATTGCGCCGGAGAACACGGCCGTGTCGACATCGGATTCGCCCGGGCTGGAGAGGATCTCCCGGACGATCTTCACATTTCCGGGATCGATGGTGCCGGCCATGATGTCGGCCTGGAGTTCGGTCAGCGTCGTGACGGTCCGGGTTTCCGCACCCTGGCCGTTAACAACACTGAGCCGGACGTTGAGCCACTTGTCGCCGTCGATGATGTCATCGGCGCCGTTGCCCCAGATCTCGTCGCTGCCGGAGCCGCCGATGATGATGTTGCCGGCACCGAACGTGGTGGCACCCGCCGGCAGCAGGTCCGCGAGGCCGCTGATCCTTGCAATGCCGGCCGCGTCGAGTTCGTTGCTCAGGCCTTCGACGTTGACTTCGGTGTTGGGAACGGACGGCACCTCGTCGTCGCCGCGGAGCACGTCATCCTTGTCCCAGCCGGAGAGGGCTTCGACCAGGAGGAAGCGGTCCTTGAGGGCGTTGGGCCCGTCGACGATGATCTGGCGCATATCCGAGTCGGCCGGTTCGATCGAGCGGGCGTGTGTCACCCAGTCAAAGCCGAAGACACCGTGGTTGCGTTCGATGCCGGGGCCCGCGACCATCACGTCGTCGCCGCCTTCGGCGTCGTAGTCGTCTTCACCGGAATCGCCGATCAGGACGTCATGGCCCGGAGCGTTGATGTCGTCGAAGAACGGTGCGCCGCTGTCACCCTGCAGCAGGTCGTTGGCGTTTCCGCCTTCCTGCCAGTCATCGCCGCCGCCGCCGAACACTGCGTCCGGTCCGTCGCCGGAGAGGACCAGGTCGTTGCCTTCGCCCGCGAACGTTTCGTTGCCGTTGAGGCCGCCGTTGGAGAAGTCGTCGCCCTCACCGGACATGATGATGTCCAGGCCCGGTCCGGCGTCGATCGCGTCGTTGCCGGGTCCGCCCTTGAGAACGTCGTCACCGTGCGAGTCGGTGATCCGGTCATTGCCGTCGCCGCCGAGGACGACGTCAGCGCCGTCGTTGCCTTCGATGATGTCGTTGCCGTTGTTGCCCCAGACGGTGTCGTTGTCGATGCCGCCCCAGATCCGGTCTGCCGCCAGCGCGGGGTCCGCGTTGTCCCGCCCGTTGAACGTGGACTGGGCGTTGAGCCCGGGGCGGTCCACGGAGTTGCTGACGCGGTACCGGATGGTGCCGTCCGCCATCCGCATCAGGAGTGCGGCTTCGTCGCAGGACGAGGCCGGATCATCGGCAACCGAGTTTCCGGTGGTTGCGGTGATGTTGGCCATTTCGAACTCGCAGTCCGCGACGCCGAACACATCGGCCTTGAGGGCGGAGGCATCGGTGTTGCGCATGATGAGCTCGGACAGGGAGTTGCCTTCCAGCTGGGTCCGCAGGTTCAGGCCCGAGGTGCGGGAAAGGTAGTACAGGCGGTCCCCGTCCTGGAGGTCCGTCATCTGGCGTTCAAAGATGTAGTTGAATGTCGAGCCCAACAGGCCGCCGAAGAGGTTCTGGTACTCGGCGAGACCGCCGACCCAGAGGTCAACGTTGTCCAGCCCGCTGGCCCTGTCGGCCCAGGTGCCCGTGCTGTTGACGAACTCGAAGGAGTCCGTGGGAGTCAGTGCGTCCGCCGTGTCCATGTCGAACAGCCGCTGGGCGGCCGCCCGCTTGTCAACGATCGACGTCGCGGCCGTGATCGTGTCGTGGGTGCCGTAGGCGGCCATGAAGTTCACCACGGAATCCGGGTGTTTGAGGTTCTGGCCAAAATCCACCCAGCTCGTGTACGGCTTCAGCGAGGACTCGCCGGTGCTCGTGTACAGCTGGGAGCGGAAGTTGTTCAGGGACGGGATGCCGGTATCGCGGCCGCGGGCCAGGTTCAGCGAGGCAAGGTCCAAGGGCAGGCCAAGGACGTTGTTCCGCAGGGTGTCGGTCACGAACTCGTCGAGTTCGGCACCGACCTGGTCGGTCATGCCCATCGCGATGGCCCCGGCGGCCTGCTTCGGGTCCAGGGTGCCCGCCGTGCTGGCGTAGAACGCCGTGGGGTTCAGGAAGGCGTCCAGCAGCGGCATGCCGATGTCCGTGCCGTTGTTGGTCTTCCGGTCAATCGTTTCGGTCAGCATCGAGTGCCCGAACCGGTAGGTGGCGTGGGCGAACTCTGCCTTGATCGCGGGGTCGATTCCGGTGTCCGACTGGGTGAACACATTGAAGCCGTTGATTCCGGGCTGGATTTTGCGGGCAAAGTCCTCGAAGACGATGTGCTGGTATTCCATCTCCGTGACATAGCGTGCGGCCTGGAACAGGCGTTCACCGTTCCACTGGCCGTTCGGCAGCTTCCACTCGCTCAGGTCGACGTTCTGCGTCGTGAGGAGATCCTGCATGTAGCCGATCAGCCGGTTGTGCTCCGAGTGGAACACCTGGTGGATCGCCGTCAGGCCGATGTTCTCGTTGACGCGTCCGTCGCCGGCGACGAAGTGCGCGGCCAGCTGCTCATTGTCGTAGGTTCCCGGAGTGGCCAGTGGCTGGGCGACCGGGTTGAGATCGCCGTCGCCGTCGGCAGCCAGCGGAAGGCCGGTCTGGGAGTTGAACGGCGCCGCGTTGTGCGCGATGTCGTCGAGGAAGGCGATGCCGATGCGCTTGACGTTTTCCGGCGGCGCGACCGGGGCCGCCAGGTTGCCTTCAACCCTGCCCGTGGCGGTTTCGTACTGCGGGAGCCCGTTGGGTCCGCGCAGGAAGCGGCCGTACTGGTCGGTCGCGATCCTGGGGATGTCGGCCACGTCAAAGTCCGACAGGTCCAGGCCGAGAAGTTCCCGGGCCTGGCTCTTGATGTCCGCCCACGTGGCCATGCCGCCCGGCTCGCCTTCAATCAGCTCGCCGCTGGCGACCGGATCGCCGTTCTCGTTCAGCACGTATTCCCGCAGGAACACCTGGTGCGAGGGGTGGGACGCGTAGGTCTGGCTCTGGTCCACCCACGGCGAATCCGTGTTGGTGGCGTCCTGGACATCGTCGGCGTTGCCGAGGATGCCATCGGGGCCGGCCTGGTTCTCCGCCCGGTTCAGCAGCATGAAGTTCGTGCGCCCGCCCGGGACGTAGAGCGGATCGTCCTCGGCCAGCGGCATCATGACGACGTTCTTGGTCTTCTTGGTGAAGTCCACACCGTGGTCGAAGAACTGTCCGAACAGAGCGAACATGCCGTTGTACGGCGGCGAGAGCCCGAAGTCGGTTGTGACGTTCGGGATGTCGAGGGTCGAACCCTCCGGCACACAGTTTTCCGGCAATCCCGCACCATCGCAGGGCACCGCCGTCGGGCTGTCGTTCACCGTGCGGTGCGCCTGGCCGGAAGCGGCGACGGCGGCCGGGTTGGTCACCGTCTGGTCCACGATCACGTTGCTGACGAAGCGCGGGGTGCTGTCGGTGACGTTTTCATTAACCGACTTGTAGCTTTGCCCGCCGGAGGAGGTGCGCCACTGCGGATCCGAGAGCCGCGGGAACATCCGGCTTGCGGACCCGAAGGCATTCTGGCCCTGCACCAGGTTGTTTTCCGAGCCGTCCACGGTGCGGAGACCGTAGGGCAGCAGCGGGTTGGCAATCTGGTTCGGGCCGGTACCCAGGAGCGGCTGGCCGGGTACGTCATTGCCCTGGCCGTCCTCCTTGGTGGCGTGGTTTTCGGCGATCTTGATCTGCTTCAGGATGAAGCGCATGTCGCCTGCGTTGAGCGTGAATCCCTGGCCGGTCGGCGCCGCGGAAACCGCCGGCGCCAGCACGGACGGGACGACGCCGGCACTGAGCACGAGCGCGAGGGCACCGGCCGCGATTTTTCGCGTGACACCTGGTGCCAACCCGAGAGCCTGCGGGCCGCCGTCCCTCCTTCGGGTCTTACGATGTTTCGCCATAATCTGTTCCTCCATCGAGTCGCACCGGCTCCCCCCTCAACGTGGTCGCTCGGTTCACTGGATAGCCGAAGTGTGGCCCTGGGGCCTTTGGAATTTCTTGGGACTCCTGAGCCTGATCATGCGGAAGGATGCAGGAGGGGGCGGTTGGGCGGAATGTTATCCGCGTGACAGAAAAGGCAACGCGGGGCCACTGGGAGCCCGCCCCGGGGCGCGGGGACGAAAATTGCTAAGCTTGCTGTCCAGGCTGTGCTGCACACCTTCCGAGGAGACTTCATGAGCATCAATCCACGAACGGTGCTCGTCACCGGCGCCACCGGCTATATCGGCGGTCGGCTGGTCCCCCGCCTGCTGGAAGCCGGGCACAAGGTCAAGGTCCTGGTCCGGACCCCGGCGAAGATCGCCGGCGTGCCGTGGCTCGACGACGTCGAGGTTATCCAGAGCAGCCTCGACGACGGCGCGGCGCTGGGCGCGGCGCTAAGCGGCGTCGACGTTCTGTACTATCTGGTCCACTCCATGGCCACCGGGTCGGGCTTCGAGGCCAAGGAAAAGGCGATGGCAGAAACCGCCGCCCAGGCGGCGGCCGGCGCCGGCGTGGGCCGGATCGTGTACCTGGGCGGCCTGCACCCCGCCAACACCGAACTCTCCACCCATATGCGGTCCCGCGAAGCCGTGGGCAAGGTCTTCCTCGACTGTCCGGTGGACGCCATCGTCTTCCAGGCCGGTGTGGTGATCGGCTCTGGTTCGGCCTCGTTCGAGATGATCAGGCACCTGTCCGAGACGCTTCCGGTGATGCCGGCCCCCAGCTGGGTGCGCAACAAGATCGAGGCGATTGCCGTGCGCGATGTGTTGCACTACCTCGTTGGGGCGGCATCACTGGACGGCCCGATCAACCGCACCTTCGACATCGGCTCGCGCCAGGTCCTCAGCTATGCGGGGATGATGCAGGAATACGCCGCGGAGGCCGGGCTGCCAAAGCGCTGGGTCCTTGCCCTGCCCGTCCCCGCCCCCAAACTCGCCGGGCTCTGGGTGGCGCTGGTGACGCCCATCCCGCTGTCGATGTCCCTGCCGCTCGTGGAATCCCTCCAGCACGACGCGGTCTCCCGCGAACACGGCATCGATTCCTATATTCCGCTGCCCGACGGCGGGCTGACCCCGTACCGTCGTGCTGTGGCGCTGGCCCTGGGCAAGGAGCGCGACGGACAGGTCGAGACGACCTGGGCCAGTGCCGGGGCCGACGCCGATCCGCTCCCCAGCGACCCGGACTGGGCCGGGCACCGGGTGTACGTCGACGAGCGCACCTACTCCAGCGCGGTGGACCCGGGGCACGTCTGGACCATCATCGAAGGGATCGGCGGCCGCAACGGGTGGTATTCACTCCCGCTGGCGTGGCGCGTCCGCGGCTGGCTGGACAAGCTGACCGGCGGCGCCGGGCTGCTGCGCGGCCGGCGGCACCCCCACCTGCTCGCCGAAGGCGAAGTGGTGGACTGGTGGCGGGCCGAGCGGATCGAGCGCGGCCGGCTGCTCCGGCTGCGGGCCGAAATGCGGGCACCGGGCCGGGCCTGGCTGGAGCTGTCCGTGGAGCCGGACGGGACGGGCAGCCGCTACCGCCAGCGCGCGATTTTCTTCCCGAGGGGACTCAGCGGGCGCCTGTACTGGCTGGCCGTGCTGCCGTTCCACAGCCTGATTTTCCCCGCCATGTCACGAAACATCACGGCCGCGGCGAAGATGCTCCAGGATCTCGAATCGGATCCGGCCCGGCACACCGCGTAGGATGTTGGGAGCCCAAATCGAACAGTTCCACCCCACGGAGGACCCCCCCAATGGCATTGAGTGCATCCACCAACCTTCCGCACAGCGTTGACCGCGTCACCGCAGTGTTCGTAAATGAGGACTTCCTGCGCCACACGAGCGAACTCGTTGGCGGCACCCTGGAGTCATTCGCCGTCGACGGCGACACGGCCGGCGCCTTCAGCACCACGACCGTGCGGACCATTCCGACCACCCGGATGCCGGAAATGGCCCGGAAGTTCGTCGGCGAAAGCCTGAAGGTAACGCAGCTCGAGACCTGGGATGCCCCGGCAGCCGACGGCTCGCGGCGGAGCAGCATCACCCTGAAAGTTTCCGGTGCGCCTCTGGACGTCAACGCCGTCCAGCGGCTCGTCGCCGACGCCGGCAGCACCCGGATCGAGCTGGAGGGCACTGTCACCTCCTCCGTGCCGTTCCTGGGCGGAAAGATCGCCGAAGCCGCCGAGCCGATGGTGGGCAAGGCCCTGAACATCCAGTCCACCCAGGCTCAGGCCTGGCTCGAAAGCCACTAGCACATGGAGCTGCCGGCAATCCTGGCCGTCGTCCTGATCGTGGCCGGCCTCTGGTCCCTCGCCGTCTGGCCGCAATTCCTGCGGCGGGTCATGAAGGATCCACGGGCCCGTGACACGAACGGCAAAGCCACCCGCTTCCTCACCGTCCACGTCGTCCTGGTCAGCATTTCCATGCTGCTCGGGGCGGCGACGGCGGCGGTCGGGATTGCCGGCCTGCTCGGTTAGTACCAGCGGGCCTGCCCGGTTAGTACCAGCGGGCCTGCCTGGTGGGTACTAGCGGGCCGGGGTGCCCGGTGCTACTGCCTGGGCCAGGGCGTCTTCGGCCGCCACCCAGGAGATCATGGCGCACTTGACCCGGGCGGCGTATTTGGAAACGCCTTCGAAGGCTGATGCGTCGCCCAGGATTTCGGGATCCGCGGCGAGTTTCCCCCGGGACCGCAGGACTTCGCGGAAGTTGTCGATGACGTTGGTGAAGCTGCCCACGTCCATGCCTTCGGCAAGGTCGGCGAGCACCGAGGCCGAGGCCATGGAAATCGAACAGCCGGCCCCGTCCCAGCGCAACTGGGCGACCTTCCCGTCAGACACCGCGACCCGGACGGTAATCTCATCCCCGCAGACCGGGTTGAGCTGGTGGGACTGCCCGGACGAGGCCCCCGCCGGAACCGGCGCCTCCGTCAGTCCGCTGCCGGTACGCAGTTTCGCGTGTTCCAGAATGATCTGCTGGTACAGCTGTTCAAGGCTCATGCGGGAAAATCCTTAGGCTCCAAAGTAGGCTCTGACCCCGGCGACTGCCGCGAGGAAGGCGTCCACGTCGGACGTTGTGTTGTACAGGTAGGTGCTGGCGCGAGTACTCGCTGTCAGGCCCAGACGTCGGTGCAGCGGCTGCGCGCAGTGGTGGCCGACCCGGACCGCGATTCCCTTGCTGTCCAGGAACTGGCCGACGTCGTGCGCGTGCACACCGGCCACGTCGAAGGAGGCGAGCCCGATCCGCTCCTGACCGGCGGCCGGCCCAAGCACCCGGATGCCGGGGATCGATGCGAGACCTTCGACCAGGCGCTGCCCGAGCAGGGATTCCCAGGCATGGACGCGGCCCATCCCCGTTTCGGTGAGGTAGTTCGCCGCGGCGGCGAGGGCGATGGCCTGGGAGACCTTTTGGGTGCCGGCTTCGAAGCGCTGTGGCGACGGCAGGAACGCGGCCCGCTCCATCGTCACCGTGGTGATCATCGATCCCCCGGTGAGGAACGGCGGCAGCGCGTTCAACAGTTCGGACCGGCCGTACAGCACGCCGATGCCGGTGGGACCGAGCATCTTGTGTCCGGACAGGACCGCGAAGTCCACGCCGAGGTCCTTCACATCCAGCGGCAGGTGCGGCGCGGACTGGCAGGCGTCCAGCACGGTCAGGGCACCCGCCTGCCGGGCCATTCCCACCAGCGTCTTGACCGGGTTGATGGTGCCCAGGACATTTGAGGCGTGGCTGAAGGCCAGGACTCGGGTAGCCCCGGTGATGATGCGTGCGGCGGCCCCAAGGTCCAGCACGCCGGCGTCGTCGACGGGAATGAACCGCAGGGTCGCGCCGGTCCGCTCGGCGAGCTGCTGCCACGGGATGAGGTTGGCGTGGTGCTCCATTTCGGTGACCACAATCTCGTCGCCGGCGCCGAGGGTGAATCGTGCCGCCGCCGACCCTGCGCCCGGCAGGGACGCGTTCAGGAACGCGTAGCTGAGCAGGTTCAGGCCCTCGGTGGCGTTGGAGGTCCAGATGACTTCGTCGGAGCCAGCTCCCAGGAAAGCCGCAAGGGTTTCGCGGGCGTCCTCGAAGGACTCCGTCGCCTCGACAGCCAACAGGTGGGCTCCACGGTGAACGGCGGCGTTCCGCTGTTCGTAGAATTCCTGCTCGGCCTCAATGACGCTTACCGGGTTCTGCGAGGTTGCCCCGGAATCGAGGTAGATCAGGGGTTGACCGCCTACGGACCGCGAGAGGATGGGGAAGTCATTGCGGATCCGCAACACCTCGTCGTCGCTCAGTGCGGGCAGGGTCCGGGACTCTGACGTCGCCACAAAAGCCACGCTGGCCTCCTCAAATCGGATGAAATGGACTACAGTCCATCATCCCACGGAACGGCACCCCCTGGATTTGGCCGGTCATTGGGCAGCTCAGGGCCGGTGTGAATCGCCGCCCGTATCGATGAGGTCGACCCGCCGGCTGACGCCCAGTTTGGCGAAGACCCGGTAGAGGTGTCCTTCCACCGTCCGCTGGGACACGCAGAGCCTGCTGGCGATCTCGGCGTTCGTGGCACCGCCGGACACCAGATCCAGGATTTCGGTCTCCCGGGCGGTAAGTTCGGCATCCTGCTCAGGGCGGACGAGGTCAATGTGCGCAGCCATCCCGGCGGCAGTCATCCGGTTCTGGATCTTGCGCTGGACGGCCAGGAGTTTTCGTTTGTCCGTGGTTTCGGCCAGGCACCGTTCGGCCTGCTGCGCCGCTTCGAGGGCCAGCAGCACGTAGCCGGCACGCAGTGCCTTGTCACTGAGGTGGACCAGTTCGGCGTCGTCAGCATGCAGCACGGCGAGCGCGTAGTCGTGCAGCATGCCCGCTTCGCGCCCCTCGACCGCGAGGCTGCTGAGGGCGAGACCGTCCGCGGCTTCGGTGTCTCCGCGGCGCACGGCAAGCCGTCTGATGTCCGTCTCGATCCCCCGCAGTCCCTGCCGTTTGGCTTCCGCGGCCAGGCCGGTGAGCCTCTTGGCGACATCCCCGGCCCCTTCCGGCGCTCCGCCGGCCGCGGTGGAGTACGCGTCCGCGAGCAGCGGAACCGCCCCCTGTCCGCGGTATCGGAACAGCCGGAAGGCGACCGCATGCTCCTCAGCCTCCCGCACATGGCCCACCACGGACTCGGCGTATGCTGCCACGGCATGGGCCAAGGGCAGTAGCTCCCAGGGGTCGGCGATCGTGAGTTCCTCAACGCTGTGAACGAGTTCGGCGATGCCCTCGGGCATGCGCCCCTGACGGACGCGGGCGAGGCCCCTCATCAAGTGCAGGATGCCGCCGCTGAGCAACAGCCTCGAGGTGTGATGGGCCTCGTACTCGTTGAGGGCAGCGGCGAGCGCCTCCCATTCCCCCGCCCAGTTCAAGCTCAGGCTGTAGCGCACCAGTTGGTCTTCGTAGACGAGCGGCAGGGCCATGCCCCAGCCTTGGGCCTCGTGCCAGGCCTCGCGGGCCAGCCCAACGCCCTCTGCCACCCTGCCCTGGGCGCAGAGCAGCTCGGCGAGCAGCGACTCTGCCGGAAGCTTGATCTCGAGCCGCTCCCCGGCGGCCGCGACCAGCTGGTTTAACCTGCCCTCACGGTCCGTCTGGCCGCCCTTCAGCTGGCTGCCGGCCATCCCCGCCGCGACCGCAACCGGGGTCGGATCCAACCACGACGGCCCCCCAGCGGCGCCGCTGTGAGACGCCGGCTGGCCGTTCCGCAGCCGGCCGGACAGCAGAGCCGCCAGATAGCGGGACCCTTGGTTCGCGAGGGGTTCAGCGAGCTGCAGGAATTTCGCGGACTGCTCGCGGTCACCCAGCAGATACCGCGCATAGGCCATCTGCAGCCGGGCCTCGGGAATCATCGCAACGTCGGAAATTGCCTCCGCGGCCCTCAGCGCGACCGGCGCATCGAGGGCGGCATTGGCCGTGCATGCCGCTTTCAGCAGCTGTTCCGCCGGGACGGCGGCTCCGCAGTCCAGGGCCCACCGAACCCGGTTCAGGAATGCGTCCGGGGGCACAAAGGTTCCCGAGGGCAGTGACACAAAGCTGGCACGCAGGCCCGCGCTCCTGCCTGCCGGAATCCACCGGCGGATGATCTCGCCGATCAGGGGACTCGCGGGACGCACCGTCCGGTCAGCGCCTCGTGACACGCTGATGATACCGGCCCTTTCCAGGGCGTCGACAGCCTTAGGGCCACCGAATCCCAGCAGCTGGCCGAGTGGAAGCGGGCCGGCCAAGGCAACGATGGCGGCAGCTGTCCGTTCCTCGGGTGACATCGAACGCAGTTCGTGGCCGATCAGGTCAGCGCCCGGGATATCGGACAGGCCGGGACGTGAGAGCAGGAACCAGATGCCGTGGCGCAGCCCCAGGGCCCCGGTTTTGCGGGCATGTTCGATCAGCGAAAGCAGCATGTACGGGTTCCCGGCGGAGGCATCCGCGAACATCGCACTGGCCCAGGGCGAGACGTCGGCCCGGAGTACCTGCTCGCAGAGCTGGTGCACCTCGGCCCGGGTCAGCGGCTCCAGGTCAAACTTTGCCAGGATCCCGTCATCCCAGAGGGCCAGGAATTCCTCGGGGATAAGCAACCCCGGCCGGCAGGTGGCCAGGACGCTGGCAGCTCCGGTGGCCACGGCCTGCGCAACAAGCTGCGTCGTCCCGCGGTCCAGGCACTGGGCATCGTCGATCACGAAGAGCGGCCTGCTGGGCTGGGACTTGATGTTGTCCGTCACGGCCGTGACGACGGCGGAAAACGAATCCAGGTCGTGCGCGGGCAGCTGGCCCAGATAGGGAGACAGCGCGCCGAACGGCACCGCCGCCAGGGCCGGGGTTGCTGCGAGTCGGATCACGGCGGTGTGCGGCCGGAGTTCCCGGATGACTGCCTTGGAAACGGCGGTCTTCCCGGTGCCCGGGTTGCCGACGATGAGGGCGCCGGACTTCCCGTCGTCGCGCAGGCACCGGACAATGTCCTTGATGACGGCGGAACGGCCAACCAGCGGTGCGGACTCAGTCAGACTTTCCACCCCGGACCTCCCTGCGCCCGCAAGCCGGCCCGCGGGCTGCCCCGGAGGATAGCAGCGGGCCGGGTCGGTCAGCCGAGCCGGGCGTGTTCCACTGGTCCGGAGATGACATCTTTGAGTTCCGACCTGCTCGCGACGTGGAGTTTCGCATACACCTGGTACAGGTGTCCCTCAACCGTGCGGACGGACACGTGCATCTCATCGGCAATCTTCCGGTTGGAGGTACCTGCTGCTGCCCTGACCGCCACCTCGGATTCCCGGGCTGTCAGCGTCGAGGTAAGCAGCGAGATTACGCCGTTCCGTGGGTTCCCGAACCGGTCCTCCAGGGATTGCTGAGTACGCTGGGCCATCCTGAGGGAGATGCGGTTTCCGGCATCGTTGGCGCAGCTGACGGCCTTTCTGGTCACGTCCCTGGCGAAGACCCCGTGTCCGGCCGCGTCGGCGTCCTTGGAGGTTGCCAGCAGTTCCTCACTGTCGGCGTCCTTCAACCCTCCGGCGAGCCGTGCGCACAGGCCGGCAAAGTGCCCGGTGACCTGGCCTGCCAGATCGCTGAGCTTCTGGCTGGCCTGGCGGTCGCCCAGCCGGGCCACGGCCGAGAGGAACTGGAGTCCGGTAGCAAGCGCGGAGGCTTCGCTGTCGATGTCGGCCTCGAGCTTCAGGGCGCGGAGGGCCTCGGTCTTCTGGCCGATTTCCGCTTTGGCGGACAGCTCGAAGTAGCGCGTGATCCGTTTTACCAGCCACGGTGCCCGGGGCAGCGGCTCTTCGACTTCGATCAGCAGGGCCGCCGCTTTGTCCTCATCACCCTGGAGTGCGAAGGCGTAGGCGCAGGCTGCGGCGGCGAGGCCGGCGACAGCATCCGGATCGTGCACGCTGAGCTGCCAGACCGCGGCCTGCAACCGCTCAAGTGCCTGGCTGAGGTGGCCGCGATGAAGGTCGATGATCCCCTGTCCGATCTCGAACATGCCGCCCAGCCTGGCCTGCTCGTCCCAGGTCTCCGAGGTGCCCGCAATGAAGTCTGCGGCCTCCCGGAACTTTGCCGACAGCAGCAGGAGCAGCAGGAACCGGCCCCTGATGTCGCGGATCGAGCCGTCGGACAGATCCAGGGCGGCAGCGGCAAGAAGGACCTGTCGGCCCAGCCCTACAGCGCCAAGGACATCGCCCGTGACAGCCCTGGCCTCACACAGCAGACTTGCCGCCATGATCTTGGCCTCGCTGCCCAGGTCGAGGGAATCCGCATGCTGGAACATTTGCAGGACGTCGCCGTACCGGCCTTCGAACACGGCCAGCTCGGCATAGGCCAGCCGCACCCGCTCAGCCACGGCCTCCGGCTCCGCCCGGGTGTCTCCGTTGTCTCCGGACATCGTGAGCCGCAGCTCGATTTCCTGCAGCCTGGCCAGGGCGCCAGCCGCCGCTGCGGGACTACGCCTGTCCAGCTCCGCCCACAGCAGCTGAAGCGAGGCCCACTCATCCAGCGCCAGACCGCCGCCGGCCTGCTGTTCAACTTCGGTCAGAATGCGGCGGGCTGCTTCGTCGTTATGCAGCGAGACATGCGCCCGGGCGGCTTCGACGGCGACTTCCGCCAGCTTCTCCCGTCCGGCTATTTCCCGGGTGAACCTCAGGGCGGAGTGCGGGTCGGAGGCCTTGTTCGCGAGGCGCGCCGCTGCCAGGGCCAGCCGTGGATCCACCTCTTCGCCGCAGTCCAGTGCCCAGGCGACCGCCGTGGAACCCGCGTATTCGTCCAGGTCCAGGTCCTGGAGCACGGCGCCCAGCCGACGGCGGAGCTCCGCACTGCGGCCGGGCGGAACGACGCTGGCGACGATTCCCGCGGTGACCGGGTTGGCGATGCTCACCATGGGTGGATGTTCATGGCTGACGCGGATGAGCGCCCGCTCCTGGAGGGTATCGATGTCCTGCGCCTTGGACACGTTCATCAGCGTCTGCAGAGGCAAGGCTCCGGCGAGCGACAGCAGTTCAAACACATCGCGCTGGCCCGGGCTAAGCCGGTTGAGGCGTGCCTTCAGCACATCCCGGATCTCACCGGCCAGCGCCACCGGGCGGTCCCCCAAAACCCAGGAATCCTCGTGGCGGACGATTGTCCCCAGCTTGATCTGCTCCCGTGCCAACGAGTGCAGGAAGAGCGCGTTGCCGCCGCTGGCATTCCAGAGGGCGCGCGCCGCAGTGTGGGAGAAGTGACCGCCGTATTCCTGGGCCAGGCTGTCCGCCGTCTCGCTGAAATCGAACGGGCCAAGGTCCACCCGGCGCAGCAGGTCGTCCTTCCAGAGACCCATGATGTCGCTGCCCAGATTGGGCAGGTCAACGCACGCGGCGAGCAGCAGGACGTGGCCTCCCGCACAGAGCTGGGCAACCATCATGGTGGAAAGTTCGTCCAGATCGTGGGCGTTATCGACGAAAAGTACGACGCTGCGGCCCTGGGCGCGGGTGTGCAGCAACTGGGTCAGCCCCCGCAGCACCATCAGCGGGTGCTCAAGGTGGGAGGCATCGAGTTCGTTAAGAAGGACGCTGAGGGCGCCGTACGGCAGCTTCGAGGAAATGGAGCTGCCCCGGACCTGTACAACCAGGAAATCATCACCGAGCTGTTCAAGGGCACGCTGGGCAATAAAGGACTTTCCGGCTCCGTGTTCCCCCACAATCACCGCCCCGCAGCCCGAGCCCGAGGTCAGGGCCGCCACAACGTCGTCGACTGTCTGGTGCCGCGTGTACTGCTTCTCGTGCCACCCCTTCCCCGGATGCTGGGTGGCTGAAATCACATCTGTTCTGCCGCTGCCCGCAGGCAGGCCGGCTTCTTGCTGAAACATGAGAGAGACCTTCGCAATCAAAGTATTGACTACCGATAGGTCCAACATATGGAAAGCGGGAATTTTCGGGATGCGTATGTGCTACTCGATTACGATCGCAGTAGTGGGCCCTGGGCTACGTAGGTGTACTCAGAATCTGGCGGCCGCGGGGGTTTCCCAAACCAAGTAGTGGGAATCGTCGCGCCGGGACCGGCGGCAGGAAGCTCTACTTTCCGCCGGCGGGACGGTCTGCTCCGCATCTGCGCCCCACGTCCGGGAGGGTCCACGTCCGGTGGGGTCCACGTCCGGTGGGGTCCGCGCCCGGGAGGGTCCGCGTCCCGGCCCGATGATGCCTTCCGGTTGCCGGCACAGTCTTGGCACGGCCGCCCGGCCTGCGGGCGGCCGAGCCAGGACTGGGACCGCTGAAACTTAGGGAGCCGACGGCGGCTGGGGGGAGGAACCTCGGTCTCAGAAGGTTCCGACGCCGTCGGCTCCGTCAAGGGGGTTCACGCCTCGGCGGGAACCATTTAGGGAGACCATTTTCGGACTGTGATTAGTATCTATTGCACCCGGGCGGACCATCGTTCCCCACGCCGGGGATCCTGGCAGCTTCATCGGAAGGGCTGTGCCGCATCCGCGTTGATGGCTCCACGTTCAAGATCCTTTGTCGGGTGGTTCCTGGTGCTGACTACAATCTAGCGAACCGGACGGCAATGGCGCACCGGTAGTCCGTACTCGAATTCGGAACGGGTAACGAACGAAATGCTGATCGAGGGTACTTGCCCCTGCGGCGGGCCTCCGACGCTGGCGCAGTCCGGCTACGCGGTGCCCGTACCCGGCCGCCCCCACGCCTACTTGCAGGCCCCCACTGGCTACGCACACCGGGGCCGGGATGTGCCGTGGATCCCGCAGCGTGCCGGGGATGCGCTGCGCAGCGGAGGTCAGCAAGGCCGCCCACTAGGAGGGGGACACTCCGGGCAGCTGGTCCCGGCCTTTGACGTTGAGCTTGGCGTAGCTGCGGTATAAATGGCCCTCGACCGTACGGATGGATACCTGCAGTTCAGCGGCAATCTGGCGGTCGCTGAGGCCCCGCACGGCCAGCGCCACGATGTCGCGCTCCCGGCGTGTCAGCAGACCAAGGGCGTCGCTCTCGGCCTCATGTTCCTGGCCGTCAACGCTGTCCGCCCGGTCCAGGCACCGCTTCCGCTGCGACATTGCCATCCGTTCGCGCAGGGTGTCCCCGGCAGACCGGTATCCGTTCGCGGCGGCATCATAGGCAAGAGCCGCGAAGCCCCAGAGCTCGGCTTCTTCGCAACTCTTGCCCGCTTCCAGATGGTCCGCGGGCAGGTCGGTGCTGATCGCCGCCGCGTAGCGACAGATCGCGGCGGCCCTGGGTCCCTCCAGCCCTTCCTCCAGTTCCAGCAACCGGGAAGCGGCATTCCGGTCCCCCAGAGCGAGGCAGAAGGCCAGGGAGTCAAACTCCAGACCGGGGGTGGAACCATCGCCAAGGGGACGGCCCAGCGCCCGGAGCTCGCCGATGGCACCGGGGTAGCTGCCCAAGCGGGCTTTCCCGTAGATGACTGCCATCTGTGAAATGATCCGCAAATAGCGTGACACCGCCCGCGGGGCTGCATCGTAGTCGGCCAGGAACGCCGCGGCGGCGTCCTTGGCACCGACTTCGGCGGCGGCGGCGAAGGCCATCGAGGCCGTCAGCGCGAAGAGCTGCTGGGGATCCGCGAGCCGCAGGGACTCCAGAGCGGCGCTGAGGGTGTTCAGCGCCTGGGCGGCCTTTCCCTGATACAGCAGGATGATGCCGTGCGCGGCGTGGACTCCGCCGCCAAAGGAGATCAGGATTGGTCCCGGCCCGGCCGCTATTTCGGCCAGGAGCACATCGGCCGCGTGCCAGTCACCACCATGGATCACGGCCGCAGCCGCCCGGGCCACAAGGAATTCCGCAAGGTAATAGAGGTCGTCGTGTCCGGTCCCTGCGGTTTCCAGGGCCTGGGACGCCGCTGCGAACGACTGCACCGCTTTGCCCTGCACCAGCAGGCGTTCCGATTCCAGGGCCAGCCTGAACGCCGCCTCAAGGGGGTTGGCCGGCGGGTCTGGCGGGCCGGCCTGTACTGCGGGATCCGTGCCGGCACCGTCCGGATACTCGCCGGCCAGCGCGAACACCATGGCGTGCATGGTGGCATACCGCTCCCTGACGGCCGCAAGGATTTCCCCGGCCTCCTCCGGGTTTTCCCTGGCCAGCCGCTCCCCGGCCGCCAGGAGGGCACCAGCGCGGTCCATGATGTCAGTCGGCGTATTGCCGAGGGCCGCCTGCACCGCCGCCCACATCAGTGTTCCGGTGAGGAGGACAGCAACGCTGCGGCCTTTGGCGAAGTCGGCCTCCAGAATGTCCCGGGCGGCCGCATAGTCCGAGGTATTGAAGTAGGTCCGTGCCGTCACGGACCGTGCCGCCACCTGCAGTTCAGGGTCCTTGACCAGGGCAGCGGCCTTACGCGCCAGCTCATCCTCATAGAGGCGGCTGGCCAGGACGGCTGCCCGCAGCAGCTGCCGGTCGTCGACCTCTGCCCCACATTCCAATGACCAGCTCACCTGGCGCAGCAGGCCCTCCGCCGACGTCGGCTCGCTGTCCATGAGCCGCAGGAGGCTCTGCCGGAGCTGGAGGCTGCGCGCCGGCGAAATCAGGTTGCGCAGGGTGTCCGCGTAGATCGAATGCCACAGCCGCAGTTGCGGGTGCGGCGCCGGCGTCACCCGGATCAACTCGTGTTCGATCAGCGCAGCCACCGGGACCACGCCCACCGTTGCCTCGATGAGTTCCCGTGACACCGGCTCGGCCAAGGCGATCAGGTTCAGGGCCTGGCGTTCGTCAGGCGAGCGCCGGAGCAACTGCCGCCGCACAACGTCCTTGAGGCGGTCCCCGTGGCTGTTGAGGGTGCGCGCGAGCAGCCACACCCCGTTGCGCTGCAGCAGCGAGCCGTCGTTCTTCGCGTCGTCGATCAGCCCGTTGAGCAGCAGGGGGTTGCCCTCTGAAGCTTCCCAGAGGATCTCGGCGACGTTCGGCAGGATCTGCGATCCCAGCGTGCGTTCCAGAATCTCGGCCGTCTGCTGCTGCGTCAGTGGGCGGAGGTCAAGGCGTTCCGCGATGCCTTCAAACCACAACTGCAGCAGTGGCTCCGGTAATCCTGGCCGGGTCGCCGAAGCCACGAGCAGTTTTGCCCAACCCGCGGCAGCGAGTTCCACCAGGATCCCGGCGGTCGACTCATCCAGGTCGTGGGCGTCGTCCACGATGAGCAGCAGGGGCTTCTGCGAGGCGCGCCGCTCTTCCTCCAGCCGGGACCAGAGGGTCCTGAGTACCGCCAGCTGGGAGGTGGCCTCCTGCACGGGCAGCCCGACAATAAAGGGACCCAGCACGCCGTACGGAACATTGGCCAGCGACGGGCTGCCGTGGATCCGGACGGGCGTGACCGCTGACTCCAGTTCGGCCACCACGGCGTCCAGCAGCGTGGATTTGCCGATCCCGCTGTCCCCGAGCAGCAGGACCGCGACGTGGGTTCCCCCCTGGATGGCCTCCACCGCCGACCGCAGGTCCTCCAGTCGTCCGACCAGGGGTGTGGATCCCTCTCCTGCGTCAGGTGCGGCTGCGCGTTTCCTAGATGAGTCCAAGCAGATCACTTCGCGAAGAAACTCCCAGCTTGGTAAACACCTGGTAGAGGTGCCCTTCCACCGTTCTCACCGAGATGCCGATGGCCAGGGCAATGTCCTTGTTCGAGACACCATTGCCGGCGAGGGTGGCTATCTGCCGCTCCCTGTCTGTGAGCAGCGGCCCCTTGTTCCTGGGCATGATCGGCAGGGCCGGTACCGCATCCGAGAGGCTCTCAAGGATGGCGTGGGCGGCACTGGCCTTTCCGCTCAGCCCCGCGGCTTTGGCGAAGTCAAAGGCGAGGGCAGCGCATCTGGCCTGGACCGCGTCGAGTTCCATGGCCGCGGACTGGGCGGCTGCCTCCAGCATGATCGCGGCATCCTTCTTGCGGCTGCCCACAGCAACGGTCCGCGACAGCTCCGCCAGCGGCCCCTGCCGCAACCCGGCGACGTCCTCCAGGAACTGGAAGTCCTTGGTTGTGCCGTTGACCGTGGCGCCGAACATGAAGATACCGGCCAGGGTGTACCGGCCGGCCCGGTAATGTTCCTCGGCGGAGCGCACCAGCCGGTCTTTCGCCTCCGGATCACCCAGCCAGCGCGAGGCCATGTCCATGCAGAAGTCCGCGGAGCTTCGGACCATGAACCGGGCCGGGCCGTCCGCTGACCGCGCCCGGTCCAGGTAGACGGTGGCCTGAACGGAGTTGCCGGTCTGGGCGTAGGCGAAAGCAGTGGCTGCGTAGGCCTGCCGCAACGAGTGCAGGCTTGCCCGGACTTCGAGCTGCGCGATCGCGGCCAGAAGCGGGTCGAGGGCCATGTAGCCGCGGCCCGCGTAGACGTACGCGAGCCCAACGGCCAGATCCGTGGGTGCGCTGCCGGAATGCAGCCCGTGGCCGGCCCGGCCGCTGGCGTCCTTGAGCATGTCGATGCTCTGGCGCCACTGTCCGGACAGCAACAGCACGTTGAAGGATCGCCAGGCGAAGTTTTCGCGGATCCGCGGAACGTTGGACCACTCCCCCAGCTGACCGCCGATGTCGCGCATCAGCTTTCGGGCGTCGATTTCCTTGCCCGTCATGCAGAGGGCTTCCATCAGGATGATCCCGGACCGGAGCCGGTGGATGGGGTTGTTCTCCTCGGCGTCGGGTGACGCCGCGGCCCTGAGCCGGTCCATCATCGGCTCATAGTCGCCGATGAAGGAGAGATAGTTGAATTCGCAGAGATCCAGGCACAGACCGGCCCGGGTCAGCTCTTGCGACGGCGCCGTCCCAGCCCGGGCCTGGAGCCGCAGCCGGGCCTGCCGGATCAGCTCGGGTACTTGGCCGGTCCGGTCCTCCAGCCACGACATGCAGTCCGCTTTCGCGGCGATCAGTTCCGCGTATGCCTCCGCTCCAAGGGTGCTCAGCTGGGCCTCGGAGACATCGTCCAGGGCGGCCATGGCCTGCAGCGGCAGCCCGAGCTGAAGGTACGCTGCTGACTTTTGCAGCTGCCCCTCGGTCCATTCCGGGTCCTTCGGGGTCAGGCTGCTGGCGCATTTGAGCGCAAACTTCGGGTCGAAGAGTTTGACGGCGGCGCCGGCGGCGGCAACGGCGTGGGCGGGAGCCAGCGGGGCGTCGCAGTCGTGGGTCCAGGCTGCGTAGGCCAGCAGGTCCTCCACAGTCAGCTCATTCAATTCGTCCTGCTGGTGCCCCGGCACCTTGTCCCGCAGCTCCAGACGGCGCTCCACGCTGAGCCAGCCGCGGACGATGTCGCCCAGATAGCGGTCACCGAGCGACACGCGGTGCCGGTCGGTCCGGTCGACGACGATCTGGCCCGCGTCCTCCATGTCCGCAATGACTCCGGGGCTATACATCCGTGCGAGCCGGGCCAGTGGCAGGGTCCGGGCGCAGGACAGTACCTCGATGAGCTCCCGGGCCACCGGTGTCTCCCGGGCATAACGTGCCCGGACGATGTCTTCCAGCGCGGTACGCCCGTCAAGGACCACCTCATCCACCAGGGTCCAGACGGATCCGGACAGAACCAGGTTGCCGCGTTCGATCTGCTCCGAGACAACGGCCTGCAGCAGGGTGGGGCTGCCACCGACGAGCTGGTGCAACTGGCTCGCGAGCGCGCTGGAAACCCGGTGCCCGAGCGCTGCTTTGAGCACCTCGAGCGTTTCGACCTCCGTGAGGTTGGCGAGCCGGACCTCGGCGAGCTGCCCGGAGGTGATGAGCCAGTAGAAGTCCGGCGGCAGGTCGGTTGTGCGCTGGGCAGTGGCGACGAGGCGTGCGGTCCGGGTCTGCAGCAGATTGAGCAGGACGCCGGTGCTCAGTTCGTCCAGGGCACCGGCGTTGTCCAGCAGGATGACGCACTGGCGTCCGGCGGCGTCGTCACGGATCAGGGACGTGATGCCGTGCAGGATGGCCGTGGGCGAGCCAAGGGAGCTTTGCGGCAGGCGGGCGAGCGTGAATGCGAGGCACCCGTAGGGGGTCGCCGAGCCCGGTCCCGCGCTGCGGAGCTGAAGGGTGTAGACATCGGGTCCGAAGCCCGCGATCGCAGTGCGTCCTACCTGGGTTTTTCCCACGCCGCGGTCACCGGTGATGACCACGCCCATACGGTCCTCCGCGAGCAGGGCGCTACGGACCCGGTCGGCGTCGGCATTGCGCGCGAGACCTGACCACCTGTGCCGGTCCAGCGGACCGGTTGCAGGTTCTTCTTCGGCGGGTGCCAATGTAGTGGAAACATTCCCCCAGCCCAGCGAATCCCTCGACATCTAGTTTCCTTCGTACCGCTTTGCGGACAGCAAAACCGAGACCGTCCGCCTAGAAGTAGCGTATCCCTATCCCCCGACATGAGAGTAGAGCGATCATATCCGCATTTCAGGAAGCATGGAAAGCAATTCGCGGGCGGGGCGTCGGCGCGTCACGCAGCGGGCCGTAGTGGATGCGGCGGGGGCATTCCGCCTAGGGTGCCTTTGCAGGGTGGAACTCCTGCTGGGCCGCAAGCAGTCCGACCCGGACCAGGGCTTCGACGGCGTCGGCCGCGGTGTCGATCAGGAAGGGCAGTTCCTTCTTCTCCGGGCCGGAAAAGTCCTTCAGCACGAAGTCTGCGGTGTCCATCCGGCCCGGCGGGCGGCCCACACCGACCCGCACCCGCAGGTAGTCCTTGGTGGCGAAGGCCTTGGAGATATCCCGCAGCCCGTTGTGGCCCCCTTCGCCGCCGCCGAACTTCAGCTTCACCGTATTAAAGGGGATATCGATTTCGTCGTGCACGGCGATGACGTGACCGGGCTCGACGTCATAAAACCTGGCCAGGGCCGAAACCGGACCGCCGGACACGTTCATGTAGCTCAGCGGCTTGGCGAGCACCACCCGTGGTCCGCCGATGCCGAACCGGCCTTCGAGGACCTGGGCCCGGGACTTGTGGGACTTAAAGCCGCTGCCGATCCTCGAAGCGAGTTCGTCGAGGACCATCTGTCCGACGTTGTGCCGGTTGTGGGCGTACTCGGCCCCCGGGTTGCCAAGGCCTACGATCAGCCAGGTGTCAGTCATGGATCAGTCTTTCGCTAAGGCGGGCCGGTTGCGGGCTGAGGGGGCGGGCGCAAGGCGGCGGAGACGACGGCGGCCGGGCCCCTGAGGGACCCGGCCGCCGGAGGATTTGCCGGAATTACGCAGTTTCGGTTGACACCGACGAACCTTCGGTGGTCTCGGCGGATGCTTCTTCCTCGGAGACCTCGGTGGCCTCGGAGATGTGCACGACGAGGGCCTCGGCGTCGGCCAGCAGGACGGAGCCGCCCGGCAGGACCAGGTCGGAAGCGTGGATGTGCTCGCCGGCGGTGCGGCCCTCGATGCTGACCTCGATGGCGGTCGGCAGGTGGGTAGCCTCGGCCTCAAGGGAGACGGTGGTCATTTCCTGGTTGTACACGTTGCCCGGGGCGAGCTCACCGGTCAGGTGCACGGGAACGTCCACGGTGACCTTCTCGCCCAGGCGGACGGTCAGGAGGTCGAGGTGCTCGATGATCTGCTTGATCGGGTTGCGCTGGATGTCCTTGACCAGGGCGAGGTGCTGTTCGCCGTTGATGTCCAGGGTCAGGAGGGCGTTGGCAACGCGGACTGCCAGGGTGGTGGACTTGGCCGGAAGGGTGATGTGCATCGGCTCGGCGCCGTGGCCGTAGATGACGGCCGGGATGAGGCCTTCCATGCGGGCCCGGCGGGCAAAGCCCTTGCCGAATTCGGTGCGTACTTCTGCTGCGAGCTTCTGCTCAGCCATGGGTATCTCCTCGTGGAATAGCGGGTGTTCAGCAAGGGCGGAGGTCTGTTTGCGACCTTCAACGCCGGGTGGCCGTGAGGCCACCCTTCCGAAGGGAGATTCAGACCCAGTCGATAACGGAGACCAGCAGTCCGGTGACCGATTAATTTTTCATTAATACGGATTACCGGCGCTCTCCCTCGCCAAGGTTTCGGTTCAACGGTACCAGTGCGGGGCCGGTTTCATGAAAACGGTCCCGCGCTGGCGGACGCTGGAGTGGGCTTAGCCCGGGGTGTCAGGCGTTGCCGTCGAACAGGCTGGTGACCGAGCCGTCGTCGAACACTTCGTGGATGGCGCGGGCGATCAGCGGTGCGATGGACAGCACGGTGAGCTGCGGGAAGCGCTTGCTGACGTCGATCGGCAGGGTGTTCGTGACGACGACCTCGCGGGCGCCGGACTCGGACAGCCGCCGGGCCGCGGGGTCGGAGAAGACGGCGTGCGTTGCGGCGATGATGACATCCTTGGCGCCGGCGTTCTTGAGCACCTGGACGGCGCCGGAAATGGTCCCGCCGGTGTCAATCATGTCGTCGATCAGGACGCAGGTGCGGCCTTCGACCTGGCCGACAACCGTCTTGGAGATGGCCTGGTTCGGGACGGTCAGGTCGCGGCTCTTGTGCACGAAAGCCAGCGGCGCACCGCCGAGGCGCTCGGCCCACTGTTCGGCGACGCGGACCCGGCCGGTGTCCGGCGAGACGACCGTGACGTTGTCCGACCCGACGCGGGTGCGGATGTAGTCCGCGAGCAGCGGGATGGCCATCAGGTGGTCCACGGGGCCGTCGAAGAAGCCCTGGATCTGCGAGGTGTGCAGGTCCACACTCATGATGCGGTCGGCACCGGCGGTCTTGTACAGATCGGCGATCAGCCGCGCGGAGATGGGCTCGCGGCCGCGGCCCTTTTTGTCCTGCCGGGCGTAGGGGTAGAACGGGGACACCACGGTGATGCGCTTGGCGGAGGCCCGCTTGAGCGAATCGATCATGATCAGCTGTTCCATCAGCCAGTTGTTCAGCGGGGCGGGGTGCGCCTGGATGACGAAGGCATCGGTGCCCCGCACACTCTCACCGGCCCGGACGTAGATCTCGCCGTTGGCGAAGTCGTAGGCATCCAGGGGCAGCAGCTCGGTTCCGAGCTCCTTGGCGATTTCCCTCGCCAGCTCAGGATGCGCGCGCCCAGCGGCAAGCACCAGCTTCTTCTCGCCGTGTGCCGTAATTTCGCTCATTTTTGCTAGCCCTCTTCTGTCGATGCCGGAGTACTGGAGGAAGTTATGGTGGCGCCGGACGCCTGGGCGAGGGACGCGGAAATCGAGTCGGGCCGGTTCGTGAGGACCCAGCCCTCGGAGTTCTGCTGCTTGGCCAGGGACAGTACGAGGGCACCGGGCGGCACGTCGCGGCGGATCACCGCACCGGCGCCGCTGTAGGCGCCGTCGCCGACCTGGACGGGAGCCACGAAGACGGTGTTGGAGCCGGTGCGCACGCCGGAACCGATGACCGTGCGGTGCTTCTTCTCGCCGTCGTAGTTCGCGGTGATGTTTCCGCAGCCGATGTTCGTGTCTTCGCCGATCTCGGCGTCGCCGGCGTAGCCGAGGTGGGACAGTTTGGAGCCGCGGCCGATGGTGACGTTCTTGGTCTCGTAGAAGGCGCCGATCTTGCCGGTCTCGCCGAGGACGGTGCCGGGGCGCAGGTAGGTAAACGGGCCGACGCTCGCCTTGGCACCGATCACGGCGCCGGAACCGTGCGTTCGGACGACCTTGGCGCCTTCCCCGACCAGGACATCGCTGAGGGTCGTGTCGGGGCCGACGACGGCGTCCCGCGCCACCGTGGTGGTGCCGTGCAGCTGGATGTTGGGCAGCAGCCGCACGTCCGTCTCGAGGGTCACGGTGGCGTCGATCCAGGTGGTGGCCGGGTCGACGACGGTGACACCGGCGCGCATCCAGGCCTCGACGGTGCGCCGGTTGAGTTCGGCGCCAAGGGCCGAGAGCTGGACCCTGTCATTGGCGCCTTCGACCTGCCAGCGGTCTTCCGTGACGACGGCGGCGACCCGGCCGCCGGCGGCACGGGCCAGGCCCAGGACGTCGGTGAGGTATTTCTCGCCCTGGGCGTTGTCGGTCGTGACGTGGGCCAGCGCGTCGCGGAGCACTGCGGCGTCGAACGCGTAGATGCCGGAGTTGATCTCGCGGATCTCGCGTTCGGTGTCCGTGGCGTCCTTGTGCTCCCGGATGCCGGTGACGGATCCGTCCGCAGCCCGGAGGATGCGGCCGTAGCCGGTGGCATCGTCCAGGACGGCGGTCAGGACGGTCACGGCGTTGCGCCCGGCCTCGTGGCTGGCAACGAGTTCGGCGAGCAGTTCTCCGGTGAGCAGGGGCACGTCGCCGTAGGTGACGACGACGGTTCCGCTGAGCAGCGCCCGGGGGTGGCGCGCGTCCAGCGCGTCGAGGGCCGCTTCGACGGCGCGGCCGGTTCCGGGGATGTCGTCCTGGTCGACGATCAGGGCGTCAGGGTCGACGGCGGCGATGTGGTCGGCCACGAGGTCGCGTTCGTGCCGGACGACGAGCGCCAGTTCCTGCGGCCGGATCGTGCGGGCCGCGTGCAGGGCGTGCCCGACGAGGGACCGGCCGCCGATCTCGTGGAGGATTTTCGGGGTACGGGATTTCATCCGGGTACCGGCACCCGCAGCTAGGACGATGACGGCAGCTGGGCCGGTCTTCTCGGGGCTCACGTACGGGCTCTCCTTGTTCAGTGGCTTAGCTCATGCCGCTGCCCGGTGGATCTGGGTGGCCGGCGGCTGAGGCCTGGTGGGGGCGCCCCGGTTGCCGGATCCGCGCGGCTTGGCCGGACAAGACTCCGGTCACGGCGCCAGGTTCATCCTACTGGACTCACACCGGGCCGCGCCCGCCGGGTGCCGTTTCCGGCCCCTCGACGCGCAGCGGTTCCGCCCATAGGACTCGAACCTATACTCCACGGCTCCAAAGGCCGGGGTGCTGCCATTACACCAGGGCGGACCGTGCCAGGGCGGTAAGCCTGTGGCACGAGAGTCAATTCTGCCATACTGCGCTGCCCGGGGTGGCGACCGCTGCGACGGGGCGCCGCCGCGCCCTCCCGGCGGGTGATCTGGGGCATGATGGTGCTGTGAGCAACGGCATAGGCGTACCTGGCGGGGCGGAGGGCCGCAGCCGCAGACCCGTACGGTCCGCCGACTACGTTCCCCGGATCCGGATGACGGGGCCCCAGCGCCGCAGCCAGCTGATCGGCGTCGGCCGGGGACTCTTCGCGCTCCGCGGTCTCGACGGGACCACGATCGAGGAGATAGCCGCTGCCGCAGGCGTCTCGAAACCGGTGATCTACGAGCACTTCGGGTCGAAGGAAGGCCTGTACACGCAGGTCGTCGAATTCGAGTTCCGGATCCTGCTGGGCTCCATCAACGACGCATTGTCCGAGGAAGCCAAGCCGCGTGTCATGGTTGAGAGGGCCGCCCTGGCGCTGCTGAGCTACATCGAGGACCGCGCCGAGGGGTTCCGTATCCTCATGCGCGATGCCCCGCCGGCGCAGCCCGAGGGAGCCTTCTCCACGCTGCTCTCCCACGTCACGGCCCGCGTGGAGTATATTCTGGCCGACGAGTTTGCCCGCCGCGGGTTCACCTCGGCCGACGGCGCCATGTACGCGCAGATGCTGGTGGGAATGGTGGCGATGACGGGCCAGTGGTGGCAGGACAGCCGCACACCTGACAAGCGCGAGGTAGCCGCCCACCTGGTCAACCTCGCCTGGAACGGCCTCACCGGCCTGCAAAAGGACCCGGAACTCCGCAGCGACGACTAGTGCCGGGGCTGGCCAGCCCCGCCTGCGGCAGCGGCGGGCCCGGGCCTGGGTCTCTGGCGCCCGTTACCCCGCGGGACAGGGCCTGGGGCTCTGAGCGCCCCCGCGGGACATGCCCTCCCCTTGCCAGAAGGAGTGGACATAACACCAATATGTCCACGCGTTGCCTGCCCCAAGGGACATGTCCAGAGGGAATTGTGTCAACCAGGGGACATGTCCAAAGGGAACCAGGGACATGACCTGAGGGAATTGAGTCACCCAAGGGACGGAGCCTGGGCTCTGGGCGCCACCGCGGGACATGCCCTCCCCTTGCCCCGCTGAGTGGACATAACACCAATATGTCCACCCGTGGCCTGCCCCAAGGGACATGTCCAGAGGGAATTGAGTCAACCAAGGGACATGTCCAGAGGGAATTGAGCCGAGCGGGGGGCATGTCCAGCCATGCCTTAACAGACTGGGCATGTCCCCCGGCCCGTGCGCCTATTCGCCGAGGACTTCGAGGGCTCCCAGCCATTCGAGTTCGAGGGCTTCACGTTCGACCGCGAGGTCCTTGAGTTTCTTGTTGAGTTCGGCGAGTTTACCGGCGGCGGAAGCGTCGGCGGCCGCGGCGGTCATCTGGGCGTGGATCTTGTCTTCCTGCTGCCGGAGCTTGCCCAACTGCCGGTCGATCCGGTTCTTGGCCTTGCGGGCGTCCCGCTTTTCGGCTTCCGAGGGTCCGGCCGCGGCCGGTGCGGAGCTGCCGCTGGCTGCGATGACGGGGTTGCCGCCACCGGTGAGCGTGGAACCGGCCAGCGCCGCTTCGCGCAGTTCCAGATACTGGTCCACGCCGCGCGGCAGCGCCCGGATCTTGCCGTCGCCCAGGAGCGCCATCTGGTGGTCCGTGACGCGCTCCAACAGGTAGCGGTCGTGGCTGACGACGACAAGCGTGCCCGGCCAGCCGTCCAGCACGTCCTCGACGGCGGCCAGGGTGTCGGTGTCGAGGTCATTGGTGGGCTCATCGAGCATCAGCACATTCGGCTCGCCCACGAGCAGGCGCAGCAGCTGCAGCCGCCGGCGTTCGCCACCGGAGAGGTCCCTGACCGGCGTCCACTGCTTCTCGTTCGTGAAGCCAAGCTGCTCCACCAGCTGGCCGGCGGTGAATTCCTTGCCGCCGACATTGAACGAGCGCTTCTCCCGCTCGATCACTTCGATGACGCGCAGGTCCGAAACGTCGTCGAGCTCCTTGACCTCCTGGGTGAGGACCGCGGTGACCACCGTCTTGCCGCGCTTGACCTTCCCGGAGCTGGGCTGGATCTCGCCGTTAAGCAGTTTCAGCAGGGTGGTCTTGCCGGCGCCGTTGACGCCGACCAGGCCCAGCCGCTCGCCGGGCGCAAGCCGCAGCGTGATGTTGTCGAAGAGCTTTTGCCCGGCGTCGCCGCCGAGGAAGTCCAGCGAGACATTCTCGAGGTCCAGGACGTCCTTGCCGAGCCGGGCGGTGGCCATCTTGCTCAGCGCAGTCGAGTCGCGCGGCTCGGGGACGTCGGCAATCAGGGCGTTGGCTGCCTCGATCCGGAATTTGGGCTTGGCCGTGCGGGCCGGGGCACCGCGCCGGAGCCAGGCCAGCTCCTTTTTCACGAGCTGCTGGCGCTTGCTTTCCACCACGGAGGCGGAGCGGTCGCGTTCAGCGCGGGCCAGCACGTAGGCTGCGTAGCCGCCGTCGAACGGGTCCATGATGCCGTCGTGGATTTCCCAGGTCTTGGTGCAGACTTCGTCGAGGAACCAGCGGTCGTGCGTGACGACGAGGAAGGCGCCCTGGTTGGCCCGCCAGCGGGACTTCAGGTGCCGGGACAGCCACGCGACGCCTTCGACGTCGAGGTGGTTGGTGGGCTCGTCGAGCATGATGACGTCGTGGTCCTCGATCAGCAGCTTGGCCAGCGCCACACGGCGCTTCTGCCCGCCGGAAAGCGCGTGCACATTGGCGTGCCAGTCGACGTCGGACACAAGCCCGCCCATCACCTCGCGGATCTGGGGATTGCGGGCCCATTCATAGTCGGCCTGGTCCCCCACGATCGCAGCCCCGACGGTGAGGTCGCCGTCGAGCACGTCGCTCTGGTCCAGGTAGCCGATGTTGACCTCGCTGCGCTTGGTCACGCGGCCGGAGTCCGGTGTGGAGCGCATTGCCAGCAGCCGCATCAGGGTCGACTTGCCGTCGCCGTTGCGGCCGACCATGCCGATCCGGTCGCCCTCTTCAAGGCCGAGGGTGATGCCGTCGAGGACGGTGCGGGTTGCATACGAGACCGTGAGGTTCTCGCCGCCGAGCAGGTGTGCCACTGGGAACTGCTTTCCTGGAGAAAATAATGTCGGTCAGATTGGACAGGCCGGATCGATCCAGGCCATATACGCCGTGCGGATGACGGCAATCCTATTAAAGGAGCGTATCGGAGATGATGCGCGCCCCGTGAACCGGGCCGTGCACGGCCAGGGCGTCGAGGCCGTGGTGCCGGAGGTCTTCGGCAAGTCCCTCGGCAGCCGCCGGGCTGTGCGACAGCAACGCGACGGTCGGCCCGGAGCCGGAGACGATTCCGGCGATCGCACCCAGTGATTCACCGAGTCCGAGGGTGTCCCGGAGGCTGGGCGCCAGCTCAATCGAGGCGCGCTGAAGATCGTTCACCAGCACCCGGCTCAAGGCATCGGCGTCGCCGCTGCGCAGGGCCTGGAGGATCATCGGGTCCACCGCGGCGGGTTCCTCGACCGCTCCCCTTTCGTCCGCCCGCAACCGGTCCAGCGTCCGGTAGACCTCGGGCGTGGGCAGGCCGAAGTCCGCGGTCACCAGGACCCAGTCGGTCTGGGCCTTGACGAGCGCCGGGGAGAGTTCGTCGCCCACGCCGAGCCCGACGGCGGTTCCGCCGAGCAGGGAGAACGGCACGTCGGCGCCGAGTTCCGCTGCCAGGTGGGCAAGTTCGTCGCGCGAGAGCCCGCTGTTCCACAGCGCGTCGCAGGCAAGGAGGGTGGCTGCCGCGTCGGCCGAGCCGCCGCCCATGCCGCCGGCCACGGGCACCCGCTTGGTGATCTCCAGATGGACTCCGGTGGAGTGCTCGGAGACATCGGTCATGATCGCGGCGGCCTTGTAGGCCAGGTTGCGCTCATCCAGGGGGATGTCGACGCCGTCCAGATCGAGGGTGCTTGCCGGGCTGAGGCTGACGGTGATTTCCCCGGTATCCGTGCTGGTCGCGGCCACCTCTTCGTAGAGGGACACCGCAAGGAAGACACTGGCCACGGAGTGGTAGCCGTCCGGTCGCAGGGGTCCGACATCCAGTGAGACGTTAACCTTGCCGGGAGCCTTGACCCGGACAGTCCTCGCGGAAAAGCGCCCTCTCACTGCGTTCATGGCTCCACGCTATGGCATGGCAGCGTCCGGGTCCAAGCACGGCCCGGGTCCGGCTTCACCTTTCCCGGGCCGCAGCCGGGTTCACGGGACCGGCTGCTCGTGTGCTTCCGCGATCCTGGCAAACGCCGCGATGTCGATCACTTCGCCGCGCGCGCTGGGGTCGACGCCGGCGGCGCGCAGGCAGCGTTCAGCCTCGGCGGCGCCCCCGGCCCAGCCGGCCAGGGCTGCGCGAAGCGTCTTGCGGCGCTGGGCGAAGGCCGCATCGATAACGGCAAATACCTGTTCCCGGGTGGCCGTGGTGACGGGAGCCTCCCGGCGGGTGAACGACACGAGGCCGGAATGGATCTTGGGCGCGGGCCAAAAGACGTTCATGCCAATCACCCCGGCTTTGCGCATGCTGCTGTACCAGGCCGCCTTGACCGAGGGAACGCCGTAGGTTTTGGACCCCGGCCCGGCAGCAAGCCTGTCCGCCACCTCGTCCTGAACCATGACCAGGCCGTGGCGGAGGCTCGGGAAGCGCTGCAGCAGGTGCAGGACCACCGGGACGGCAACGTTGTAGGGAAGGTTCGCCACGAGCGCGGTCGGCTGCACCGGGAGCTCGGTGACGCGCATGGCGTCGGCGAGGACGAGGTGGAAATTCCCGACGGCGTCCGGCCGCCACTGGGCGACGGTTTCGGGGAGTTTGCCGGCGAGGACCGGGTCGATCTCGACGGCGACGACCGAGCGGGCGGCGTCCAGCAACCCCAGGGTGAGGGACCCGAGCCCGGGGCCAACTTCCAGGACCGTCTCGTCCGGGTGGATGTCCGCAGCGGTGACGATCCGGCGGATGGTGTTGCCGTCGATGACGAAGTTCTGGCCCAGGGTTTTGGTGGGGCGGACCCCGCTCTCCTCTGCCAGCCTGCGGATGTCCGAGGCGCCCATCAGGGGTGCAGGGGCGTTTGCCGGCCTGTTGTTCGGGGCGGTGGTTGGCGTACTGCCTGGCGCGGCGGGGGTCGGTTCGGTCACCTAGGTATCCTATCCCGCCGGCCGGCCCGGGCACGGCGAAGGCCGGGTCCGTGAACCGGACCCGGCCTTCGCCGGGCGTCCGCAGCCGTGGTCAGCCGCTGCGGTCGCCGTGCCATGTCATGTCCCCCGCCCCCAGCAGGAACTGCGGGGCCTGTCGGGGGCCGGGTTAGCTTGAGGCTGCCCAACCGCAGCCCCAGGGCTGCAGGCCACGCTGCGCGTAAACGCGGTTGGCGATGTCGATCTGCTGGGCCTTGCTGGCGAGGCTGGCGTTCGGGGCGTAAGCGCCGCCGCCGGCTCCGAGCCAGGTCCGGATGTCGAACTGGAGTCCGCCGTAGTAGCCGTTGCCGTTGTTGACGGACCAGTTGCCGGTGGATTCGCACTGCGCGATCTTGTCCCACATGGCTTCGTTCATCATGGCCGGGGCTGCTGCGCCGGTGTTGGCGCCGGCCTGGGCTGCCGGCTTGGGCTTGGTGCCGACCGTGACCTTTTCGGTGACCGGCTGGGTGCTGACGGACTGGGACACCAAGGTGCGGGAGGCCTCGCGGCCGTCGACGAGGACCAGTTTGAAGCTCTTGTTGATGGTGCCGGCCACTCCTGCCTGGGTCACCTTCTTCTCACCCTTGACCATGGAGGCGTCCTCGGTGGTGAGGGTTTCGAAGGACACGGCCTCGGTCGCCTCTGCCGTTTTGCTGGCGTCCACACGGGAAACCTTGATCACCATGTCATTGACCACCGGTGCGTTGCCCGGCTGCGAGACGCGGTCGCTGGCACCCAGCGTGATGCCGGCGTCGGCGAGGACCTGGGCGACGTCGGAGGCGGTTGTGGTGGCCTTGTCGGCCTTGCCGTCAGCGACGATGCTCACGGTCTTCGGCGTCGAGATGGAAACGAAGGAACCGGAGACGGCGAGCTGCGCGTCCTTCGGAACGGACAGTTCCGAGGCGCTGGCCACGCCGAGTTCCGTCACGAGGCCCTCGACGGTGGGCGAGGTGGTGCTGATGGTCCGCTCCGCGCCGTCCAGGCTGACCTTGACGGCCTTGGCGAGGTTGACGTTGATGACGGAGCCGTCCTGTACATGGGAGTCGGCAGCAGGCGTGACCCGGTCGGCGGACTGGAGTTCGAGGTTGGCGCCCTTGACGACCTGGCCGACGGTACCGCCGAAGGTCTGGACCGAGCTCACTTTGCCGTCGACGTTGAGGGTGACCGTCTTGTTGTTGCCGACGAAGGCGACCAGTCCCAGCACGAGCGCCACGACCACCACGAATTGCGTGCCGACCTTGACGAAGCTGAGCTTGCCATCCGATGTAAAGAACTTGACCACGATTGCCCGTATCTTTTGGACCATCCGGGCACGGGGAAAAGTGCACGGTTCCACCCGCCGCAGACAGCCCTGGGGCAGCACCCGCAAGGGTGCATGAAGTCCACGGCAGCTGTGTGCACTGCCACACTCACAAACGAGAGCGCGCCCATGGTTCGTTCGCCACGTTGCGCGCCCTGCAGGAGTGAATTATCCGAAGGCCTTCCCCGACCCCGGCTAATAGTTGTCCACTGTAACCGGAGCGTTATAAAGCAGCCAACAAATTCTGCATACCCGGTATTTATCAGGCGGCGTTGTTTTTCGTCACATCAGTCCCAGGATCCGTATGCCTGCACCGAATTTCCGGCGATCCGGGAACACAGTTCCGAGAGTTCCCATCCAGTCAATTCGGCTATCGCCCGGACGGTATACGGCACCATGTAGCTCGCGTTCGGACGTCCCCGGTGCGGATGTGGCGTGAGGAACGGCGCGTCCGTCTCAACCAGGATCCGTTCGGGTTCAGCGATGGCCAGTGCAGCCCGGAGATTGGCCGCGTTTTTGAAGGTCAGCGTCCCGGCGAACGACATGTACCAGCCCTCGCTGTTGCAGATCCGGGCCAGCTCCTCCCCGCCGGAGAAGCAGTGGAAGACCACCCGCTCGGGGGCGCCTTCCTCCCGCAGCACCTGAACGACGTCGTCGTGGGCGTCGCGGTCGTGGATTTGCAGCGTCAGCCCCAGTCGTTTGGCAATGTCGATGTGCCGCCGGAAGGAGTGGCGCTGATGGGCCAGCCCCTCACCCTGGGTGCGGAAGAAATCCAGGCCGGTTTCGCCGATCGCCCGGATCCTTGGGTGCGCCGCGAGGGCCTCGATCTCGGCCAGGGCCTCGTCCAGTTCGCCGCGGGCCGCATAGCCGGGCGCGTCATTGGGGTGGAGGGCAACGGCGCCCAGCAGCCGCGGATCCAGCTCCACCGCCTGCACGGTGAATCTGGAGGATTCGAGGTCGCATCCGACCTGAACAGCACCCTGGACCCCCACGGCTTCGGCGGCATCCAGGGCGTCACCGATGCTGACTAACAGGTCGTTGGTGGCGAAATCGAGGTGCGTGTGGTTGTCCATCACCGGCACCGGAAGCGGTTCCGGGGACGGCGGGAAGCCCTGTTTTCCGGTGCCATCGCTGCCGGGCGCGCGGAACGGAACGGGAGTCAGCGGATTGGTCATCTGTCCACCTTAACCGCGGGCCCCTGGCTTGATGAACCGGACCCGGTCCGGGATTTAACCTGCCTGCGCCATTTAGTGGCCGGCAGCGACGCGCAGATTTCCCCCGCGAACTCTCTGTCAGGGTCGGCAGTTGTGTTAGTACTCTGTTATAAACACCGGCTGCAGGCAACGGAAGGTCGGGAACCCACCAGGGCTGAGAGGCTACCGATGGACTACCACCGCATCTCCCTAGACGAAGCTCTCCCCGGAGGCCAGGGCCACAGGGAAGACTCCGCCATGGCCGGTCTCCCGGTGCCCCGGCGCCCTGCCCCGCCGCCCGCCGCCCTGACCGCGGAGGAGTTCCGTTCCGCCAGCGAGCGCATCCTGACCGCCATCAACACCGTGATCGACGGCAAAGCAGAAGCGGCCAGGCTGGCCCTCACCGTGCTCCTGGCCCAGGGCCATCTGCTCCTCGAGGACGTCCCCGGGGTCGGCAAGACCCTGCTCGCGAAGACGCTGGCCCGGACCATCGACTGTTCGGTGAGCCGCATCCAGTTCACCCCGGATTTGCTCCCCTCCGATGTCACCGGCGTGTCCATCTACAACCAGGCATCGAGGTCCTTCGAGTTCCGGCCGGGGGCGGTGTTCGCCAACATCGTCATTGGCGACGAAATCAACCGCGCCTCGGCCAAGACCCAGTCTGCCCTGCTGGAATGCATGGAGGAACACCAGGTCACCGTGGACGGCACGTCCTACAAGCTCGACGAGCCCTTTATGGTGGTGGCCACGCAGAACCCGATCGAAATGGAGGGCACCTACCCGCTCCCCGAGGCGCAGCGTGACCGCTTTATGGCCCGGATCTCCATGGGCTACCCGGACAAGGACGCCGAGATGGAAATGCTGGAAACCCACCAGGCAACGTCGCCGCTGACCCGGGTCACCGCCGTCGTCACCGCCGGCGAGGTCGCCTCGATGATCGCCACGGTCCGGCAGGTCTACGTCTCCCAGTCGATCAAGGAGTACACCGTATCCCTGGGCCGGGCAACGAGGGACAGCGGGATGTTGCGGCTCGGCGCCAGCCCGCGGTCCATGCTCCAGTTGCTGCGCGCAGCCAAGGCCACCGCGGCCCTGGAAGGCCGGGATTTTGTGCTGCCGGACGACGTCGTCAGTGTGGCCGAAGCCGTGCTCGCGCACCGGATCATCCTGGACCGCAAAGCCGCGGGCAGCGGCGAAACCGCCCAGAGCGTTATCCGTGCCATCCTGGCGAAGCTTCCGGTCAGCCCGGAAATGGCTGCGGCGCCGGCCGCCACCCTGCCGAACCGCCGCTAGGGGTGGCTCGGCCATGGCGCTGATGTCCCGGTTCCCGCGGCATATCTTCACCAGCCGCGGCTGGGGGCTGCTCGGCGCCGGAGCGGTGTTCCTGCTGGCAGCCCAGGTGCTGGGACGGCGTGACCTGCTGGCGCTGGCCATCCTGTTGTTTGTCCTGCCGCTGCTCTCGCTGGCCGGAACCCGCTTGCTCAAACCGAATTTCCAGGTCTACCGGGAGTTCAGCCCCGGCAGCGTCGAAACGTCGGCGACGACGACCGTCCGGCTGGCCGTCGCAAGGACCGGAACCGGCACCGGCCACGCGCTGATGGAGGAGCGCCTGCCCGCCCGCTTCGGGGAATCCCCGGTGTTCCGCTTCCCGGCGCGCTCGGCCGCCGGCGGAACCAGCCGCTATGAATACCATCTGCGCTCCGGAAAGCGCGGCCAGTTCGTGATCGGGCCGGTCACGGCCGAGTTCAGCGACCCCTTTGGGCTGTCCCTGCACCGCCACGCCATCGACGACGGCGACCTACTCACCGTAACGCCCGCCGCCGTCGACCTTCCCGTTACCGGGCTGGCCGGCGCCAGGGGGCACGACGGCGTCACCTCCACGCGGATCCGGGCCAACCCGAGCGACGACGACGTCATGACCCGGGAGTACCGTCACGGCGACCCGATGCGCCGCGTGCACTGGGCGGCGACGGCGCGGCACGGGGAGCTGATGGTCCGTCAGGAGGAGTCCGTCACCACTCCGGAGGCAACGATCATCCTGGACCAGCGGTTCCCGGCCTTCACCCGCGGCGGCTTCGCCGCCGGTTCGGGCCCGCGTGCCGCCCAGCACCCCGCGGGCGCCGGGTCGCGCGGGACGGAGGACCGCGGAGCCGGCCACCGCGGCGGCCCCGGTTCGGACCACGAGCCCCTGACGAGTGACACCTTCGAGTGGGCCGTGACGGCCGCCATGTCCATCGGCGCGCATCTGGCCGAGCGGAACTACTCGCTGCGGTTCCTCGACGCCGCCGGCGAACCGGCATTCCAGCATTCACCGTCCGCCCACGAACCGGACGCCGAGGAGTACGCCGGCGCGGCCGGGCTGCAGTCCGTCGCGGAAAGCCTGGCGGCGATCCAGCTGACCGGGTCCCACCACCTCCGCCGGGACCCGAGGGAGGCCGTGTCCCCCCGGACCCCGGGCCGGCACCCCGCCGGCGGGGACGCCGGCCCGCAGCCGTTCGACGACCGGCTGATGGACAAACTGGCAGCCCACCGGCTGCGCGGGCCCGTCCTGGCGATCCTCGGCAGCCTCACGCCGGCCGAGGCCCGGGCGCTGGCCCCGGCCGCCGGTTTTGCCGCCAACGCATTTGCCTTGCTCATCACGGAGCGGGCCCGGGACCTCGACGATGTGCTGGAGACCCTCCGGCTGGGCGGCTGGCGGGCGGTGGCAGTCTCCCCGTCGACGCCTCTGCCCGCAGCGTGGACGGCCTTCGACGAGGGCGGGACCGCGCCGCTGGCGGCCGCCGCCGACGTGCGGCGCGGAGCGGGGGTCCGGCGATGACGCTGACACCCCAACGCGGCTCGGGCGTTCACTCCGGCCGCCCCGGCCCGGAAGCGCGGGCCGGTTCGGCGGTCCCTGCCCCGGGTTCCGTTCCCGGCAGGCAGAAGGCCCCGGCAAAGGTCGGCGGGCAGCCGTGGCTGATGGCCCTGGCGGTCGCAGTCGCCGTCGCCGGTGCAGCACTGAGCCTCAACGGGGTACTGCGGGGCTGGGCCTGGTACTCCCCCGTCCTCTCCACGGTCCTCACAGTGGCCTTCACCATGGCAGGGCTCCGGGCCCTCCGGTGGCGCAGCATTTTCGTGACTGCTGGTGCGCTGGCGGCGCTCGTGCTGATCCTGACCTTCACCTTCTTCCGCCCGCACAGCTTGTTGGGCTTCATCCCCTCCGGGTCCACCATGACGCAGCTGGGCCGGTATTTGCGCCGGGCCAGTGAGACTGTCCTCGCCGAAAGCGCCCCGGTGGCCCCGAACGCCGGCATCGTCCTGCTGGTCTGCGCTGCCCTGGGACTGCTGGTGATCCTGGTCGATGCCCTCGCCTATCCGCTGGCCCTGCCGGCCACGAGCGGCCTCGGGATCCTCGCCATCCTCATCGTTCCCGCCATGATCAAACCGCAGAGTGTCGGCGCGCTGGGTTTCGCGGCAGCCGCCGCGGGTTACCTGCTGATCCTGGGCTGCAGCCACTGGTTCGCGCCCGACTCACGGACCGGAGCGGACACCGCCCGCAACCCGGGCCAGTTCCGCCGCGGTGCCCTGACCGGGGCCGTGGCGCTGATCCTTACCCTGTTGCTCCAGCTGGTGATCCCGGGATTCGACCAGGGAACCTTCCCGCAGGGATCACGGCTGAACCCCTTCGGCTCGGCCACCGGGCTCAACCCGATGATCAGCCTGGGCAACAACCTGCGCAGCCCCACCGGTGACGGCCGGATCACCTTTGCCACCAACGCCGCGAGCACGCCCTACCTGCGCTCGGTGACCGTGGACAGTTTCAACGGCGACACCTGGGCGCCGGATGACCGCGATGACACCCGCCGGCTGGGCACCGGCCGGATGGATTCGGGCTTCGAGTCCGCCGCCACGGAAGTCCGGGTGGTCACCGCAGTCAACACCGGGCGGTTCACCAGCCCCTACCTGCCGGTGCCCTTCGCCCCGGAGGCGGTCAACGGCCTCACCGGCCGCTGGAGCTGGGACCCTGCCACGCTGAGCATCAAGGGCGTCGACGCCAATTCCCGCGACCAGCAGTACGTGGTGCTCTCCGTGGCGCCGCAGCTCACCCCGGACTTGCTGGCACAGGCCACCGGTCCGGTGCAGGGCGTCCCCGACCAGTTCGTCCGGCCCCCGGACAACGTCCCGGAGATCGTGCGTAACACCGCCGAGGCCGTGACCGCGGGCAGCAACACCCCGTACGCACGGGCCATGGCGATCCAGCGGTACCTGCGCTCGGTCGATTTCAGCTACTCGCTGCAGTCGCCGGTTCAGGGCGGCTATGATGGCAACGGATTGTCCGTGCTGGCAGACTTCCTGACCCAGAAGAGCGGATACTGCATCCACTTCGCCTCAGCCATGGCCGTCATGGCCCGGCTGGAAGGCATCCCCAGCCGGATTGCCGTCGGCTATGCCCCGGGCCGCCCCACCGGCGCCACGGTCTCGATCGGGGGCCAGGGTGCCCTGCCGGAATATGAGGTCGATGCCCGTGACGCCCACGCCTGGCCGGAACTGTACTTCCAGGGACTGGGCTGGATCCCCTTCGAGCCAACCCCCTCGCGCGGAGTGGTGCCGTCCTACGCCACGGAGGCCGCAGCCCCCAGCGGTGCCAGCACCAATGAAAACAACGACGGCCTCATTCCAAGCAACAGCGCCACCGGGCCGCTTCCCGGCGGCACGCCGCTGCCGCTCCCGGGCGCTGCCGCCCCGGCCGACGCGGTGGCCAGGTTGCTGCCCGCGCTGTACAGCGCCGGCGTCCTGCTGCTCCTCGGGCTGCTGCTTGCGTCCCCGCACCTGGCCCGCACCGCCCTGCGCCGCCGGCGGCTGAACGGTCCCCGGGCCGACCGTGCCGCGGGCTTGCAGGCCTGGGCGGAACTGCGCGACCTCGCCACCGACTTCGGCGTGCCGCCGCAGAGCAGTGAGACTCCCCGCCATTTCTCCGACCGGCTGCGCTTGTCCCGGGTGCTCGGAGAACCGGAGGGCACGGACGCGGACGCCCACGGGGCTGTCCGTTCACTGACTGCCGAGTTCGAACGCCGGCAGTACGGCCGCCCGCCCTCCGGGCCAGACGGCGACGGAACCGCGGACCGCGCCGCCGGCAGTTCCGCCGTTGCTGTCGCGGCTGCTGTCAGCGCCGGCCCGGGGGAATCAGCCGCCGACCGGATCGCAGCGGTCCGTGCTTCGCTGCGCGCCCATGCCGGGCCGCTCCGGCGGTTCCGCGCGGCCTGGCTGCCGGCCTCCACCCTGGCCGGGTGGCGGCGCGGCGCCACGGCGCCGTTCCGGGCCGCGCGCCGCGCGGCCCGGCGCACGCGGCGCGGTCTGGCCGGCGTCTGGTCGCGGACCCGGAGCGGACTGCACCGGCTGCGCCGGTCGCACTGGCCGCGCCGGAGCTGAACCGATTCGGGGCTGAACCGCTCCGGCGCAGCCCGAGCCCGGGCGGTTCCTAGCCGGCGTACGGGTCGGCGATGCCGATGTACTGCGTGTACAGGTATTCCTCGATGCCTTCGAGGCCGCCTTCACGGCCCAGCCCGGACTGCTTGACCCCGCCAAAGGGTGCGGCGGCGTTGGAGACCACGCCGGCGTTCAGGCCCAGCATGCCGGTCTCCAGCCGTTCCCCCATCCGGAGGCCGCGGTTGAGATCCCGGGTGAAGACGTAGGCCACCAGGCCGTAGTCGGTGTTGTTCGCCAGCCTGACCGCCTCGTCCTCGGAGGAGAAGGTGATGATCGGGGCGACGGGTCCGAAGATTTCCTCGGACAGGATCCGGGTGCCCTCGGTGACACCCTTGAGGATAGTGGGCTGGTAGAAGTAGCCGGGGCCCTCGACGGCGGCGCCGCCGATCACCGCGACGGCGCCGGCGGACACCGCGTCGGACACAAGCTCGTGGACCTTGTCCCGGCTCTTGGCGTCGATCAGCGGGCCGACCTTGGAGGCTGCCTCGGTGCCGCGGGCGGTCGTCATGTCCGCCATCTTCGCGGCGAATTTCTCCGCGAACTCGTCCGCGACGGATTCGTGCACAATGAACCGGTTCGCGGCTGTGCAGGCCTCGCCCATGTTCCGCAGCTTCGCCAGCATCGCCCCGGCAACGGCGGCGTCGACGTCGGCGTCTTCAAACACGACGAACGGCGCGTTGCCGCCGAGCTCCATCGAGGTCCGCAGCACGTTTTCCGAGGCATCGGCGAGCAGCCGGCGGCCGACCTCGGTGGACCCGGTGAAGGAAAGCTTGCGGAGCCGGGAGTCCTTGATCAGCGGGCCCGTGGTGGCGCCGGCCGTGGAGGTCGGGATGACGTTCAAGACGCCGGCCGGCAACCCGGCCTCCAGCATGACGGCCGCGAACAGCTGCGAGGTCAGCGGGGTCAGGTTCGCCGACTTCAGCACCATGGTGCAGCCCGCGGCGACGGCGGGGGCGACCTTGCGGGTCGCCATGGCCAGCGGGAAGTTCCACGGCGTGATCAGCAGGCACGGGCCCACCGGCTTCTTCGTCACCAGCAGCCGGGACTTTCCGTCCGGGGACATCGAGTAGCGGCCGAAAGCCCGGACGGCCTCCTCGGAGAACCAGCGCAGGAACTCGGCGCCGTAGCTAACCTCGCCGCGGGCCTCGGCCAGCGGCTTGCCCATTTCCAGCGTCATGAGCAGCGCGAAGTCCTCGGCGCGGGCGGTGACCAGTTCGAAGGCCCGCCGCAGGATCTCGCCGCGCTCCCGCGGGGGAACCTTCGCCCAGGACTCCTGCGCTGCGGCTGCGGCGTCCAATGCCGCGGCCCCGTCAACAGGGCCGGCGTCGGCGATGCTCAGCAGGACCTTGCCCGTCGAGGGATCCTCCACGTTGAAGGTCTTGCCGGAGGCGGCCGGCTGCCACCGGCCATTGATCAGCAGACCGGTGGGTACGGAGGCCAGCAGGGCGCTTTCGCGCTCCGCGGTAACAATGGGCTGGGCGGTTACGGTCACGGTTGACTCCCTCGTCAGCGGTTCGGGTGGGATCGCGTGCAGCACTGTTCGAATGCCGTTGGAACTGCACTGGATTTACTGTCACGCTACTGCCGCAATCTCCGGACTGTCTACGCATGTCCGCACCACGTCCGGCCGTCTGCGCTGTGCAGTTGCACAACGTTTTGGGCGGACCTGCGGCTGGCCGCCTATCGGGCGGCGAGCACCGCGGAATAGAGCTCCCGTTTGCTGACTTTGGCGTCTTCCGCCACGGCCGCAACGGCTTCCTTGAGCCGGATTCCCTGCGCAATGAGCGCGTTGACGTCCGCCACGTGGTCTTCCGGCGTGCCCGGTTCGCGTTCGGGGGCGCCGCCCACGACGACGGCAATCTCGCCGCGCACCTCGTTGGACTCGGCCCACTCCAGCAGTTCGCGGAGGCTGCCGCGGATTACTTCCTCGTAGGTCTTCGTCAGCTCCCGGCAGACGGCGGCGCGCCGGTCCGCGCCGAAGCGCTCCCGGAGCGCCCGGAGCATGGGTTCGAGCCGGTGCGGGGCCTCGAAGAAGACCATGGTGCGCCGCTCGGCGTCGAGGTCGGCGAGCCGGGAGGCGCGTTCCCCGGCCTTGCGCGGCAGGAAGCCCTCAAAGCAGAACCGGTCGGTCGGCAGGCCGGACAGCGCAAGCGCGGTGAGCACGGCGGAGGGACCGGGCGCGGCAGTGACCGTCAACCCCGCGGCGACGGCCCCTTCGACCAGGCGGAAGCCGGGGTCCGAGACGGACGGCATTCCGGCGTCGGTCACCATAACGAGGGTCTTGCCGGCGCGTACCTGGTCCAGCAGCTCACCGGTTTTGGCGGCCTCGTTGTGCTCGTGGTAGCTGATGATCCGGCCGGCCACGGTGATGCCCAGGTTCTGCACGAGGCGGTGCAGCCGCCGGGTGTCCTCCGCGGCAACGATGTCCGCCGTCGTGAGCAGTTCGATCAGCCGGTACGTGGCGTCCCCGACGTTGCCGATCGGGGTCGCCGCCAGCACGATCCGGCCCGGTCCGCCGCTTTGCGGAACCGCGGCCGTGCCGGGGCGTCCGTCGGGCCCGGGACCGGGGCCCTCCGCGGCGTCGTCCGGCAGGCCGTCGCTGGGAAGATTCGGGGAATTGCTGAGTTTAGGGTCCACACAACCAGCCTACTGCCGGCGCGCGGTGCGGGCCGACGAACCGGCCGCGGACCAGGCCGGCCTGGCGGCCGGGCCCAGCCGCAAAAGGTAGCATGGGCAACGTGACGCAGACCCCCGCGCGGCCTGTCGAAACCGGTTCCACCGGATCGGCGGCCCCAGCCACCAGCACCGGACGCAGCCTGGAGGGCCACCGCTGGGTCAGCCGCCCGGCGGACGCGTTCACTCCTGATGCCCTGAAAAGCCGCCTGATCGGCAGCATCCAGAGCTGGCGGGACTATCCGCCCTCGCTCCGGCTGTGGTTCTGGCTCATCCCGGTCATCACCGCGGCCCTGGGCGGAGTCCTCCGCTTCGTCCGGCTGGACACACCCCGCAGCCTGGTCTTCGACGAGACCTACTACGTCAAGGACGCGTACTCGTTCCTGGTCAGCGGCTACGAACGGGCGTGGCCGGACAAGGCCAATGACGCCTTTGCCGCCGGCAATCCCGGTGTGCTGCTCGCCGCCCCCGAGTACGTCGTCCACCCGCCGGTCGGAAAGTGGATGATCGCCGGCGGAATGTGGCTCTTCGGTTCGGACAATCCGTTCGGCTGGAGATTCGGTGCGGCCCTGACCGGCACACTGTCCATCTTCCTGCTGGCCCTGATCGCCCAGAAGCTGTTCCGCTCGCTGACCCTCGGGGCGGTGGCCGGCCTGCTGCTGGCGGTGGACGGCCATCATCTGGTGATGTCCCGGACGTCCCTGCTGGACATCTTCCTGATGTTCTGGGTGCTGGCCGCGTTCGGTGCCCTGCTGATGGACCGCGACGACGGCCGGCGCCGGCTGGCCGTGCGGCTCGGCCGGCAGGCCGCGGCCTCCCCAGACGGGCGTCCGGGCCTGCTCCGGCTGGCCTCGGGTCCCTGGCTCGGGATCCGCTGGTGGCGGCTCGCCGCCGGTGTGTGCCTGGGACTGGCCGTCGGCACGAAATGGTCCGCGCTGTTCTTCCTGGCCGGCTTCGGGCTGCTGACGGTCTTCTGGGACCTGAGCGCGCGCCGGATCGCGGGCATCCACGGCTGGATCAGCGGCGGGATCCTCAAGGACGGGATTCCGGCGTTCCTCAGCATCGTCCCGGTGGCCGCCCTGGTGTATGCCGCGTCCTGGACCGGCTGGTTCCGCTCCACGAACGCCTACTTCCGGAACTGGGCGGAGACGGTCCCCTCGGCGGAATGGGGCTGGCTGCCGAATGCCGTCCGGTCCCTGGCGCACTACCATCTCGAGGCCTACAAGTTCCACCAGGGGCTCAGCTCGGAACACCCATACGAGGCCAGCGCCTGGAGCTGGCTGGTGCTCGGCCGGCCCACATCCTTCTTTTACGAATCCCCCAAACCGGGCAGCCCGGGGTGCGATACCGCCAGCTGCACCACGGCGATCCTCTCCGTCGGCAACCCGCTTCTCTGGTGGGGCGCCGCCGTCTGCCTGGGCGTCCTGCTGTTCTGGTGGGCCGGGCGGCGCGACTGGCGTGCGGGGGCGGTCCTGGCCGCCGTGGCCGCCGGTTACCTCCCCTGGTTCCTGTACCCGGAACGCACCATGTTCTTCTTCTACGCCGTGTCCTTCGAGCCCTACCTCGTGCTGGCCCTCGCGTACTGCCTGGGCCTCGTTCTGGGGCAGCGCTCCGATCCGCTGTGGCGGCGGCGTTCCGGGCTGTACCTTGTGGCCCTCTTTGTGGTCACGGCCGTCATCGTGTCGGCGTTCTTCTATCCGGTCTGGACCGCCGAGACCATTACCTACCAGGATTGGCGGTTCCGGATGTGGATGCCGTCCTGGATCTAGGGCAGGATTGCAGGGGACGTCCGCCACCGCCAGGCGGATCCGGAACGGAGAAACGGCTGTGAGAGAAGCAAGCACCGCACTGCTCGTCGAGCTCGACCCGGGCAGCAACGTGACGGACCTGCTCCTGGAGCAGCACGCCAAGGATCCTGTGCATGCGCTGTACTCCCGCAAGGGCCAGGCCGGCTGGGCCGACGTCCCCGCACAGCAGTTCCTGGACCAGGTCCGGGCCCTGGCCAAGGGCCTGATTGCCGGCGGCATCACCCCCGGGGAAACCGTGGCGGTCATGTCCGGCACCCGGTACGAGTGGACCGTGGTCGACTTTGCCATCTGGTTCGCCGGCGGCGTCCCCGTCCCCATCTACGAAACGTCCTCCACCAGCCAGATCGAATGGATTCTGCACGACTCCGGTGCCCGGCGCATCTTCGCCGAGAACGAGGCCACGGCGGCCCTTGTCCGGGAGGTCCTGGACGGGTCAGCCCTGCTCGGTGACGCCGTGCTGCCCGTCGTGCGGATGGACTATGGTGACGCGGCGCCCAACCTCGCCAGCCTGGCCGCAGCCGGCGGCGGGGTCGGCGACGCCGAGCTGGAACGGCACCGGTCCGCGGCCGGCCTCGCGGACGTGGCCTCGCTTGTCTATACCTCAGGCACCACCGGCCGGCCCAAGGGCTGCGAAATCACGCACGGGAACTTCGCCCTGGTCGCCAGGAACATCGTGCTGTTCCTGCCCGAGATCCTCCGGCAGCCCCGCTCCCGGACCCTGATGTTCCTCCCGCTGGCCCACGTCCTCGCCGTCCAGGTAATCTGCCTGAGCGCGGGGACCACCGTGGGCCACACCGCCAACGCCAGGGATCTGCTGGAGGACCTGGCCAGCTTCAAGCCCACCTTCCTGCTTGTTGTGCCCCGGATCTTCGAGAAGGTCTACGCCGGCGCGGCCCACAAGGCGGCCCTGGCCGGGAAGCAGCGCCTGTTCGGCGCGGCCGCCGCCGTCGCCATCGCCCACTCAAAGGCCCTCGACGACGCCGCCCGGGGCAACGGCACCGGCCCCGGTTTCGCCACCCGCACCAAACACGCCCTCTTCGACCGGCTGCTCTACCCCAGGCTGCGGCAGGCCTTCGGCGGCCGGCTGGGCTACGCGGTCTCCGGGGCCAGTCCGCTCAGCCCCCGCGAGGCGCACTTCTTCCGCGGCGCGGGCATCCCCGTCCTCGAAGGCTACGGCCTGACCGAGACCACTGCACCGTGCACGGCCAACACCCCGACCCGGACCAGGGTGGGGACGGTTGGCATCCCGGTGCCCGGAACCACCGTCCGGGTCGCCGAGGACGGCGAGATCCTGGTCAAGGGCATCGGCGTTTTCAAGGGGTACCACAACAACGCTGCGGCCAATGCCGAGGCGTTCGTGGACGGATTCTTCCGCACCGGCGACCTCGGATCCCTGGACGGGGATGGCTTCCTGACAATCACCGGCCGGAAGAAGGACCTCCTCGTCACCGCCGGAGGCAAAAACGTGGTCCCCGGGCCGCTGGAGGAAAAGCTCCGCGAGCACGAACTTGTCCTGCAGGCAGTAGTGATAGGCGACGGCCGGCCGTTCGTCTCGGCCCTGCTCAACCTGGACCCGGAGGGCCTGGAAAACTGGTGCGCCGCGCACAAGGTTCCCGCCATGAGCCCGACCGAGGCCACGGGCCACGAACAGGTCCGGGTGGCCCTGCAGGACGCCGTGGACGAGGCAAACGCCCTCGTCTCCCAGGCCGAGTCGATCCGCAGCTTCGAGGTGCTGGACGCCGACTTCACGGTGGAATCCGGGCACCTGACGCCGTCACTCAAACTCAAGCGTGCCGCCGTCGTGCGTGACTTCCAGGCGCAGATCAACCGGATCTACGGCTGATCAGCCGCTGGCGCAGCTTAGACGGTGCTGGAGTAGCCGCGCGTTGGGGCGCCGGCCGAGCCAGTTCCCGGCGACCCGGGGTCCGCTGCGCCGGACGCTGCGGACCCCGTGCCCTCTGACCCGGAGGTTCCTGACCCGGCACCGTCCGTGGCGGAGGAGCCCGCTGCGGGGCTTCCGGCCGCCGGATCCGGTTCGGATCCGGCGCCGGCAGTCGCCTCGGCGGCTTTGCCGGCCCGGGCCCGCCGGAAGCGCGACCGCTTGGCGGGGGCAGCTTCCGTGGCGTCCGTGGCTTCGTCGTCGCCGGCCGGGTCCGCAACCGCTGCGCCCCGTTTCGGCAGGCCGCGGCGCCTGCGCGTCGGCCAGGTCAGGATGAGGGTGACCAGGGAGGCAAGCAGCACCAGGCCGGCCACCACGATCCCGCCGTCGACCCAGAACTGGGACGGGAAGAGCCGGATCAGGGTGTCCTGCAGCGAGAACGTCCAGGTGCCGCTGGCGAAGAAGACGTTGTGGAACTGGGCGAAGAACTGTTCCCAGCCCAGCACGGCCAGCACGCCGAGGCTGAGAATGATGACCAGGGCGATGATGGACCCGGCAAACAGGCCGCGCCGCACTCCCCCGGGACTGCGGCGCCGCAAGTAGATGACGGCGATCAGGCTCAGCAGGATCAGCAGGATGCCCGCGCCGAAGGCGGACAGGATAACCAGTTTGACGTCGGCCATGTGGCTGACTTCGCCGTCCCCGAACAGCTTGTCCCCGCTGCGGTTGATGAGCTCGCCGAGGTACCGGGGTCCGGCCCAGTTACTGAGATAGTCCACAGCGTAGGAGCCGTAGGTCATCCGGTCGTCGGTGCTGAAACCGTAACCGTCGCCCGGAAAACCGGGCCGGTTGTACTCCACCCAGAGGAACAGGGGGCTGGCGACGGCCCGGACGGCGAGCACCAGCAGGATCACCGGGAAGCACACGGCGAGCAGGACCTGCATCACCCGCGGCGCCACCGGCTTGGCGTTCAGTGCGTGTTCACGCTCGGCGTTCCGGCGTTGCACTTCCTCCTCCGGCGGCCGGATCTGCAGCGCCGACGTCGGCAGCGGCTCGCTGAAGTGGCTGCCCGTGTCCCCGGGCGCCGGTTCGACGGCGGCTTCCGCGGCCTTGCGGTCGGCCCGCGACAAGGGCTCCGCACTGCCGCCGGCACCCGTTCCGGCCGCACGGTCGGAGGCCGCGGCGGCGGGTGTGGCCGGGCCCGGCTTCATCCAGTCGAAGGCGGGCTCCTCTGCGTCGTCGGGCGGATCCTGCTGCGGATCCTGTCGGTTCGGCGGGGTGGGACTTGAGTCAGTCACTGCGGCTTCGCTTCCGTAGGCGTCCGCGCCGCCAGCCGGGGCCTGGCAACGCTACATGTCTGCTTCCGAGCCTACCGCCAGAGCCTCGGAGTGGGCGAGGTGCCACACCCCCGGGGCGACGGGATTCAGGCGACAGAGGCGGGGCCGGCATTTTCCGTGCCGCCGGCGACCCGCTTCGCTTGCGCTCAGCGTTTGGCGTACTGCGCCCAGGGAATGTTCCAGTCCCCGAATCCCTCGAGCGGTTCCACGGCGGGGGCTCCGGTGTTGAGGGTCTGGACGACGTCCCCGGTCCTCATGTTGTTGAAGAACCAGGCGGCGTCCGCCGGGAGCAGCCCGACGCAGCCGTGCGAGACATTGACCCGTCCCACCGCGCCCCACGCCGATTCCAGCGCCTGGTGGACGTACACCCCGGAGCTCGTCAGGCGGTTGGCGTATTCCACCGTCAGCGGCGGGTAGTAGCCCTTGTCACCGGGTTTCAGCCCGATGCTGCCGGCGTTGAAATCGGAGTGGCGTTCCTGTTCCATGATGACGGCGAAGCCGGTGGGCGAGAGCCACTCTTTGTTGCCCAGGGTGACCTTCGCGGTCTTGACCAGCTGGCCGTCGAAATACACGTTCATGGTCTTGGTGATGTCGTCAACGACGGCGAGGCGCTGCGGCCCGACCTTGAAGCTGACCTTGGTGTCGGAGTTGCCGATCATCTTGTTGCCGTAGTCGACGCCGAAGAGCTTCAGGTCCACGGTGATCTCGCTGTTGGAGGCCCAGAAGGCCTCGGGGCGGATCCGGACCCGGCGGTCCGAATACCAGCGCCACGCCACGGCCTGGCCGGAGGACGCTGTGACCGTGACGGCCTTCTCCATGGCCTCCTTGTTCAGCACCGGCTCGCTGAAGACAATCTCGATGGGCTGGCCGGCGCCGACCGTGGTGCCGCTGAGCGGATACACGGCGGCGTCCGCTTCGTTGGCTTTGGCCACGGTGGAGAAGGTCTGCGCCTTTTTGGTCTCGCGTCCGGCCTCGTCCACGATGGTGAAACTGTATTTGTACTTCGTGTCGAATTCCAGCGGATCCTCGGCGGTCCAGGTCGAGCCGTCCGGGCTCGTGGTCCCCGGAACGCGGTCGCCGCCGGCGGACGGGGCCAGCACGACGTCCTTCACGACGCCGTTGACGGCCTTGACCGAGGGTGGGGCGGCCGGGTTGACGCCCTTGGCGCCGTCGGTCGGGGTCACGCCGAGTTCCACGAGTTTCACGACGGGGGCGGCGAGGCCGGACACGTTCCGCATCGGCGCGGAGGCCTCGGAGGGAATGTCCGCATGGGCCCAGCCCGGCGATGTGGCGACGCCGATCCCGCCGGCTCCGACGACTGCGCAGATGGCAAGGACTGCCAGCATTTTCCCGGTGTTGCGGGGACGCTGTCCCGGCTGCCGGCGCCGGCGCCCGCTGTCTTCAGTCATGGCCACTTCCTGTGTTTCTTATGCCGATGAGCCCACGTCTGAGCCCACGACCTCCCTATGCCCAGCATAAGCGAAGCCGCGGGCCGGGCCGGCCACGGTTGCGCCACGATCAGGTCACAGCAGGGGCCCCGGACCACGGTCCGGGGCCCCTGCAAGGCTGGCACTGAGGGGAGTGGTCCGCCGCCGCCTTCGGTTCCTTAGTAGCGGTAGTGGTCCGGCTTGTAGGGGCCGGAGACCTCGAGGTCCAGGTACTTGGCCTGCTCCTTCGACAGTTCGGTCAGTTCGACGCCGAGGGCGTCGAGGTGCAGCCGGGCAACCTTCTCGTCGAGGATCTTCGGCAGCACGTAGACCTGCTTTTCGTACTCCCGTTCCCCTGCCGGCTGGTCGCGCTTGGTGAAGAGCTCGATCTGCGCGATCGTCTGGTTGGCGAAGGAGTTGCTCATCACGAAGGACGGGTGTCCGGTCGCATTGCCGAGGTTCAGCAGGCGGCCCTCGGACAGCACGATGATCGAACGGCTCCCCTCACCCGTGGCCTGGTCCGCCGCGAAGACCCACTCGTGCACCTGGGGCTTGATTTCGACCTTCTTGATGCCGGGAATCCGGGCCAGGCCGGCCATGTCGATCTCGTTGTCGAAGTGGCCGATATTGCCCACGATCGCCTTGTCGCGCATCCCGGCCATGTGTTCGGCCATGATGACGTCCTTGTTGCCCGTCGTAGTGATGAAGATGTGGCCCTCGCTGAGGACGGACTCCAGCTTTGCGACCTGGTAGCCGTCCATGGCTGCCTGGAGTGCGCAGATGGGATCGATTTCGGTGACGATGACCCGGGAGCCCTGGCCGCGGAAGGCCTCCGCCGCGCCCTTGCCCACGTCGCCGTAGCCGCAGACGACGGCGACCTTGCCGCCCATCAGGACGTCGGTGGCCCGGTTGATGCCGTCCGGCAGGGAGTGGCGGATGCCGTACTTGTTGTCGAACTTGCTCTTCGTGACCGAGTCGTTGACGTTGATGGCCGGGAACAGCAGCTTGCCCTGCTCCGCGAGCTGGTACAGCCGGTGCACGCCGGTGGTGGTTTCCTCCGTGACGCCGAGCAGGCGGGAGCCGGTCCGGGTCCACTTCTGCGGATCCGCCTGCAGCGAGGCGCGCAGCACCTCGAGGAAGACCCGGCCTTCCTCGGACTCGTCATCGGCGGTGGCCGGGACGGCCCCCAGGGCTTCGAACTCGACACCCTTGTGGACCAGCATGGTGGCGTCGCCACCGTCGTCGAGGATCATGTTCGGGCCGAGGTCCGGGTTGCTGTCCGCGCCGGGCCAGGTCAGGATCTGCTCGGCGGTCCACCAGTATTCCTCCAGCGTCTCGCCCTTCCAGGCGAACACCGGAACACCCCGGGGGTCTTCGACGGTTCCGTTGCCAACCACAACGGCGGCGGCGGCTTCGTCCTGGGTGGAGAAGATGTTGCAGGACGCCCAGCGGACCTCGGCGCCGAGTGCCGTGAGCGTCTCAATCAGCACCGCGGTCTGCACGGTCATGTGCAGGGAGCCGGCGATCCGGGCGCCCTTGAGCGGCTGGCTGGCGCCGAACTCCTCGCGCAGCGACATCAGTCCGGGCATTTCGTGTTCGGCGAGGCGGATCTGGTGACGGCCAGCCTCGGCCAGTGAGATGTCCGCAATCTTGTAATCGAGGGTCATATGAATCCTTTGCTGTTGCCGGCGGGCGGGTCCGGGACCTGGTTGCCTGTGACGCCGGGGAACGTGCTTTTTGGTGACGGGAAAGTACTTCGGTGCCGAACGGCGAAGAGATGGGCCGGCAGCCTAGCCGGCGGTGCGCCCGGCTGCGTCGGACTGCCCGGCGTCGGGCTGGACTGCAGCGGACAGCCCGGCGTCGTGCTGGAAGGCGGGAGCCGCGGCGGCGGCCGGGAGCAGTTCCGGCGGCAGCAGCAGCGGGATGCCGTCCTCGATGGCGTAGCGCAGTTTCTCGCCGGAGTGGCCGGCCGCGGTGCTGACGAGTTCCTCGCCGTCCTGCACCAGCGGCGAACCGGTCACGGGGCATCTCAGGACAGACAACAGTTCGGGACTGATCTTCGGCATGGTGAACGCTCCCTGGTGGACGCCGGTGGCTTACGGATTTTGCAGTTCCCAGCCTACCGCCAAGTGCAGCCTAGGACGGTTCGCGCAAAACGCGCAGATGCCCCCGCCGGGTGCCCTCGGCCGCGGGCGGCGCCGCCAGGGTCGGGTGGACTCCGCGCTGCCCCTGGCCGGATTCCGCCGCGGCGGGCCGTGCGGCCGCCTGGCGGACAGCATCGGCGAGGGCGACGAGGTCATCGGGTCCGGGACCTGCGGGGGTGGCGGGCATGGCCAGCCGCAGCACCTCCCAGCCCCGCGGGACGGTCAGGGATCCGGCGTGCTGGTCGCACAGGTCGTAACAGTGCGGCTCGGCGTACGTCGCCAGCGGCCCCAGGACCGCGGTGGAGTCTGCGTAGACGTACGTCAAAGTCGCCACCGCTGAATTGCGGCAGGCTGACCTTGAACAAAGACGAATTGCACCCACGACACCACAGACTACTCCCCCGGACCGCCGCTCGCCGCCCGACGCGCGGGCGGCGGGTCGCGCAGCCCATATCGCGGAAACCATGCGGCGGGTTTAGAGTCGAGATATGCAGTCACCGCACCACGATCCCGGTTTTACGGTCCGCTTGGCTGACGCCGGTGCCGGACCCCAAGACGCCGGTTCCACACCGACCGGCTCCGGGCGGGCCACGGCGCCCCGGGGCTTCCGCCAGCGGCGGCGGAACCGGCACGGCCGGGGACTCCGCGGCGAACTGATGCTGCCCACGCTGCCCGGCTACCGCACCCGCTCGGACCGCTTCGACGATTTCGTGCTGGACTCGGCCGAGCGGCTGCACGACATCTGGGGCAAGCCGCTGGACGGCGTCCGCTTCGCCGTCGACGAGATCCCGCCCGGGCTCGAGCAGCTCGTGGCGGACCGCACGGCCGCCCCGATGGGTTCCTACTCCCCCGCGACGCCGGACGAGGGGCCCGTGATCACGCTCTACCGGCGTGTCGTCGAGCAGGCCTGCGGGAGCCGGGAGGACCTCCAGGATCTGGTCCATGACGTCGTGGTGGAATACACGGCCGAGATGCTGGGCGTGCCGCCCGAGTCACTGGACCCGGTCTACCGCCGCCGCTACTAGGACCGCGCCGCCTCCCGGGGTGGGATCCCGCTGCCGGAACCAGCGGCACGATCAGTAGCCGAGCGTGACCGGGACCTGCTCCTGGCCCGCTGCCCCGGGGGCAACGGCCATCGTTGAGACGTCCGCCCGGTCCTCGTGCTGCAGCAGGACCGCGCCGTAGGCGGGATCCCCCGCGGCGGACACGAGGTAGCCGACGAGCCGTGAGCCCTCGACCTCGGCCGGCACCTTGATGGACGCTGTGGTGCCGCCGGCGATGTCGGCGGCCGCGGCCGCGCGGACCTTGCCGTCGGCCGTGATCGGCGTGTAGGTAATGGTGGCGCGGCCCTCGGGGGCGCCAAAAATGAGGTAACGCTCCCCCGAGCCGGGGACCGGAACAACGTGCTGGCTTCCCAGCCTCGCCGAGGCGGCCGACCAGGCGAAGTCGGAGGCCTCGTCAGCCTTGAGGCCCCGGGTCACCCGGGCCGCGGCGGTGAAGGAAACATCCGAACTGGCCGCCACGGTGTAGAGGCCGGCCGGCACGCCGGCCAGGGAAACCTCGGTGACCGATCCGGCCTTCGCCGTGACCACGCCGCCGCCGGGCAGGGCCTTCTGGCCGTCCCGTCCGAACAGCTTGACCGCGACGACAGCATCGGCGGTCCCGGGCACCGTGATCTGCAGTGCCGGTCCCGCGTCGCCGAAGCCGGACTTCCGGGTGAGGTCCGCCAGCGCGGTCGGATCCTGCGTGTCGACCCCGGAGATGACCTGGCGTAGGGCCGGAGCCGCGGCAGGGGCGATGAACTCGACTCCGCCGGGCGTCAACCCACGCAGCACGCTCTGCTGGATGACCGCGGCCACCGGGCCGCCGGCGCTGCGCACCCGGACGCTGAGCCGCTCCTGCCCGGGGGCGAGGCCGGCCAGGTTGACGGCGCGGGTGGTGCCCGGCGCGACGAGGAGTCCGCGGCTGCCCGGGGCCTGGATCTGTCCCTTGGCCCCGAAGAGCTCGAGGCTGACGGTGGCCGGGCTGGAAGAGGCGTTGCTGAGGTTCAACACGGCGGTCCGGCCAAGCGCGGTGTTCGCGCCGACGAGCCACTGATCGTTGCCGGGCTGCTGGCAGGCTGCGGCCGCTGACCCGCGGAGGTCCCCGTCCTCGGCCTCGTAGCGCATGACGGCCGCTGCGGAAGCCTGGCGGTCCGCTTGCGCGTCGGCGCTCAGGACCGTCACGGCGTCGACGCCGGGCCGGGACGCGACGCCCGCGGTCGGCACAGCGCTGGCGGGCTTGGGGGTGGCAGCGGCCGGGCTTTCGTCCCCCGGTGCGGCCGTGGCGATGTCAACCAGCGTGCTGCCGGTGAGCGCGGCGAGCCTGCTGCCGGGCAGGGTACCGGCGGTGGATCCCAGCACCAGGGCGGTGACGTCGCTCGCGGCGGTGGCGGATTCCGGGCTGAATTGCGGATCGGTGCCCACGGGCGAGCCTTCGAGCAGCCGGGCCGGGCCCGGGCAGACGCCGATGCTGCTGCCGGCAGGGACCGCCGACAGCGGGGCGGCGACCGGACGGCTGCTGCCGGCGCCCTGCGGGGCCAGTGCGGTGGCGGACACGAGTCCGCCGCCGGCCGCGACGAGGACGACTGCCGCGAGGACGCCGGCCAGCCGCCGGGACCTCGGCGCAGACGCCGGGCGCGGAGGGCTGCCGGCAGGGCCTGCCGCAGCGTCGGGCGTGGCTGCGGCGTCGTTCGCGGGGTTGTCGTCCCTAGGCATGCTGGTGTTCCTTACGCAGGGAGCCTTCGTCCCGGGAGAGGCCGGTGTTCGGCCGGCGGGCAGGCATGGGGATGGCAAGCAGGGCGGTCAGGCCAATGACGGCGGCCTGGGCGACGCCGGTCCAGATGGCCCACGGCGCCTCGTAGCGGAGGCTGAGCTGACCGCCCTCCGCGGGCAGGGTGAAGGCCTGCGCCCAGCCGGAGGTGGTGGCGGTGAGGCGGCGTCCGTCGAGCCAAGCGCTCCAGCCCGGGTCGGCGCGTTCGGCCAGCACCACAAGCCGACCGTCCGGCCCGGCGGGCACCGCGACATCGGCGGAGACCGCCTGCGACGGGACCAGCCCGACGGTGGCGCCCGCGCTGTCGACGATCCGGACGCGGTGGGCGACGTCGGCGGCCTGGATGAGCGGCTGGTTCAGCGGGCTGATCCGCCAGAGCCAGCCGACGTCGGTCTTCCCGACGGCGACGAGGCCGGGGACGGCGTCCATGCGGCTCGCCGTCAGCTGCGCCGCCGTGTCGGCGGCCCGCAGGACCACGAATCCAACGCCGAGCCGCTCAAGCTCCGGCCGCGGATCAACGCCCTGGCCGGCCACGATGGCGGCCACGACATTGCGCAGGGACGCCACGACGGCGTCATCCTCACGGACCGTCTCCTGCCCCGGTCCACCCATGATCGGGCGGGCCGTGGCAATGGTGGACAGCGCGTCCAGCGTGGTCCCGGCGCCGCGCATCAGCGCGGCGTCAAACGCTCCGTTGTCGCCGGTGGCGATGACGAGCGTGCGCGACTGTTCGGGCCCCTCACCGCGGTCGATGGCGGTGGCAGGGAGGGTCCGGGATTCGGCCGGCTGCACAAGTTTCCGGGCGCCCAGCGAACCGGAGCCAGGATCGGTGCCCGCCGGGGCGGCGCCGGCCGATGCGGTGCCTGCCGGTTCCGTGCCGGCAGCAGCGGCGGACGGGGTGTCCGGCTGCAGGATGTTTTGCGCGGCCCACACCGTCAGGCCGGCCAGCGGGCCGGCCAGCAGGAGGACCATGGCCGTCACCGCGGTGCCGCGCAGCAGGATTTTGCGGCCCAGCGTTGCTGCGGACCCCCGGCCGGCGGAATCCAGCAGGCCCGCGGCGCCGATCAGGGACGCCCCCAGGAGGGCGAACGCCGCGGCCGATACCGCGGGTCCGGTGAAGGGGGTGACCAGGACCTTGGCGCTGACCCCGGTGGCGACCTGGCTGCTGAGCCAGCCGCCGGCCAGCAGCAGCAGTGCCGCGGCCCAGAGTGCGCGGGCAGTCCGCGACGCCCGGCCGGGCAGGAACAGGGCAACCGCCGCGAGGAGCAGGACGGGCAGGCCGAGGAGCAGGGCCAGCAGGAGCGCCCACGGCACGGCCGAGTGTGCGGCAAAGACGGACAGGCCGGTGAGGCCGCCGTCGGCCGCAAAGCGCAGCGGCTGGCCCAGGGCCTGCTGCCACAGCGGTGCGGCGTCAAATCCCAGCGGCACGCCGGGGTCCGCGAGCAGGGCGCGGGGCCGGTCAATGGTGGAGAGCAGGAACGGCACGAACAGCGCAAGGCTGGGCAGCAGCGCCCACCAGACGGTGCGGCCGCGGCGGCCCAGGAGCGTCCCGCACAGTGCCACGAGGACGACTGCGGGGAGCAGCAGCGAGGGTGCGGCCGCGGTCACAACGGCCAGGGCGAGGCCGGCCGCCGCGGCAGCGGTCCAGGAGGGCGTGCCGTTCACGCCGGGCTTAACCGGTGGCGCCTCGGTGAAGCGGCGCTCCCCGGGGGCCGGGACGGCATAGCGACCGCGTCCTTCGGCGGTTCCGGTGGCGCGCAGCAGGGCGAGCACCAGCAGCGGCAACACGATGTGGACCAGCAGCGCACCGACGCGTCCCTGGTTGAGTGCCACCTGCAGGGCCGGCGCGCCGGCCCAGACGAAGGCGGCGGCCAGGCGGAGCAGCCGGCGCTCCGTCAGCGCCCCCGCCGCGACCCAGGCGCCGACGGCGGACAGGGGCATGGCCAGAATCAGCAGCCAGCCGAGGGCACCGTTGGCGTTGCCGGCGCCGAGCACGCCCAGGACCCAGAGCACGTAGCCGAAGGGGCTGCCGTGGCCGGGAAGGCCTGCGCCGAGAGTGACCCACCAGCCGGAGGCATGGTTCCAGATCTCCCCCAGCCGAAGCGAGACCGGAATCATCGCGCCGCCGGAGACGGACTCGGCCCGGAACAGGTTCAGCAGGCCGATCAGGGACGCCGCTGTGGTGACCAGGACGGCCAGCAGCGCACCGTTGCCGGCCCAGCCCCGTTCGGAGGTGGTGAGGGCGGCGAAGTCGTCGGCCGAGTCGCCGGTGGGTTGTTCGGCCAGCGGGTCGTGCCCGGGCAGGCTGTCCCCGGAGTCGTCCGCCCCGAGGGCCTCCATCAGGGAGCGGCGGTGGGACCAGACCTCCCGCCGCGGGGTCTGCAGCCCCTTGATCACGGACCGCCGGATGCGGCGCGTCCGGGCAGCGTTCTGCCGCCCCCGGATCACGGCTGCGGGACGTCCGAGTGCGCCGAAGGTTGCCAGCAGCTGCGAGAAGCCGTGCCCCGGATCCTTGACGGCAATGCTGAGGACCAGCTTGAAGATGCTGCCCAGCAGCGCGCCGGCCGCGTGCAGCGGCACTTTCCAGACAGGGGCGTGCTTGAGCCGCAGGTGGACCTGGGCCTTCCGGGCCGCCGTCGCGTTGCCCAGGGCATGCGGGCGGTGCGGGACGTGGAACATTCTGGCACCGGGGACCACCACCACCCGGTGGCCGGCCAGCCGGTTCCGCCAGCAGAAGTCAACGTCGTCGCCGCTGCCCGGCAGGGCGGGGTCGAAGCCGCCGAGGTCCTCCCAGACGTCCCGACGGATCAGCATGCCGGCAGAGTTAACGGCGAAAGTGTCGCTCCGCCCGTCGTACTGTCCCTGGTCGAGTTCGTCGGCATCGATGAGGGTCAGCCGCTCGGCCCAGCGGCTCGTGGAGAGCCCGACGTCGATCAGCCGGCGCCCGGAATGCCAGTCCAGCTGCTTGCAGCCGGCCACGGTAACGGAGGGCGCGCGTTCCACTGCCTGGAGCAGCTCGGCAAGCGCCTCGGGGGCGGGGGCTGCGTCGTCGTGCAGCAGCCAGATCCATTCCGGCGCGGGGCCGGCGGCGGGGCCGCGGCCGGGTGGGCCGCCGTCGCGCCAGGGGGCGAGCGTGCTGAGTCCTGCCTGCACCGCGCCGCCCATCCCACTGCGGGGCTGGTTGTGAACGATGACGTTGGCTGTGCCGAAAGCCTGTTTGAGCAGGACTGCGGAATTGTCGCGGGAACCGGTGTCAACCCCGATGCAGGTGTCCGGTTGCCGGGTCTGGCCCGCCAGCGCAGCGAGGGTCCTGGGGAGAAAATCACCGCCGTCGTGGGAAACCACGACGGCGGTGACTCGTACTACCTGAAGAATTAGATCGCTCGCTTCCTAAGCCGGCGCCGCTCGCGCTCGGAAAGGCCACCCCAGATTCCGAAACGCTCGTCGTTCGACAGGGCGTATTCGAGGCACTGCGAGCGGACGTTGCACGCCCCGCAGACCTTCTTGGCGTCGCGCGTGGAGCCACCCTTCTCGGGGAAGAATGCCTCCGGGTCGGTCTGGGCACAGAGGGCGTCCGTCTGCCAGCCCAACTCGCCTTCATCGTCAAAGTCCTGCCGGGAGGGCAACCCGATCCACACCGGTTGCGAGGTGGTGCCGGCATGGAGGGTCTGGAGTTCCATCGGCGGGTCGTGAAGGTCGTTGTCCTGGTCCGGACCGGACAGAAGTTCGTCGTGCGCGGCAAGGAAAGCGGTTGCCTGGTCCTGCAGTGAGTCCTTGGTGTGTTCGTTGAAGCGTTCTGCTGCGTCCGGATCCGCCGGATCCACATACCAGTCGCTCGGCACCCCGCGTGAACGGTATTTGGCTGTGGCCTGTCCAGCAACGACGGCCTCTTCATGGATACGCTCTGCTAGCCCCATTGGCGTTTCCTCTCTGATTTTGCAGCCTTTGACTGACCCTTGGACACTCGGTTGTGTGCCGGTTTCTGCCCGTTGGCCTTCGATAACTAATTACACGTGTGTAAGTCTCCGGGAGTCAAGCCACGGCCGAGATAATAATCAATTTGATACCTAAATCCCGGGCACGCCACGCCCGGGATTTTTCCACCCCCGCCCCGGGATGGCGCGGAATAATCAGGGTACTGAGCACTTCGGAGAAGTTTTACCGAATCCACGGGGAACTTCCCCGCCCGGACCGGCGATGCGGACCGGCCCCTCCGGACCGGCCTATGACGGAGATCACACAGGCCGTCGCCGTGGCAAGATGAAGCCATGAGCATCCCGGCAATCGAACTGATGACAGCCCTGCGTTCCGGCCAGTCCACCTCCCCCCGGCTCACCTGGTACGGGCCCGGGTCCGAGCGGGTTGAGCTCTCCGGCCGGGTGCTGGACAACTGGGTGGCGAAGACTTCCAACCTGCTGCAGGACGAGCTCGACGCCGAACCCGGGACGCGGCTGCGGCTGGACCTGCCGGCCCATTGGAAGTCCCTGATCCTGGCCCTCGCGGCCTGGCAGCTCGGCATGGAGATCGTGTTCGACGACGCCGAGGCCGAACTGCTGGCCACCGGCGATCCGGGCCCCGGGGCGGCGCAAGGGGCGTTTGACGCCGTCCTGGCGGTGGCGCTGCCGGCGCTGGCCATGCGGTGGCCGGGTGAGCTGCCCACCGGCGTCGTGGACTACGCCGCTGAAGTGCGCTCCCACGGTGACGTTTTTATGCCGCACGTGGATCCGGAGGCGTCACGGCGTGCCGTGCTGGGCGCCGCGGGGACAGCGCACACCCACGGCGAGCTGCTGGACGGCTTTGCTGCGGCGCAGGGCGAAGGAGTCCGGCTGCTGGTTGCTGCGGGCGACGGACTGGAGCCAGCCCTCGCCCGGGCCCTGGGCGCCTGGCGGAGCGACGGTTCGGTGGTGCTGGTGCACCCCGCCGTCGTGGTGACGGAGAAGCTGCTCGCCGACGAGCGCGTCAACGGCAGCTGAGCGCCGCACCGGGAGCACGGGTTCAGTGCTGGCGCAGTCCTAGGCCGGCGGACCCGGCAAATCCGGGTCCCTGACGGCGCGGCGCTCGACCGCGGGGCCCGCGACCGCGGTGCTCTCTACCGCGGGGCCGGGGTGGGTGTGCGGATGCAGCTCGATGATCTCGTGGTCATGGGAGAACTCGGGCTCTTCGTCAAGTTCCTTGTTAAAGACCAGGAACCGGTAGGCGAAGAAGCGCACCACCGTGGCCACCAGGATGCCTACGACGCCGGCGGCGAACAGCATGTTTTTGTCCGTGACGCCGAAGCTGTACTTGGCCAGGGCGGTGAATCCGGTGGAGATGGCGATGCCGATGCCGTTGATCAGGATGAACATCGCGAATTCGCGGAGCACGTTGTCCTGGCGGCGGTGCCGGAAGGTCCAGAAGCGGTTGGCAATCCAGGAGAAGACGGTGGCGACGCTGGCGCCCACGAAGCGGGCCTTGGCCTCGCTGTCGGTCATCGGACCGTGCATCAGGTAGTACGTGAGTCCGTTGTCAATGATGAACGCGACACCGCCCACCGCCCCGAATTTGGCCACTTCGCGCCAAAAGAGCGAAGCGAGCCCGCGCAAGCGCTCGGTAAGTGTTGTAATCATGACCCTCCGTGGCCCTCTTGATCTGTCGGCCATTGGGCCAAGGGCCCATTTTAGCGCCGATTCCCGGGAACCCGCCCCGCGGAAAGCCGGTGGTGACCGCGCGGAACCCGCACCGGGACGTCCAAAGGCCGGGATCCGGCATGGTTTTCGGTAGGCTGGGACATGTGACTTTTCCTGTGATCGGTGTAGTTGGCGGCGGCCAGCTCGCCCGAATGATGGCCCCGGCGGCCACCGCCCTGGGCTTCGAGCTCCGCGTCCTTGCCGAAGGTGAGGACGTCTCAGCCGTCTCAGCCGTGGCCAATGCCCCGGTCGGTGATTACACCGACCTGGATCATCTGCTCGAGTTCTCCCGCGGCCTTGACGTCCTTACGTTTGACCATGAGCACGTCCCCACGGAGCATCTCCGCGCCCTGCAGCGGGCCGGCGTCAACGTCCACCCCGGACCCGATGCGCTGGTCAACGCCCAGGACAAGCTGGTGATGCGGGCCGCCATCGACCGGCTCGAACTGCCCAATCCGCGCTGGGCCGCCGTCGACGACGTCGCCGGGCTGGTTGCGTTCGGCGAGGACACCGGCTGGCCGGTCGTGCTGAAGACCCCGCGCGGCGGCTACGACGGCAAGGGCGTGCGGATCGTGGACTCCGCCGCGGACGCTGAGGATACTGCGGACTGGTTCGAGGCGATGTCGCCGCTGCTCGCGGAGGCCAAGGTGGAATTCAGCCGCGAACTGTCGGCCCTCGTGGCGCGGACCCCGGACGGTGAGGCCCGGGCCTGGCCGGTGGTCCACACGATCCAGGTCAACGGCGTCTGCGACGAAGTCATCGCCCCGGCCCTGGACATTCCGCTGGAGGTCGCGGCCGCGGCGGAGAACGCGGCCCTCCGGATCGCCAGCGAGCTCGGCGTTACCGGTGTGATGGCCGTGGAATTGTTCGAAACCCCGGGCGTGGGGAAGGGCTTCCTGATTAACGAGCTCGCGATGCGCCCGCACAACACCGGACACTGGACACAGGACGGCTCGGTGACGAGCCAGTTTGAGCAGCACCTGAGGGCAATCCTCAACCTGCCCCTCGGGGCGACGGACCTGCTGGGACCCGTCGTCGTGATGAAGAATTTCCTGGGCGGCGAGAACCAGAACCTGTTCTCCGCCTACCCCGCAGCCCTGGCCAGCGAACCCGCAGCGAAGGTCCACTGCTACGGCAAGGCCGTCCGGCCGGGACGCAAGATCGGGCACGTCAATCTCGTCGGCGGTTCCGCGGCCGACGTCGGCTCCGTCCGCGAACGCGCCACCACCGTCGCCAACATCATCCGGAACGGGCGGGCACCGTCCCGCACCGGAGCGGCAGCCCTCGAGGAGAACGCATGAACGCGAGCAGCACCGCCCCGCCCACGGCCGGACAGTTCCCGGCAGCGCCCGACGCCGACGCCCCGCTGGTCGGGCTCGTGATGGGCTCGGACTCCGACTGGCCCGTTATGGAGGCCGCCGCCGAAGCCCTCGCCGAATTCGGCATCCCGTTCGAGGCCGACGTCGTCTCCGCCCACCGGATGCCGCTGGAAATGATCAGCTACGGCCAGACGGCCCACGGGCGCGGGCTGCGTGTCATTATTGCCGGCGCCGGCGGCGCCGCCCACCTGCCGGGCATGCTCGCCTCCGTCACGCCGCTGCCGGTCATCGGCGTTCCGGTGCCGCTCAAGACCCTCGACGGGATGGACTCCCTGCTCTCCATCGTCCAGATGCCCGCCGGCGTCCCGGTCGCGACCGTCTCCATCGGCGGGGCCCGGAACGCCGGCCTGCTGGCCGTCCGCATGCTGGCCTCGGGCACGGATCCCCTCGCGGCCCGGCTCCGCGCCGACCTGGTCGACTTCGCCCAGGAGCTCAATAACGTCGCCACCCGGAAGGGCGCGAGCCTGCGGCACAAGGTGAGCGAAGTGTTCGCCGACGCAAACGTCGTCACCCGGGGCAGCCGTTAGGGATCGCCAGATGACCAACAGTTACGCCCCCTCCCGTCAGCCGGCGCCGCGGAACCGGACGGCTGCGCCGTCCCTCACCGATCCCGTCCGCTATCCGGCGGGAGCGGCCGACCCGGTCCTGACCAAGCGTGCCTTCCTGCTGGTCCTGATGACCCTGCTCGTGCCCGGCAGCGCCCAGACCGTCGCCGGCAACCGGCGGCTGGGACGGACCGCCCTGCGCGTCACCCTGACGGTCTGGGTCCTGGCGATCCTGGCCCTCGTGCTCCTCGTGGCATCCCGCTCGACGCTCATCAACCTGGCCACCGGCCCGGTGACCTCGCTGCTGCTGATCATCGGCCTGGCGGCGCTGGCCATCGGCTGGGCGGCACTCTTCATCAACACCCTGCGGCTGATCCGGCCGGTGCTACTGACGCCACGCGCGCGCCCCGCCGTCGTTGTCGCCCTGGTGCTGGCCATGGTCCTCAGCAGCGGGTCGCTCGGGTACGCCGCGTACGTGCTCAACGTCAGCCGCGACGCCATCGGCAACATCTTCTCCAACGGGCCCACGATTGAACCCTCGGAGGGCCGGTACAACTTCCTGATGATGGGCGGCGACGCGGGAGCGGACCGCACCGGCCGCCGCCCGGACAGCCTCTCCGTCATCAGCGTGGATGCCAAGACCGGGAAGACCGCCATCATCTCGGTACCCCGCAATCTGCAGAACGCGCAGTTCAGCGACGACTCCCCGATGCGCACGATCTACCCTGACGGCTACGACTGCGGCAACGAATGCCTCATCAACGCCATCAACACCGAGGTCACCAATGAACACCAGGACCTGTACCCCGGCGTCGCGGACCCGGGCGCGCAGGCCACCATGGAAGCCGTGTCCGGTACCTTGGGCATCAAAGTCCAGGCCTACGTCCTGGTGGACATGGAGGGCTTTTCCAAACTCATTGATGCCATGGGCGGCATCCGGATCAAGGCAGGCGGGTGGGTCCCGCTCAGCGGCGACATGGTGGACGAAGCCAATGGCATCCACGGCATGCCGATCGGCTGGATCCGCGCCGGCGAACAGACCCTCGACGGCTACCACGCGCTGTGGTACGGCCGCTCGCGCGAGTTCGTCGACGATTACGCCCGCATCCAGCGCCAGCAATGCGTCCAGCAGGCCATGCTGAAGCAACTGGATCCGGCCACCCTGCTGGCCAAGTTCGAGGACATCGCCAAGGCCGGCACCAAAGTCGTGGACTCCAATGTTTCCGCGGGCCAGCTCGGCAGCTTCGTGGATCTGGCGATGAAGGCGAAGGGCCAGGAAATGAGCCGGCTGACGATCGGGCCGCCCGACTTTGACGCATCCTTCTCGACGGTTCCGGACTTCGACCAGATCCACCAAAGGGTCGACGCCCTGCTGGGGCCCGCCCCCGCGGCCGGCGCCGCCGAGGACGGCATCCGGCAGCAGGCCGCGGCGCCCGGACCGCTCTCGGCGGCCGGCGGGCTGCCGCGCACCCAGCCGGCACCGCCGCCGTCGGACTTCACCCCGGTGACCACCACACCGGACGGCGAGCCGATCACGGTGGAGATGCTGAACCAGTTCAAGCGCAACGGCGATGAACAGTCCATCCGCGACCTGGTCGCCACCAACGGCCAGTGCGCGCCGCTGTAGCTCCAGAATCTTTCCGCACAGTTTCCGTAACAGGCTTCCGCAACAGACAGGGACACCCAGGCATTGTTTGAACTCGAGAACGTCCTCCGGCCGTATGCCTGGGGCTCCAGGACAGCCATCGCCGGGCTGCTCGGCAGGGCGGCTTCGGGCGGCCCCGAAGCGGAACTCTGGATCGGCGCGCACCCGGATTCCCCGTCGGTGGTGCCGGGCCGGGCCGGTGCCGGATCGACGGGCGCCCACGCGGCGGCCGCGGACGGCGGCGGCCGACGGGCCCTGGATGCGCTGATCGCGGAGGATCCCGAGCACCATCTGGGCAGTGACAGCGTGGCCGAATTCGGTCCCCGGCTGCCGTTCCTGCTCAAGGTCCTGGCCGCCGACAGCCCGCTGTCCCTCCAGGTGCATCCGACGCTTGAGCAGGCCCGGGCCGGATTCGCCCGCGAGGAGGCCGCCGGGGTCGACCGCGCGGCTGCGGAGCGGAACTACAAGGACGCCTTCCACAAGCCCGAGATGATCTTCGCGCTGACACCGTTCGAGGCGCTGTGCGGCTTCCGGCCCGCGGCGGACGCGCGTGCCGTCTTCCAGCTGCTGGTGGCGGATTTTGAGCTGGCCGGGCTGGAGCTCCCTCCGCTCGTTCCGCTGCTGCTGGAGGATCTGGCGCAGCCCGAGGAGCACACGGCCCTGCGCTCGGCCTTCGAGCGGCTGATCCTCGGCGGCGGGGACGTCGCCGAGGCGACCGCCGCGATTGTGGCTGCCCTGGTTTCCGGGGCACCGACGGCGCCGCACCAGGCGGAGCTCGCCACCGTCGTTACCCTCAACGCGCAGTACCCGGGCGATCCGGGCGTGCTGATTTCACTGCTGCTCAACCGGATTTCGCTCGCGCCCGGCGAGGCCGTGTACCTGCCGGCCGGCAATGTCCATGCCTATCTGCATGGCCTTGGCATCGAGGTGATGGCCTCCTCGGACAATGTGCTGCGCGGCGGCCTGACCCCGAAGTTCGTGGACGTGCCCGAACTGCTGCGAACCATCGCCTTTGAACCCGCGGACGTGCCGATGCTCCACCCCGAGACCACGATGCTGGGACAGGAGGTCTTCCGGCCCCCGTTCCGCGAATTCCAGCTGCAGCGCATCGAGCTTGCACCCGGCGCGGAGCCCGTCCCGGTGGCACAGTCGGGGGCCGCAGTCATCATCGTTGTGTCCGGATCCCTGCTCCTCGATTCGCCGAAGGGCGAGCTGCGGCTGGAGCGCGGTGCCAGCGCCTTCCTGCCCGCGGCCGATGCGCCGGTCAATGCCCACGCCCGCTCCGGTGCCACCGGGACAGCCCTGGCCTTTGCCGTTACCACCGCACTGAAAGCCTGACCCGTGGACCACTTCCTGCAGAGCCCCGCGTGGGCCACATTCCAGCGCAGCCTGGGCCGGACTGTCCACGAGCGCTCCGGCCCCGGCTGGAGTTTCCTGGCCATCGAGGAGAGCAACCCGGCCGGGAAACTGCTCTACGCACCCTACGGCCCGGTGGCCGCATCCCTCGCCGCGTTCGACGCCGCGCTGGCGGCTTTGACGGAACTGGCACGCAGCTGCGGGGCGGTGTTTGTCCGGATTGAACCCGTCGACGCCGGTTTCACGGCCGCGGACGCCAACGCGGTACTGCGCCCGCGCGGACTCCGGCCCGCCCCGGCCAACCAGCAGCCGGAACTGAGCTGGATCGTGGACCTGGACCGGGACTTCAAGGACGTCCTCGCGGACATGAAGCCGGTGAACCGGAACCTGTACCGGAACATCCACAAGAAGGGCGTGACGTTCCGCGCCAGCCAGGACCCGGCCGAGATCTCCGTGCTGCTGGGGTTCCTGCATCTGACAGCGGCGCGCAACGGGTTCAAACCGCAGAGCGACGAATACCTGACCCAGGTCGCCCGCTCGCTGATGCCCGCCGGTGCCGCGACGCTCTTCATCGCCGAGCTCGGCGGCGAGCCCATTGCCGCCGCCCTGGCCTACGACTCCGCCGACACCCGCACCTACGCCCACGCCGCGCTGGACGACGCGCACCGGAAACTCAGCGCCGGGATTCCGCTGCTGGTCACGCTGATGGCCGACGCCAGGGACAAGGGCCTGAAGCATGTGGACCTGTGGGGCGTGGCCCCCGCGGACCAGCCCGACCACAAGTGGGCAGGGTTTACGGCGTTCAAGAAGTCCTTCGGCGGCCGCGGGGTCTCCTACCCCGGAACCTGGGACCTGCCGGTGCGGACGGTGCGGTACGGCGCGTACCAGCTGGCCAGACAAGGCGCCCAGGCCGCCCGGCGCGGCGTCGTGACGGCCCGGAAGTTGCCCGTCCGGCTGCGGAGCGCCCTCCGGCGGTAGCCCTCCCCCGGCCGGACATGCCCCATCCTGGCACTGGCGGGTGGACATACCCCCACTATGTCCATCCGCTGGCCCGGCCACTGGACATGCCCTCCGGTGGCAGCACAATCCGCTGGCCCCGCCGCTGGGCATGTCCCACGGTCACGGCACATCCGCCGGGCGCCACTGGACATGCCCCGCCCCGGCACTGGCCGGTGGACATACCCTCACTATGTCCATCCGCTGACCCGGCCACTGGACATGCCCTCCGGTGGCAGGCACATCCGCCTGGCCCCGCCGCTGGGCATGTCCCACGGTCACGGCACATCCGCCGGGCGCCACTGGACATGCCCCGCCCCGGACCTGGGGATGGACATACCCCCAATATGTCCATCCCCAGGTCCGGCCACTGGGCATGTCCCCCGGTGGCAGGCACATCCGCCTGGCCCCGCCACTGGACATGCCCCGCTCCGGCACTGGCGGGTGGACATAAGCCCACCATGTCCATCCTTGGGCGCGGCCGCTGGGCATGTCCCTCGGGGGTGGCGGCGGGGCAGCTAGATCCGGGCGGCGGCTGCGCGCTTCTGTGCTTCGTAGGCGCTGGCGACCATGTCCTCGACGGAGTGCCGCATCTTCCAATCCAGGTCGCGGGCGGCGAGCGTGCCGTCGGCCACGATGCGGTCCGGGTCGCCCGCCCGGCGGGGTCCGATCTCCGGCTCGAAGTCGATGCCGGTGACCTTGGCCATGGCCGTCATGATCTGCCGGACCGAGAGCCCGTCGCCGGAGCCGAGGTTGTAGACGCGTTCCAGCGGCCGCCCGGCGGCGAGGGCGCGCGCCGCCGCGACATGCGAGGTGGCAAGGTCGGCCACATGCACGTAGTCGCGCACACAGGTGCCGTCGGCGGTGTTGTAGTCGGTACCGTTGATACGCGGGGTCTTGCCTGCGGTCAGGGCACGGAGCACAATCGGGAAGAGGTTGTGCGGGCTCGTGTCGTACAGCTCGGGCGAGCCGGAGCCGACGACGTTGAAATAGCGCAGCGAGGTGTGCTTCAGGCCCCGCGCCCGGCCCTGGTCCCGGATCAGCCATTCGCCAATCAGCTTGCTCTCCCCGTACGGGGATTCCGGCTGCGTCGGGGTGTCTTCCGTGACGATGTTCCCGGTGGGCGTGCCGTAGGTGGCGGCGGAGGAGGAGAAAACGAGATGGCCGACCTCGGCGAGCTCCATCGCCTTGAGCAGTTCCGCCGTGCCGGTGACGTTCTGCTGATAGGTGAGCAGCGGCTCCTGCACGGAAACGCCGGCGTATTTGAAGCCGGCGAGGTGGATCACCCCGGTGACGCCGTGGTCCAGCATGGTTCGCGCCACGAGCTCGGAGTCCAGGATCGTGCCGTGCACGAACGGCACGTCATCCGGGACGAACTCGCGGTGCCCGCTCGAGAGCGAGTCGATCACGACCGCCTGCATCCCGGCACCGCGCAAAGCGGAGACCACGTGAGAACCGATATATCCTGCGCCACCTGTTACGAGCCATGTCATGGTCCCACCCTACCCAATGCGGCCGCCCCGCAGCCTGCCCGGCCCGCCCGGAAACGACGGATCCCGGGGCGCGAAACGCGCCCCGGGATCCGGTTGTTCACTTTTGGCAGGTGCTAGCCCTTCCGGGCGTAGCCTTCCCACTTGCTGGCCTGGTGTTCGCCGTCGACGAACCGGATGGTTCCGGACTTGGAGCGCATCACGATGGACTGGGTGAGGACCTTGTCCTTGGAGTAGCGCACACCCTTGAGCAGGTCGCCGTCCGTGATGCCTGTGGCGGCGAAGTAGCAGTTGTCGCTGGAGACGAGGTCGTTGGTCGACAGCACCCGGTCCAGGTCGTGGCCGGCGTCGATGGCTTTCTGCTTCTCGTCGTCGCTGGTGGGCCACAGCCGGCCCTGGATCACGCCGCCGAGGGACTTGATGGCGCAGGCCGCGACGATGCCTTCCGGCGTCCCGCCGATGCCCATCAGGGCGTCCACGCCGGTACCGGAGCGGGCTGCGGCAATGGCGCCGGCAACGTCACCGTCCATGATGAACTTGGTCCGCGCACCGGCGTCGCGGATCTCCTGGACGAGCGGTCCGTGCCGGTCGCGGTCCAGGATCATCACGTTGAGCTGGTTGACCTTGACGCCCTTGGCCTTGGCGATCAGGTGCAGGTTCTGCTTGACGGGCAGGCGCAGGTCGACCATGTCGGCGGCTTCCGGGCCGGTGACGAGCTTTTCCATGTAGAACACGGCGGAAGGGTCGAACATGGTCCCGCGCTCGGCGACGGCCAGGACGGCCAGGGCGTTGTTGATACCCAGGGCGGTCAGCCGGGTTCCGTCGATCGGGTCGACGGCGACGTCACATTCGGGGCCGGTGCCGTCACCGACGCGCTCACCGTTGAAAAGCATCGGCGCTTCATCTTTTTCACCCTCGCCGATGACGACAACACCGTTGAAGTGGACCGTATGGAGGAAGGAACGCATGGCGTCGACGGCGGCGCCATCGGCCTTGTTCTTGTCCCCGAACCCGACCCAGTGGCCACCGGCGATGGCGGCTGCTTCGGTGACGCGGACCAGTTCCAGAGCAAGGTTGCGGTCCGGCTCGTCGACGCCGACGGCAAGCGACGGGGAAAGCGTGGAGTACTTCTGGGACATTGGCGCTGGTGTCACGTGAACCTCTTCTTCGAGTGGCGATCATTGAATCCGAACGGACAGGATAGATCCGCCGCGGTGATTCGTTGTTTGTGATCTCGTCTACAACTGATCATAGTCGCGGCGGAAAGCTGCGTCTTGAAATGACCAGTCCGTGAAACGAGCCGCCCCCGGCCGGGTCCCGCCGCCGGGCACCGCCGAATGTGAGATCGGCCCGGAATGGGCGACTATAGAGGGGTGAGTGAATTGCAGGAAACACCCCCCGCAGCCCCAGCATCCCCGGCCGGCGCCACCGGCCAGGAGGCGCCCGCCGCGGCCGGCCAGCCGCCCGTCAAGCCCGTCCTGACCGCCAAGGCAGCCAAGCGAGCCAACGCGTCCGTGATCGGCATGATCATCGCGCTGGTCGTCAGCATCGCCGCCTTCCTGCCGATCGTCCTAATGAACCCGGCGCCCAAGACGGATGGCTACCGGCCGGATATCAACGTCAGCGCCGTGGCGCAGAACGCCGCCGGTGTGGCGGGATTCACACCGGCGGCGCCTGATACCGGCGACACATTCCGCGCAAATTACGCCCGCTGGGAATCCGGAACCGGCAGCGGCGTACCGACCTGGGAGGTCGGCTACCTCACGCCCAGGGAATCCTTCATCGCCCTGTTGCAGACGCGGCAGTCCAATCCCACCTGGCTGCTGCAGCAGGTCAAGAGCGCGCCCGTCACCGGCACCCGCAGCGCCGGCGGACGGGACTGGGAACTGCGCGACACCGGCAAGGGCGAGAAAAGCATGGTGCTTCTGGACGCTGGCGGCTCCACGGTCATCCTGACCGGATCCGCGCAGCTGGACGAATTCACCGCGCTGGCGGCCGCTGTCGTCCGGGACCTCGAGAGCGGCGCTGGCGCCGCGGGCAGCGCGTCACCCGGGAGCACCGCCGAAGCAACAGTTTCACCCTCCCCCGCCCCGTCACCGTAAGGTAAAGGCCGTGGCCACCTATCTCACCCCCGCCCTTGCCTGGCGCCGACTGCGCGAAGGCAACGAACGCTTTGTCTCCGGCACCTCGTCCCATCCCAACCAGGACGCGTCCCGCCGCTCCTCCCTCGTGGAGAACCAGCACCCCTTTGCGGTGATCTTCGGCTGCTCGGATTCCCGGCTGGCCGCCGAAATCATCTTCGATCTCGGCCTCGGGGACGCCTTCGTGGTCCGCACCGCGGGCCAGGTGATCGACGACGCCGTGCTCGGCTCGCTCGAATACAGCGTCAGCATCCTCTCCGTGCCGCTGATAGTCGTCCTGGGGCACGACAGCTGCGGGGCCGTCACGGCCACCAAAAATGCGGTCGAGACCGGACAGATGCCCGTGGGCTTCATGCGCAGCCTCGTCGAGCGCATCACACCGTCCGTGTTGACCTCGCTGCGCAACAACCAGAATGATGTCAACGACATGGTGGTCGAAAACGTCAAACAGACGTCGCAGCGGCTCGTGGACAGCTCGCGGGTGATTTCCGACGCCGTCGGGAGCGGCCGCGCGGCAGTCATCGGTCTGGCCTACAGCCTGGCCGACGGCCGGGCGGACCTCGTTTCCGGAATCGGCGAGCTGTAGGTTCGCGCCGGGGCCGAGTAGCAAGCCCTTCACGGTTTTCGATGGAACGCCTCCGCCCAATAAGCTAGCCCCATGACCTCCACAGAAGAGTTGAACACCGAAGAGTTCCGCATTGAACACGACACGATGGGCGAAGTCCGCGTCCCCGTGAACGCCCTTTACCGTGCCCAGACGCAGCGCGCGGTCGAAAACTTCCCGATCTCAGGCAAAACCCTGGAACGCACGCACATCGAAGCCCTCGCCCGGGTCAAGAAGGCCGCAGCCCAGGCCAACGCAGAACTGGGAGTGCTCGACGGCGAGCTCGCCCAGGCGATTGCCGATGCCGCCGACGAGGTCGCCACCGGCAAGTACGACGGCGACTTCCCGATCGACGTCTTCCAGACCGGCTCGGGCACATCCTCCAACATGAACACCAACGAGGTCATTGCCGAGCTCGCCACCCGCGCCCTCAAAGCCGCCGGCAGCGACAAGGTGGTCCACCCGAACGACCACGTCAATGCCTCACAGTCCTCCAACGACGTCTTCCCGACCTCCGTCCACGTCGCCGCCACCTCCGCCCTGATCAACGACCTGATCCCCGCGCTGGGGTACCTTGCCGACTCGCTGGAACGCAAGGCAGTCGAGTTCAAGGACGTCGTGAAGTCCGGCCGCACCCACCTGATGGACGCCACACCGGTGACCCTGGGCCAGGAGTTCGGCGGCTACGCCGCCCAGGTCCGCTACGGCGTCGAGCGCATCAATGCCTCGCTCCCCCGCGTCGCCGAGGTTCCGCTCGGCGGCACCGCCGTGGGCACCGGCATCAACACCCCCGCCGGTTTCCCGGAACGGGTCATCGAACTGCTCGCCGCCGACACCGGGCTGCCGCTGACCGAGGCCCGCGACCACTTCGAGGCCCAGGCCAACCGTGACGGCCTGATCGAGGCCTCCAGCCAGCTGCGCAACATCGCGATCTCCTTCATGAAGATCAACAACGACCTGCGCTGGATGGGCTCCGGCCCCAACACCGGCCTCGGCGAAATCGCGATCCCCGACCTGCAGCCGGGCTCCTCGATCATGCCCGGCAAGGTCAACCCGGTGATCTGCGAAGCCTCGATCATGGTCTGCGCCCAGGTCATCGGCAACGACACGACCATCGCCTGGTCCGGCACCAACGGCGCGTTCGAACTCAACGTCGGCATCCCCGTCATGGCCGCCAACCTGCTCGAATCCGTGCGCCTGCTGGCCAACACCAGCCGCGTCATGGCCGACAAGATGATCGACGGCATCACGGCCAACGTCGAGCGTGCGCGCTTCCTCGCCGAGGCCTCGCCGTCGATTGTTACGCCCCTGAACAAGTTCATCGGCTACGAGAACGCCGCGAAGATCGCCAAGAAGGCCGTGGCCGAAGGCCTGACCATCCGCGAAACCGTCGTCGCCATGGGCTTCCTGGAGCGCGGGGAACTGACCGAGGAGCAGCTGGACACCGCCCTGGACGTTATGTCCATGACGCGTCCGCCGCACAAGGCCTAGCACCCGCACCGCGCCCAACCGGCACGGCAGCGTCCGACGGCGGCCGGCACCTTTCCAGCGAAAGGCGCCGGCCGCCGTTTTGTCTGCTGCCGGCGCCCGCTCAGCGCGGCGGCACGCCGCCCCCGGCGGCCCGGCGCTCCTCGGCGGTGTAGGCCGCAGCGGCGGCGGCCTCCACCATGCTGGCGCCGGCCAGGCGGGCTTCCCGCAGCCTGCGGGTCTTGGCCGATTGCCCGGAGAAGGCCGCGTCGACGTTGCCGGCCGCGTAGGTCAGCGCGTCTTCGGCCCGGATCCCGAGCCCGTGCGCCGTCAGCACCGCGTCCTGGTTGGCCCCCAGGTAGGTGAACTGCCAGCCCCACTCGCGCTGCTGGCGCTCCACCAGGGCCTTCACCATCGGGCGGGTCGCCTCCTGGGAGGAGTTCTCGTGGCCGTCGGTCAGCACTGCCACCAGGACCGTGCCGGGGCGCTTGTCCTCCGGCAGGGCGGACAGCCCCGCGCCGGCCTCCCCGATCAGGCGGACCATGGCATCGTGCAGGGCCGTGCTGCCCCGGGGCTGCAGGACCAGCGGAGGCACGTCCTGGATGTCCACCGCGGAATAGACCCGCTCGTAGCTGTCGTCGAACTGGGCCAGCGAGAGCCGGCAGCGGCCGGCCACGGACCGCTGGTCACGCACGAACGATGCGAACCCGCCCACCGTGTCGTCGGCAATGGAACTCATGGACCCCGATCGGTCCAGGAGGACGTAAACGTGTGTCAGTGCAGCGTCTGTCATGATTCCCCATTTCCGGTCCGGGCGCCCCGGACCAACGATGCCCACCGGCAGGCGGGACAGGAGCAGGCTATTGCGGGGCACCGACAGTATGAGCCCCGGGCTTCTTCGGTGGCACCGTTTTTCGCTGGGTCAGGCTGGCAGCAGCACCATGGCGGCGGCGGTTCCGGCGAGCATGAACGGCCCGAACGGGATGCTCGACTGCAGCGTGCCGCGCCGCGAGACCAGCATGGCCAGGCTCCACAGCCCGCCAAGGAGGAAGGCGGCGAAGGTCCCGGCAAAGACATGTGGCCAGCCGAGGAATCCCAGATACATACCCAGCACACCGGCGAGCTTGACATCGCCAAAGCCCATCCCGGGCGGATAGACGGCCCGGAGCAGGAAGTAGAAGAGCCACAGCGTCGCTCCCCCGGCCACGATGCGCAGCCCGGGCACCCCGAAAAGGCCGGCGCCGCCGTCGGGCGCGGCCGCGGCGGCTGGCGCACCCGACAGGGCGTGGACCGCCACGGCACCGAGCAGCAGCGCCGCGGCGACGGCGTAGGACGGAAAGACGATCCGGTCCGGCAGCAGATGGTGCCGGACGTCGATGACCGTGAGCCGCGCCGCCACGACCGCAAAATAGGCGCACGCCAGAAGAACCAGCCAGAAGGCCAGCGGGGTCGCTTCGCCCAGTGCGCCAAGTCGTTGGATCACCCTCGGATGCTACTGGAAATTCCGGCTGACAGGGCCGGGCCCGCGCGTAAACTGTGGATATGGCCGGATGGGACACCTCGAACCCACGCGGACGGCGCATGCCCGGGGACCCCGGGGAGCAGGCCGCCGCCTTCCGGAACCTGTGCCGTTCGTCGCCGTGGAAGTGGCAGTCCCTGCGTTTTGAGTACCTGGACCGGCCCCTCGCCGTGAGTCCCGGCACGGCCGGTACAGCCCCCGCGCCGGATCTGGTCCGCGCGTGGCTGCGCCGCCCCGGAGCCCTGCGGCTGGAGACCGCGGACGGCCTGGTCCTGCAAAGCACCACCGGCATCAACGATTCCCGTGACGTGTTCTACGTCCGCTCCACGAGGAAGACCTGGCTGCTGCCGCCCCGGCTGGTCACCCCGGTCTACGACGACCGCGGTCTGGTCCGGCGCCGCCCGGAAGCGGCCTACGGCGAGCCCGGGTTCGGCAACGCACGTTTCGCCGCCGCGCTGGACCCGGTGGAACTGGCGGGCAACGCCCCTGTGCCGCTCGAGTTCCCCAATTCCAATGCCGTCGAACTTGGTCCCATCACGGAAGTCAGCCATGAGGGCCGCCCCGCCCTGGAAGCCACCGTAACGCCAAACCCCGGTTACCGTCCCAGCGACCCCGGTGCACCGCTGTGCCGGCCGGGCCGCACCCTGGTGAGGATCGATGCCGGCACGGGCGTTTGCGTCGCGACCCGCTGGCTGGAGAGCGGACAGGAGGGGTACGGGCCGGAGGAATACGGGCACTGGATCCGGGTCCTGGGCGTGGACGAGTACATGCTGGATGACCTGTTCCTCGCCGAGTCGATGAACCTGACGGACGTCCGCCGGCACATCAGCTGGGAACTCCCGGCGGGCTGACGGCGGGTGTGACTGGCCGCCTGCCGGCTGCGCCGCTAGGCTTCCCGGATGACTGAGCTCGCCCGCTGCTGGCCGCCATTTGGCCTCACGCTGACCACACCCCGCCTGATCCTGCGCCCGATCCGCGACGAGGAGATCCCCGCAGCGGTGGAGGCGGCCCTGAGCGGCGTCCACGAACCGGGCCGCAGCCCCTTCAGCAATCCCTGGGCCGAGGCCCCGGCCGGGGAGCTCGGCCCCAACATGGCGCAGTGGTACTGGCGGTGCCGCGGCACCATGTCGCCCGGGCAATGGACGCTTCTGCTGGGCATCTGGCACGAGGGCCAGTTCGTCGGCTGCCAGGACATCGAGGGCAAGGACTTCGCCACCCTCAAGACCGTCGGCACGGGCTCCTGGCTCCGGCAGAGTGTGCAAGGCCGGGGACTTGGCAAGGAGATGCGCGCCGCCGTCGCCCTCTATGCCTTCGACTGGCTCGGTGCGGAAATCGCGGAGTCCGAGGCCGCCGCCTGGAACAAGCAGTCCCTCGGCGTCTCCCGTTCCCTCGGCTACGAACTCAACGGCGTCAGCCGCGTCAACTGGGGCGGCAAACTCCAGGAAGTCCAGCGGGTCCGCCTCACGCCCGCAACCTTTAACCGCCCGGACTGGCGACTGCGGGTAGAAGGCCACGACGCCACGGCAAACTATCTGGGGATCCAGCTGCCAAGCGCAACGCCCTCCCGCGGAAGCTGACCGGGCGAAGAAGGTGACGGAAGCACACGCCGGGACGCGGCCCTTCGCAAAGGAGCGCATCGCGGCGCAGCGGGCCCCGAAGGTCGCCCAGCGACCGTAGCGGGCCCGATGGGCCGTGTCTAAGCGACGGCGAGGGGCCGTGACCCGGCGAACCCGGCGACGGCGAGGGGCCGTGACCGGCGAACCGGACCACGGCCCCTGCCAAAAGCGACTAGATCTCCGCCCCCTCGAGCAGATCCGTCACCAGGGCCGCGATCGGCGAGCGCTCCGAGCGGGTGAGGGTGACGTGGCCGAAGAGCGGGTGGCCCTTGAGCGTCTCGACGACGGCGGCAACGCCGTCGTGCCGGCCGACCCGGAGATTGTCGCGCTGGGCGACGTCGTGGGTCAGGACGATCTTGGAGTTCTGCCCGATCCGGCTCATCACGGTCAGCAGCACGTTCTTTTCGAGCGACTGTGCCTCGTCCACGATCACGAACGCGTCGTGCAGCGAACGCCCGCGGATGTGGGTCAGCGGCATCACCTCGAGCATCCCGCGGTCCATCACTTCCTCCACCACCTCCTGGCTGACCAGGGCACCGAGCGTGTCGAAGACGGCCTGCGCCCACGGGTTCATTTTCTCCGCCTCGGAGCCGGGCAGGTAGCCCAGCTCCTGGCCGCCCACCGCGTAGAGCGGGCGGAAGACGATCACCTTGCGGTGCTCCCGGCGTTCCAGGACGGCTTCGAGGCCGGCGCACAGGGCCAGCGCGGACTTGCCGGTACCGGCACGCCCGCCCAGGGACACAATACCCACGGACGGGTCCATCAGCAGGTCGATCGCCAGCCGCTGTTCGGCCGACCGTCCGTGCAGCCCGAACACGTCGCGGTCGCCCTTCACGAGCCGGACCTGCTTGTCCGCCCCCACCCGGCCGAGGGCTGATCCCCGCTGCGAAAGCAGCACCAGTCCGGTGTTCGTCGGCAGCTCGGCTGCTTCCGGGATAAAGACCGGCTCGTGGCCGTACAGCGTGGATATTTCCTCCTCGCTCGCGTCGACTTCGGCGACGCCGGTCCAGCCCGAGTCCTTGACGAGTTCGTTGCGGTACTCATCGGCCTGCAGCCCCATGGCCGATGCCTTGACGCGCATCGGAAGGTCCTTGGACACCACCGTGACGTCCTTGCCTTCGTTGGCGAGGTTCTTGGCGACGGCGAGGATCCGGCTGTCGTTGTCACCGCCGCGGAAGCCGGCCGGGAGCACCTCGGCGGAGATGTGGTTCAGCTCGACCATCAGCGTCCCGCCGTCGTGGCCCAACGGGATGGGACGGTCCAGCCCGCCGTGCTCCACGCGCAGCTCATCGAGGAGCCGGAGCGCCTTGCGGGCGAAATAGCCGAGCTCGGGGTCGTGCCGCTTGCCTTCCAGTTCGGTGATGACGACGATCGGCAGGATGACCTCGTGCTCCGCGAAGCGCAGCAGGGCCCGCGGGTCCGAAAGCAGCACCGAGGTGTCGATCACGAAGCTCCGGGCCGGTTCCATGCGTGCTGTCCCTTCCCCGGAAACAGCAGGACCGGCCGCAGCGGAATCCGCTGCACCGGTCTTTGAGGTGGCTCGCTTGGCGCGAGAGGTAGCTTTCTGTCCCTGGTCGGTCACGACGGCGGGCAGTTGTTCAGAAATAGCCACATCGACTCCAGCCCCGGGCCGCATGCCCGGAATTATTATTGGTGAGGCGGTTCGGCCGGGAGGCCGGACGCGGCCCCCCATACACCCGGTGCGAACTTCCGCTCCATGTACTGGCCTCCCCCATCAGCCGGCGGTTTGCCTGCTGATGGGATTAACGTACGTCCGGGTCGCGGCGTTTCGGTGTCAATTTCTCGGCGATTCTTGTTGCCAACGTGTGAACACCGGATGACGGCTCAGGAGCCGTAGCGGCGCTGCCGGCCGGCGTAGTCGCGGAGGGCACGGAGGAAGTCCACTTTCCGGAACGCGGGCCAGAGCGCCTCGCAGAAATAGAACTCGCTGTACGCGCTCTGCCACATCAGGAAGCCGGAGAGCCGCTGCTCCCCGGAAGTGCGGATCACCAGGTCCGGATCCGGCTGGCCACGGGTGTAGAGGAAGCGTGAGATGTCGTCGACGCTCAGGTCGTCGGCCAGTTTCCCGATATCCGTGCCGCGGTCGACGGCGTCGTGCAGCAGTTCCCGGACGGCGTCGACGATTTCGCGGCGTCCGCCATAGCCGACGGCGACATTGACGTGGAGTTTCTCACGCGCCGGCGTGCGGGCCGTGAGCCTGTTGAGCCGGGCGGCGAGATAGTCAGGCAGCAGTTCCGGGGCCCCCATGGCGTGAACCGAAATTTCGGCGTCCTCGTCGAGCCGGTCCAGGGTGTTGGCGATGATGCCCATCAGCAGGTCGAGTTCCTCGCCCGAACGGCTCATGTTGTCGGTGGAGAGCATGTAGAGGGTCACCACTTTGATGCCGAGTTCCTGGCACCAGCCGAGGAACTCGTGGATCTTGTCGGCGCCGGCCTGGTGCCCCTGGCTGGTCGGGGCGTTGAATTGCCGGGCCCAACGGCGGTTGCCGTCCACCATCACACCGATGTGCCGGGGGATGCGTTCCGGGTCCAGGGACCGCTGCAGTTTGCGCTCGTAGAAGCCATAGAGGAACCCGGGCATTTCCATCCGGAGTTTCACCTGGCTTCCTTGAGGTACGACTGCTCTGCACAACCTAGGCTACCCGCCGGAGCGCAGGCCGGGGCGCACGGGCGTTACGACGTTGCCCACACCGCCCTGTTACCAGCGAGTAACTTACTGGGCCGTAGGTTATTATTGCGGCATGGAAAGCAACACCCCCGAGCCGCGGCCGAAGCAGCCTGCGGACGCTAAATCGGGCCCGATGGACGACGCCGCGGTCCGGCTGGCGGAACTCCTGATGATCAAGCCAAAATGGCGCGGCTGGATCCACACCGTGACGGCTCCGCTGGCGCTGGCCTCGGGGTTGGTGCTCGTGATTCTGGCCCCGACCCCGGACCTGAAGATCGCCTGCGCCATCTATGCCTTCACCGGGGTCCTGCTGTTCGGCATCAGCGCCATCTACCACCGCGGCAACTGGAGCCCGGGCGTCAAGATCGTGCTGAAGCGGCTGGACCACACGAACATCATGCTCGTGATCGCCGGTAGCTACACGCCGCTGGCCTGGGCCCTCCTGGACCGGCCCAAGGCCGAACTGCTGCTGTGGGTGATCTGGACCGGTGCCATCCTGGGGGTACTGTTCCGCCTGCTGTGGACCGATGCCCCGCGCTGGCTCTACGTACCGATCTATATTGCCCTGGGCTGCGGCGCGTTGTTCTACCTGCCGGATTTCTTCGCCGCCAATGTCGCCTCCGCCGTGCTGATCTGCGTCGGGGGTGCCCTCTACATCACCGGAGCCGTCTTCTACGCGCTGAAAAAGCCGAACATCAGCTACTCACACTTCGGTTTCCATGAGCTGTTCCACGCCCTCACGGTCTTTGCCTTCGCCGCGCACTACATCGCGATTGCCATCGCTGTCCTGAGCTGACGTCCCGGATGACCGAGGCGCGCCCCGGGGCCTTCGCCTTGAATACGCCTGAGCTTGTTACACACGGGTGCCAGTAACCCCTCGACTACGCCCCTGCCGGCCATTAGAGTTCCCGCATCTGTCCCGGACACTTCTTGGAGGCCATCGTGCTTAACAGAATCGGCAGAATGACAGGTGCTGTGGCGGGGCTGGTGCTTCGCTCGGCCTGATCGCCCCACCGGCGACGGCAGTTGCCCCGGAGGGCTACGACACCGCTTCCGCCTCCAGCCTGCAGGTGGTGGTCAACAAGCACCGGCCGCTGAACCCGGCCACGTATGTGCCGGCGAAGCTGGTCAGGGTCCAAGGCGAACGGTTGCGCGCCGAGGCCGCGGACGCCTACACGCAGTTGGCCAAAGCCGCCAAGGCGGCCGGCGTGAACATCATGCCGATCAGCGGCTACCGTTCGTACAGCCAGCAGGCCAGCCTCTATGACAGCTACGTGCGCCAGTATGGACAGTCGACGGCGGATACCATTGCCGCCAGGCCCGGCTACAGCGAACACCAGACCGGCCTGGCGATGGACATCGGCAATGCCAGTGGAATCTGTGCCCTGCAAGCCTGCTTCGCAACTACGCCGGCGGGAAAGTGGGCGGCTGAGAACTGCTGGAAGTACGGATTCATCATCCGATACCCGGCCGGGGCCGAGGCCACCACCGGCTACACGTACGAGCCATGGCATCTGCGCTATGTGGGCGGACAGGACCTCGCCAATGCTGTGAAAAGCAAAGGCACGCTGGAGGCATACTTCGGTCTGGAAGCGGCCCCGGATTACCTCCCCTAAGCGATTCGCTTCCCCGCGGCAGCGCCGGCCGGGCCGCGAAGGACCGAACGGCGACCCCGCTGGCTCCGGTTTCGTCACGGTCGGCCGGCCGCGATGAGCGCAGGCAGCCGCCGCATGTCGTGGAACACCGTGGTGCCGGGGCCGGCCAGCCGCTCGGCCCGCGTCACCCCACCGGCATAGGCGAAGACATGCATCCCGGCCGTGCGTGCTGCCCGGACGCCGCGGGCGCTGTCCTCGACGACGGCGCAGCGCTCCGGTGCCGTGCCGAGCGTCCCGGCGGCGTGCAGGAACAGGTCCGGGGCCGGTTTTCCGTTGGCGACTTCCGATGCGCTGAAGATCCGGCCCTCAAAGCGGTGCCAGAGTCCGGTCTGCCCGAGCGTGCGCCGCATCTTGGCGTGGCTTCCGCTGGAGGCCACGCACTGCGGGATCCGGATCCCGTCCAGCGCCTCGACCACGCCGTCGACCGCCGCGAGTTCGCGCTCGAACGCCGCCCGGTACCAGGGTTCGTACTTCCGGTCCCAGCCCTCGCCCAGTTCGATGCCCAGCTGCTCCTGGACCGCGGCAACGAAGTCTGCCTCGCTCCTGCCCACGAAGCGCTCCACAATCTCCTCCAGCGCCAGCTGCCAGCCGAGGTCCGCGAGCACCAGCTGGTCCACCCGGACGGCGATCACCTCGGAATCGACCAGGACGCCGTCGCAGTCAAAAACGACGAGCTCAAAACCGTGGAAAGTCATTCCGCCATGGTAGCCAGGCGCTCCCGCAGCTGGCCGGGAGAACGCACCGGAAGCCCGCAGACCATGCCGCGGCACAGGTAGACCTGCGGCGCCCCGTCGGGGGCCGCCCCGCGCCCGCGCAGCAGCGGCACCGCGGCGTCATCGTCGTCGTCCGGCATGGCATTGTCCTGCACCGCGCCGGCCGCCAGGGTGTCGTCCTGCAGTGCGATCACCATGCCGGGGCTCGGCGAGAGCAGGAGCTCGCGGTGCAGCGCGGCCCGCTCCGGCGTGTCCGGCCCGACGACGGCGGCCTCCACCGGGCCGGCGAGCGCGGCCTGCGCGGTTGCCAGCAGCCAGCCTGCCGCCCGCGGCGCGCGGGTGGCCAGCAGCGGCAGCAGCGAGAGGATACTGCCGGCGAGGGCGCGGTGTCCGGGGGCGCCGGAGAGCGCAGCGCAGGACAGCAGCGCACCTGCGAAGGCGGCCGCCCCGCTGGGCGTGGCGTCGTCGAAGAGTTCCAGCGACGCGCGTCCGCCCTGGGCGTTGGCGAGCTGGTAGGGCTCCCCCGCGGTGTCCCGGAGCGTGCCGCCGGCGGTAAACAGCGTGCTGGCTGCCGCGAGGAGGTCCTCGGCCAGCCGGTACCAGTGTGTCCGGCCGGAGACAGCGTAGAGCGCGATCAGGCCCTCGGCGCAGAACGCATAGTCCTCCAGCAGCCCGCCGATCCCCACTGCGCCGCCCTGGTGGGAGACCCGGCTCAGCGTGCCGGGTTCGCCCGCGGCACCGGGCCGCCAGTGCACCCGTTCCAGGTACGCGGCGATGCGTTCCGCGGCGGACACCAGCCGGGGTTGCCCCAGCACGGCACCGGCCTCGGCCAGGGCCGCGACGGCCAGCCCGTTCCAGCCGGCCACCACCTTGTCGTCGCGGGCGGGCTGCGGCCGGCGGGAACGCCCGGCGAGCAGCACCGGCCGGACCCGCCGCCACAGTTCGGCTTCGTCGGCGCTGAAGGCACGGCCGGGATGCAGCGGGGAGCCGTCCGCGGAGACGGTGCCGCGGGCGCGGACGTTCATCAGGAGCGCGACGGCGGCGCCGTCACCGGGACCCAGGACGGCTGCCAGCGCGGCAGGAGTCCAGAGGTAGCTGGCACCCTCGGCGTGGACACCGTCCACGACGGTGTCGGCGTCGAGAGAGGAGGCCAGCGCCTCGGGAAGGTCCCCGGGCAGTGCCCCGGAAGGCTCATTCAGCGTGTCCTGGCCGGTGTGGTCCGCGCCGAGTCCCAGCGATGCGAGCAGCCAGCCGGCGGTGCGGCCGGCGACGTCGGCCGCTTCCGCCGCCGGGTACCCGGCTGTGCCGCCCAGCCGGACCCAGTGCACGTAGACACGCAACAGCTGGGCATTGTCGTAGAGCATTTTCTCGAAGTGCGGCACGGACCAGTCCCGGGTCACGGAATAGCGGGCAAAGCCTCCGTCGAGCTGGTCGAACAGGGCCGAGCGGGACATCGCCGCGAGCGCCCGGCCCGCCAGGTCGCGGGCCTGGGCCGGGGTCCCGGACCCGACGGCCGCCGAGGCAGCGGCGGGCCCCGGGGCGGCGGCGTGCCGGATCAGGAATTCGAGCACCGCGGAGGGCGGGAACTTCGGCGCGGCGCCGAAGCCGCCGCCGGAAGGGTCTTCGGAGTCCGCGAGCGCCTGCACGGCCTCCCCGGGCAGTGCCGGGTCGATCGGCTCCGGCACTCCATCCAGCCGCACGGCGGCGGCGGACTGCGCAGCGGCGAGGCCGCGGGCCAGCGTGTCGGCGTTCTGTTCCACCGCGTCCCGGCGCTCCCGCCAGGCGTCGACCACGGCCTCCAGCACTTGGCGGAAGGACGGCCGGCCCGGCATTGGCCGGGGCGGATAGTATGTGCCGGCATAAAACGCCCGGCCGTCGGGCAGCAGGAAGACCGACATTGGCCAGCCGCCTTCGCCGCTGATCGCCTGGGTTGCGGCCAGGTAGACGGCGTCCACGTCGGGCCGCTCCTCACGGTCCACCTTCACTGCGACGAAGTTCGCGTTCAGGAAGTCCGCGGTGTCCCGGTCCTCAAAGGATTCCCCGGCCATGACGTGGCACCAGTGGCAGGCCGCGTAGCCGATCGAGAGGAAGACCGGCACGTCGCGGGCGGCGGCGAAGGCGAAGGCCTCGTCACCGAAGGGCCGCCAGTGCACGGGGTTGCCCGCGTGTTGCCGGAGGTAGGCAGAGGGCTCTCCGCCCAGGGCGTTGGCGGCCTCTGGGAAGCGCGGGGGCGTGCCGCCGTCAGCGGTTTCCCGGTCCTGCATCGCCGTTGACGTCCGGACGGTAGCCGGGCTGGCCGGCCGGGTCCTGCGCCGGCGTCCCCGGTCCGGCGTCATCGGCCGGCTGGGTGCCCTCGTTGGCGGCGGCCCCGGCGCGTTCCGCCTCGACCTGGGCGCGGTAGCGGACCCGGCGGATGCGCCGGACCATGTCCACAATCAGCAGGGCTGTCAGCACGACGATAAAGGCGGTCAGGAGGAAACCCAGCAGGCCGGGGGTCACCTGGTCCTGGGACAGGCCCGGGCGCAGCGACGGCGTGGGGGTGGGCGCCGGGGTTGTTGCCAGGACAATGAGCGAGGAATACACGGTGGGACCTTCTGTGGGGGCTGATGGCAACCCAACGCCTGGGCTGGCTGTCGGGCTGGGAACTGTTTCCACGACGTTTTCTACACGTCATAGAAAAGGCCTGATGGGTCTATCTTAGCCCTGCGAAGAAGTCCTTTTCAGGCAGATCGGCAGGGATCCTGGACTGGATCAGCGAGTAGTCCTCCCAGGGCCAGACGCGGCGCTGCATCGCCGGCGAGACGGCGAAGAAAAACCCCTCCGGGTCCACCTGGGTGCGGTGGGCGCGCAGGGCGTCATCCCGCGCCTCGAAGAAGTCGCCGCACTCGATCTGGGTGGTGGTGGAGTGGGTCGGGGCCGGCGGGGTGTGGCCCTCGGCGTCGGCTTCCAGCCAGGCGGCCAGCCGTTCGGCGTAGGGCGACCGGAGGCCCGATTCCTCCAGCGCGGAGTGCAGGGCCCGGAACCGTTCGGGGCTGAACGCGCGGTCGTAGTAGAGCTTGCTCGGGGCCCAGGCCTCGCCGGTGTCCGGGTAGCGGGCCGGGTCCCCGGCGGCGTCGAAAGCTTCGACGGCGACGCGGTGCGCCATGATGTGGTCCGGGTGCGGATATCCGCCGTTCTCGTCGTAGCTCAGGATTACCTGGGGTTTGAAGCGGCGGACCAGCCGGACGAGCGGGGCGGCCGCCCGTTCCAGCGGCAAGGTGGCAAAGGAGCCTGCCGGCAGCGGCGGCAGCGGATCGCCCTCCGGCAGCCCCGAATCAACGAAGCCGAGCCAGCGCTGGCGGACGCCGAGGACCTGGGCCGCCTGCTCCATCTCCCGCCGGCGCGCACCGGCCATGTCGCGTTTGGGGTGCGGTTCGCCCGCCACTGCCGGGTTCTGGATGTCACCGCGGGATCCGTCCGTGCAGGTGGCCACCAGGACGTCGATGCCGGCCGCGGCATACATGGCCATCGTGGCGGCGCCCTTGCTGGATTCGTCGTCGGGATGCGCATGGACAGCCAACAGTCGAAGCGGCGCTGACGGGCTGGTGGACGCTGTCATCGTGGGACGGTTCCTCTTTCATCTAAAAGGTCTGCTGATACGGCGCGCTTCCGGGGGTGGCCCGGAGGCGGACATTTCCCCGCCGGATCCACACTAAACTGGACTGGTGACTTCCCAGGATCAGCCTGCCGCGACTGCGCCGGCACCTCCCAGCCTAGCCAATCGCTACGGCGGCCAAAAGCGAACGCTCAGCGGCAAGGCGAAACGCACCATCCTGATCCTTGCGATCGCGGCCGGAATGGCCTTTATGGCCTGGATCTCGACGTCGAACGCCACCGCCACGGTCACCTTCAAGGACATCGGCTACAGCACGCCGGACGCCACCCTCACCGAGGTGGACTTCCAGGTCACCAAGGACCCTGCCACCGCCGCCAAATGCTCGGTCAAGGCGCTGGACTCCAAATTCGCCGTGGTGGGCTGGAAGGTCGTGGACATCGCCCCCAACGCCGCCGATGCCGGCTCCGACGGCGGGCGCACCACCGCCCACCGCGCGACGGTGCGCACCGAGTCCCCGGCCGTGTCCGGACTTATCGACAGCTGCTGGATTCCCGACGCCGGCAAGTAGACCGCTCCGCCGGGCACCGCGGCGGCGACTCGGTGTGATCCAGACCGCAGCGTTCTTTGGTATATCCACGGGATTGACTACAATGAATCAATACCTTTCCCCCGCTGAGCTGGTTGCTGAGTCCCATAAGTGGCCACCGTGGCGGGGTCTTTGTTTGTTTGACCATAAAGGAGAAGTCCGTGTCTACCACCAACAGCGCAACTGCAGCTTGGCTCACCCAGGAAGCTTTTGATCGCCTGAAGGCAGAGCTGGACCACCTCTCCGGCCCCGGCCGGGCGGAAATCGTCCAGAAGATCGAGGCGGCGCGCCAGGAGGGTGACCTCAAGGAGAACGGCGGCTACCACGCGGCCAAGGAGGAACAGGGCAAGATCGAAGCCCGCATCCGCCAGCTGACCGCGCTGCTCCGGGACGCCCATGTGGGCGAATCCCCGGCCGACGACGGAATTGTCGAGCCCGGCATGATCGTCGTTGCCAGGATCGCCGGCGATGAGGAAAGCTTCCTGCTCGGCTCCCGGGAAATCGCCGGCGACTCGGACCTGGACGTCTTCAGCGAGAAGTCCCCGCTGGGCGCGGCCATCGTCGGGCACAAGGAAGGCGACAAGCTCAGCTACACCGCCCCGAACGGCAAGGACATCACCGTGGAGATCATCTCCGCCAAGCCGTACGCCGGCTAAAGACGGCCATCCCCGGCTAAACTGCAGCGCCAGCGAACGACGCCGGCCCTCCCCCACATGGGGAGGGCCGGCGTCGTTTGTTAATGCTGCAGGGGTTGTTGCTGCCGCCGGCTTCTGGCCGCTGGCTTCTGGCTACCGGCCGGTGTGCGGCGTTCCCGTCCGCGGGACGCTCAGGAGCAGGGCCGACAGCACCCCGCCGATCGCCCCGCCGAGGTGCGCCTGCCAGGAAACGAAGCCCGCCACGGTGGGCAGCATGCCGAACAGGATCCCGCCGTACGTCAGGAACAGCACCACGGAGAGCAGGATCTGCCACCAGTTGCGGTTCACGAAGCCCCGCACCAGCAGGAACGCGAAGAGCCCGAAGACCAGGCCGGACGCCCCGACGGTGATGTTGAAGCCGCCGATCAGCCACACCACCACCCCCGAGGCCAGCCAGCTCAGGGCCAGGGTCGTGAAGAAGACCCGCCGCCCGGACAGCAGCACCAGGAAACCGAAGATGATCAGCGGAAGCGTGTTGGAGAACAGGTGCGCCAGGTTGGCGTGCAGCAGCGGGAACGTCAGGATGTCCAGGATCCCGTCGAGGCTGCGCGGCCGCAGCCCGAACGTGCCGTTGAGGGACCGGAACAGAAGGGTGTTGATGAACTCGATGACGTAGAGCAGCAGCACAAACGATCCCACCACGAGCAGCCCCGCGCGGGCGCGTCCCGCGGCGGTATTGCCGGCGCGCGGCCTGCCGTTGCGGGTGGAGTCCAGCATCATGGTCCTAGTGAACCACAATCGGCTGGAAGCCCTCAGCCCGGAGCGCCGCGAGGACCTGCTCGCAGTGCTCGTGGCCCTTCGTCTCCAGGTTCACCGTGATGGACACATCGCCCATGCTGATCGAGCCGCCCACCCGGGTGTGGTCCAGGCCGGTCACGTTGGCGTCGTTCTCCGCGATGATCCGGGCGATTGTTGCCAGCGAACCGGGACGGTCATCGAGCATCATCCGCACGGTCATGTACCGGCCCGCGGCGGAGAGGCCGCGCTGGATGACCTTGAGCATCAGCATCGGGTCGATGTTGCCGCCGGAGAGCACCACGGCCACGGTGCCGGGGTTCTCGATCTTGCCTTCCATCAGCGCCGCGACGCCGACCGCGCCGGCGGGCTCGACGACCATCTTGGTGCGTTCCAGCAGGAAGATCAGTGCCCGGGCCAGGGCGTCCTCGCTGACCGTGACGACGTCGTCGACGAGTTCCCGGATGATGCTGAACGGCAGCTGGCCGGGCCGGCCGACGGCGATGCCGTCAGCCATCGTGGAGACACGCTTGAGCGGCACGAGGGCGTCCGCGGCCAGCGAGGGCGGGTAGGCTGCGGCGTTTTCGGCCTGGACGCCGATGATCCGGATCTCCCGGCCCAGTTCCTTGGCCCTGGCCTTTACTGCCACGGCGACGCCGGCGAGGAGTCCGCCGCCGCCGACGCCCATCAGGATGGTGTCGACGTTGGGGATCTGTTCCAGGATTTCGAGTCCGACGGTCCCCTGCCCGGCGACGATGTCGACGTCGTCGAACGGGTGGACGAACACGGCGCCGGTCTCATCCGCGTAGCGCTTCGCCTCGGCGAGGGCCTCGTCGACGTTGTGGCCGTGCAGGACCACCTCGGCTCCGTGGCTGCGGGTGGCGGCGAGTTTGGGCAGGGCAACACCCAGCGGCATGTAGATCCGGGCCTTGATGCCCAGGCTCTTGGCGGCGACGGCCACACCCTGGGCGTGGTTGCCGGCCGAGGCGGCCACGACGCCGCGCTTCTTTTCCGCCGGGGAGAGCTTGGCCATCCGGACGTAGGCGCCCCGGACCTTGAAGGATCCGGCCCGCTGCAGGTTCTCGCATTTGAGGAAAACCTCGCCGCCGACCATGGCGCCGAGGGCACGGGAGGATTCAACCGGCGTCCGCGTAATAATCCCGTCGAGCAGCTTCTGCGCCTCCAGGACATCGTCCAGCATGACGGGCAGGCTCTCAAGGGTGTTCACGAACTAGTCTCCTTCTTCGGATCTGACGTCGGCTCAGTCTTCGGCCCGGGGTGTGGATCCGGCGCCGGTTCCCCGCCCGTGGTTACGGCCAGGGGAACCATTGTCGGGTGCGGCATCATCGCTGCGGCCGGAGGCGGCGCCCGGCAGCCGGGCGTCCCTCACAGTACTGTCGGCGCCGGACGCAGGGGCAGGGATGCCCTGCTGGCCCGCGGTTTCCAGCGCGCTTTCATGTTCCCACGTTCTGCCGGCAATATAGCGAATCGACGAGTTTGCTACGGCAAGGATGGGAACGGAGAACAGGGCGCCGGGAATTCCGGCGAGGTAGGAACCGGCGGCGACGGCCAGGATGACGGCCACCGGGTGCAGCGAGACGGCCTTGCCCATCACCAGCGGCTGGAGGATGTGGCTCTCCAGCTGCTGGACCAGCAGGACGATCCCCAGCATCACCAGGGCATTCACCCAGCCGTTGGCAACGAGGGCCAGCAGCACGGCGACGGCGCCGGTCACGAGCGCACCGACGATCGGGATGAAGGAGCCGAGGAACACCAGCACGGCCAGCGGCAGCGCCAGGGGCACACCGATGATCGCCGCCCCCACGCCGATCCCGACCGCGTCCACGAAGGCCACGAACATCTGGATCCGGGCATAGCTGACCATCGACTCCCAGCCCTTCCGGCCGGCCCCGTCGGTCGCGGCGCGCGCCCGCCGGGGCAGCAGCCGGACGAGGAACGACCAGATGCGGCCTCCTTCCAGCAGGAAGAAGATCAGGATGAACAACGCCAGGATCATTCCGGCCGCGAAATGCCCGGCCGTGCTGCCGAACGAGAGGGCTCCGCTGAGAATGCTGCTGCTGTTGTTCTGCAGCGCTTCGGTGCCGTCCCTGAGGTACTGGTCGATCTGGGCCGCGCTCAGGTGCAGCGGCCCTTCCGCGAGCCAGACCTGGATCTTCTGGACCCCGGTCAGGGCCTCGCTCCACAGCTCGGCGAAGCCGGACACGAGCTGCCTGCCCACGAGGGCCAGGGCCCCGCCAATCACGCCGATGAAGCCCACGACGGTGACGGCGACGGCGAGTCCGTTGGGGACGCCGTTCCTCCGGAGCCAGTTCTTGACCGGTGCCAGCAGGCCGGCCAGCAGCGCGGCAACCATCACGGGAATCAGCAGGAAGCTGACCCTGCTGAGCAGCCATACGAGGGCGCCGGCCATAAGAATGATCAGCCCGAGCCGCCAGGACCAGGACGCGGCGATCCGCACGCCGTAAGGGATGTCCTGGTCGATTTCCCGGTCCGTGACGACACGCACTGGTACGGCGGCGCTGGCGGTGGCGGGGTGGTCTCGCGGGGCGGAATCGTCAGCTGGCGTCATAGCCCCATAATTCACCAGCGCCGCCCGGAAGGGAAACCCGGCCGCAGCGAACCCCGCCCGCCGCTCACGGCTCCAGCGACGCGCTGATTCCCCAGGTCATGGCGAACCGCTCCCCCGGCGGCAGCCAGCGGAGCCCGTCGCCGCTGTTGAAGGCGTTGGCCGGGCCGGTCATCGGCTCGATCGCCACGGCCCTGGTCCGGCCCGGGAACTCGGTGGTGACGAAGACGTGGACGTAGCCGCAGTTCCGGTCCTGCCAGAGGCTCACGCTCCGGCCGTCCGGCGCGGTCAGCGTATGGCGGGCCACGCCGGCGTCGAACTCCAGATCCGTGTAGGCGGAATCAACGTCGAGTTCGGCAACCAGCCGCCCGCCGCGGAGGTCAAAGTCGCCGCCCACCGGTTCCGTGCGGCGCGGGATCAGCCGCTCGTCCGTCACGAGCCGCGTGGCGGCCCGGACAGTGACCGTCAGCTCCTCGCTGGGCAGCTCCCCCAGCCGGAGGTAGGGGTGGGCGCCGAGGACAAACGGGGCCGGTTCCGAGGAGTCGTTGATCAGCAGTTGCCGGACCACCAGGCCCAGGTCCTCGGCCAGTTCGTAGCGCACGCGGTGCCGCAGCAGGAAGGGGTAGCCGTGCTGCGGGAACACAGCCGCTTCGAGGGTCACCGAGAATTCCGACTCGTCGACAAGTTCATAGGAGGCGTTGCGCAGCAGCCCGTGGCTGGCGTTGTTGCGGGAGGCCTCGGTGACGTCCAGCTGCTGCTTTTTGCCGTTGAGGTACCAGATGCCGTCCTCCACGCGGTTTGCCCACGGCGCCAGGGTGATGCCGGCGGCACCCGGCGAAATCTCCGCGTCCCCATAGCTTTCGGTCAGCTGCGTGCCGCCGCGGCTGTACAGCCTCAGCCCGGCGGCAAGTTCGGTGACCACAGCGAGGGCGTCGCCGCGCCGCAGCTCATACTGCCGGCCCGTGGCGTAGCGCCGGGCGGACGCGTCTGGGCCGGGACCGTCGAGGCCGGGACCGTCGGGGCCGCCGCTGCGGCGGTCGGTGGCAGGGAAATCCGGGGATGCGGGTGGCAGCAGGTTCATGGTCACCACCGTACCCAGCCGCACGCCGCGGCGTATACCGTGGAGCCATGACCCGCATTTCCCGGCCGGCCATCGCCGGCGGCCCGGCATGACCCTCACCCTCGACGCCGGGCAACTGGCGGCCCGGTTCGGTTCCGTCTTCGGCTCGGCGCCGGACGGGGTGTGGCAGGCACCGGGGCGCGTCAACCTGATGGGCGAGCATACCGACTACAACGAGGGCTTCGTGCTGCCGTTTGCGATCGACCGGACCGCGCGGGTGGCGGTCCGCCTGCGTCCGGACTCCGCGGTCCGGCTGCTGTCCACCTTCGGCAACCAGGGTCTGACGACGGCGGACGCCGGATCCCTCGTGGGCGGCACGGCGAAGGGGTGGACCAAATACCCGCTGGGTGTCCTCTGGGCGCTTCAGCAGCGTGGCCTGCCCGTGCGCGGGCTGGACCTGCTGCTGGACTCCGATGTGCCCCGCGGCGCCGGACTGTCCTCGTCCCATGCGATCGAATGCGCGGTCATTTCAGCACTCAACGAGCTCACCGGGGCGGGGCTGGACACGCAGGAGATGGTCCTGGCCACGCAGCGTGCGGAGAATGACTTCGTCGGGGCCCCCACCGGCATCATGGACCAATCCGCGTCCCTGCGCGGCGCGGCCGGGCACGCCCTTTTCCTCGACTGCCGCGACCAGAGCGTCCGGCTGGTGCCGTTCGACGCCGAAAGCGCCGGACTGGTGATGCTCGTGATAGACACCAAGGTGTCGCATTCCCACGCCGCCGGCGGATATGCCGCCCGGCGTGCCTCCTGCGAACTGGGTGCCGCGGCCCTCGGCGTCCGGGCCCTGCGCGACGTCGGGCCCGGCGACCTGGAGGGGGCGGGCGGCCGGCTGGACCCGGTGACCTTCCGCCGTGTGCGGCACGTCGTGACGGAAAATGAGCGGGTCCGCCAGACCGTCGCACTCCTTGACAGCACCGGCCCGGGGGCAATCGGCCCGCTGCTGGACGCCTCCCATGCCTCGATGCGGGACGACTTCGAGATCTCCTGTCCGGAGCTGGACCTCGCCGTCGTGGCCGCCCGCTCAGCCGGGGCGGTCGGCGCCCGGATGACCGGCGGCGGTTTCGGCGGCTCCGCCATCGCGCTCATCCCGGCCACGGCCGAGCAGCCGGTGCGGGCCGCCGTCGAACGCGGCTTCGCGGCGGCGGGATACCCGGCGCCGGCCATCTTCCGCGTCCGCCCCGCGGCCGGGGCGGTGCGCCTGGCATAGCCGGAGCGTAGGCTGGCCCCATGCCAGAAGCCGTCATCGTTTCCACCGCCAGAAGCCCGATCGGCCGTGCCTTCAAAGGCTCGCTGAAGGACGAACGGCCCGACGATCTCGCCGCGGCCATGGTGGCCGCGGCGCTGGCCCGGATCCCGTCCTTCGACGCGGCGGACACGGCCGGCCGGGGCCTGGACGACCTGTACCTGGGCTGCGCCGAGCCCAGCGGCGAAGCGGGCTCCAACATGGCCAGGGTAGTGACCATCCTGGCCGGGCTGGACGACGTCCCGGGAGCCACCATCAACCGGTTCTGCGCGTCCAGCCTGCAAACCCTCCGGATGGCCTTCCACGCCATCAAAGCCGGCGAAGGGCACGCGTTTGTCGCGGCGGGTGTGGAGGCCGTGTCCCGCTACCGCGACTGGGCCGGCGCCGGCGAGACGGACGCCAGCACCCACAACCCGCTTTTCGACGCCGCCCGGCAGCGCACGGCAGCCCGGGCCGCGTCCAATACGCCGTGGACGGACCCGCGGCTGGGCGGCCGGATGCCGGACATCTACATCGCCATGGGCCAGACCGCGGAAAACGTCGCGACCAGCTTCGGTATCAGCCGGGCAGACCAGGACGCCTGGGCGGTGCTGAGCCAAAACCGCGCCGAAGCAGCCATCGCGTCCGGGTTTTACGCCCGCGAGATCACGCCCTACACCCGCCGGGACGGCACCGTGATCGATCGGGACGATTCCCCGCGGGCCGGGGTGACGCTCGAGTCGGTGGGCGCGCTGCAGCCGGTCTTCCGGGCCCGGGGCACCGTCACCGCCGGCAACGCCTGCCCGCTGAATGACGGGGCGGCCGCCGTCGTGGTGATGAGCGACGCGCGGGCCCGCGAACTCGGGCTGGAGCCGCTGGCGCGGATCGTCTCCACCGGCGTCAGCGCCCTCTCCCCCGAACTCATGGGCATGGGCCCCGTCGAGGCGAGCCGCCGGGCACTGGAGCTGGCGGGACTGGGGATCGGGGATATCGATCTGGTGGAACTCAATGAGGCCTTCGCAGTGCAGGTCGTCGCCAGCGCCAGGGAACTCGGAATCGACCCCGGCAGGCTCAACGTGCATGGCGGTGCCATCGCGCTGGGGCACCCCTTTGGCATGACCGGAGCCCGGCTGGTCACGACCCTGCTCAACGGCCTCCGGGAACACGATGCCAGCGTTGGCCTGGCGACGCTGTGCGTGGGCGGCGGCCAGGGCATGGCGGTGGTGCTCGAGCGGCTCAGCTGAGCCGCCCCGCGCCACGGCCGTCCATGCACAGACGCAGGAGGAGCCCCGCCGTTGCGGCGGGGCTCCTCGTTATTTCTTTCCCGGTAAGCGGCGGTGTTAGTCGCTGCCACGCAGGATGGCCAGCAGCCGGATGATCTCTACGTAGAGCCACACCAGCGTCACGGTCAGGCCGAACGCCGCGGTCCAGGAGAAGCGCTGCGGGGCGCCGGCCCGGACACCGGCTTCGATGCTGGTGAAGTCCATGATCAGGGAGAAGGCGGCGAGGCCGATCGCGAGCAGGCCGATGAAGACACCCAGCGGGATCCCGAAGATCTCCACGCTTGTGCGCAGGCCGAACGGGGAATCAACAGCGCCGGTCCACATCATGACCATGTTGATCAGCGCGAAGACGGCGTAGCCGATCATGGCGATCATGAAGAACCGCATGGCCTTCGGGGTGGCCCGGACCTTGCCGCTCTTGAAGAGCACGAGGGTCACGGCGAAGACAGACAGAGTGCCGATCACAGCCTGCAGGCCGACGCCCGGGTATATGGCGTCGAGGATCCGGGTGAGGCCGCCGAGGAAAAGACCCTCAAGCGCGGCGTAGGCCAGGATAAGAGCCGGCGAGGGCTGCTTCTTGAAGGTGTTGACGAGGGCGAGGACGAAGCCGCCCAGCGCGCCGACGATCATCAGCATGTACGCCAGGCCCTCTGCCACCACGAGGGTGACGGCGGCACCGGCGACAACGGCGACGAGGCAGGCCGCGGTCTTCATGATGACATCGTCAAAGGTCATGCGTCCGGTGTCGGCAGGTCCGGCAGCCGGCCGGTTGTACATGTCCTGAAGCTGGTTCTGGGTCATCCCCTGCTGGGCAGGGTTCCAGCCGGTCTGGGCCTGGCCGTACTGGGCCTGGCCGTACTGGGGCTGGCCGTAGCTGTTCTGGCCGTAAGCCTGCGGGGCAGGCGGTGCCTGGGTTGCTCCACGGAAGTTCTTTCCGTTGAAGACGGGGTTTCCGCCATGTGCCATTGCGGGTGTCCTCCAATAAAAGGGCGTGAGTGCTGAACGGTACGTGTCTGGTGACAACACGCTACCAATTTCAACACCTGACGGGCAGGGTTAGTTCCCCGCCCGCACCTGCCGCAACCCAACCGTGACCTCCCGGCCACGTTCCCGGGCCCCGCACCATGCGGCGCGGACCGACTGTTTAGGCATACTCAGGAACAACAAAAGTTTACTTTAGCTCCGGTAAATCACTAGCCTATCCGGGCTTCACGGTTGTTATCCGATCGCGACGTTCTCCCTGCTCGCGACAGCATTCATTGCCTCTGGCGGGCTGTAACATGGGCCAAACAGGGTGACGGATATCACAAGCTCCACAGCTCCACCGCATCGCCCGAGGCACGACGTCTCGTCACCCTGACCGTTCGCAGTGGTTGCAAGGGCGCACCCACACCACCCCCATGTGGAGGTTTCATTTTGAGAAGCACACCGAGAGGCCTGTCGCAGCGACGGCGCGGCAGATTGCTGAAAGCTGTGGGGGCTGTTTTTGCCGCCGTGGCCGCGCTACTGCTGATCCTCGCGCCGGCGTCACAGGCCACGAGCCCCTCGCCGACACCATCCCCGTCGGCCACCACGTTCCAGAACAGCATCAGCGGATTCCTGCGCGGCGATGACCGCGCGCCGATCCCTGACGTCACCATCACTGCCAAGAGCGGGGACTTCACCGGAACCACCAAGTCCGGCGCCAACGGCGCCTGGACCATCGGAGTGCCCACCCAGGGGACCTACGTGGTCGAGCTTGATGAGTCCACCCTTCCGGAGGGCATCAAACTCGCCGACGGCCAGGAAAACCCCCGCGAAGTCACCTTCAGCCAGACGTCCAACCTCTCGGTGATTTTCGCCTTCGGCGAAGGCATCGTCGTCCAGCAACAGGACTTCGGCCAGAACCTGATCAACCGGCTCGTAGCAGGCCTCAGCTTCGGCCTCCTGCTCGCCCTCGCCTCCGTCGGTTTGTCGCTGATCTTCGGCACCACCGGCCTGACCAACTTCGCCCACGGCGAGATGGTGACCCTCGGCGCAGTCCTGGTCTTTGCCTTCAACGCCATGAACCTCCCGTTCTGGCTGGCCATCCTGCTCGCCATAGTCGGCGGAGGATTGTTCGGCTATGTCCAGGACGCCGGCCTGTGGAAGCCGCTCCGGCGCCGCGGAACCGGCCTGGTGCCGATGATGATCGTCAGCATCGGCCTCGCACTGGCCGTCCGCTACATCATCCAGTTCTTCTTCGGCGGCGCCACCCAGCAGCTGCCGTTCGCCCAGAGCGTGGAAATCGTGATCGGCCCGATCTCTATCTCCCCGAACAACCTCTTGTCCCTGATCATCAGCGCCGTCGTCATCGCCCTCCTCGGCATCGTCCTGCTCAAGACCCGCCTCGGCAAGGCCACCCGCGCCGTGGCCGACAACCCGGCGCTGGCCGCAGCCTCCGGCATCGACGTCGACTCCGTCATCCGGATCGTCTGGGTGGTCGGCGGCATGCTCGCCGCCCTCGGCGGCATCCTCTGGGCCTACTACCGGCCCGGCGTCACCTTCGACATGGGCTCGCAGATCCTGCTGCTCATCTTCGCCAGCGTCACCCTCGGCGGCCTCGGCACAGTCTGGGGTGCCTTGATCGGATCCCTCATCGTCGGCATCTTCGTGGAGCTGACCACCGTGTTCGGCCTCGCCGCCGACCTCAAGTACGTGGGAGCACTGTTCATCATGATTATTGTCCTTCTGATTCGGCCCCAAGGTATCTTGGGCCGGCGCGAGCGCGTGGGATAGGAGACAGCCATGGACTTCGGATTCATATTTTCCAGCGCTGCCGGTGAACTGTTCAGCCCCACAACGGCGGCCTATGCCCTGGCCACCCTCGGCCTCGCGGTTCACTTCGGCTACACCGGCCTGCTGAACTTCGGCCAGGCCGGCTTTATGGCGGTGGGGGCCTACGGCTTCGCCATCTCCACCCTGACGTTCGGCGTTCCGTTCTTCGTCGGTCTGCTGATCGCGGTGGTCTGCTCGGCCATCTTCGCTTTGCTGCTGGGTATCCCCACCCTCCGGCTGCGGGCCGACTATCTGGCCATCGTCACGATCGCGGCGGCGGAAATCGTGCGCTACATCGTCACCACCAACCAGCTGACCGCCATCACAGGTTCGGCCAACGGCCTCGCCGCGTTCGAGGGTGACTTCTACGCCATGAATCCGTTCCCTCCGGGTTCCTACATGGGAATGAACAACCGCGACTTCTTCATCAGGGTCGTGGCCTGGGCTGTTGTGGCCCTGTTCTGCACCCTGGTGTGGCTGCTGATGCGCAGCCCGTGGGGCCGTGTCCTCAAGGGCATCCGAGAAGATGAGAACGCCGTCCGCTCGCTCGGCAAGAACGTGTACGCCTATAAGATGCAGGCCCTCATCATCGGTGGTGTGCTCGGCGCCCTGGCGGGCATGATCTTCACCCTCCCCCGCGGCGCGGTCCAGCCGGCGAACTACGGCACCGAGCTGACGTTCTTCCTCTACACCTGCCTGCTGCTCGGCGGCCTCGGCACGGTGCTGGGGCCCGTCGTCGGCGCCATGATCTTCTGGGTCGTGCTGTCCCTCACACAAGGCATCCTCTACGGCCTGATCGAATCCGGCGCCATCACCTGGCTGAACACTGTCCAGGCCGGCCAGCTGCGTTACATCCTGGTGGGTGTCGCGCTGATGCTGCTGATGATCTTCAGGCCCCAGGGTGTCCTCGGCAATAAGAAGGAGCTGGCGTTCGCATGAGCACGCAGAGCGAAGAACCCCGCACGTCCGAAGAAATTGACTACATGACGGACACACGGCCGATCGCCGTCGGCGAGGCCGTTCCCGGCTGCAAGAAGCGCGACCCGATCGTGGTGGCGGAAAACGTCACCCGCAGCTTCGGCGGCATCAACGCCGTCGACGTCGAGTACCTCGAGATCCCGCGGCACAAGATCACGGCACTGATCGGCCCCAACGGCGCCGGCAAGACCACGTTGTTCAACCTGCTCACGGGCTTCGACACCCCGAACTCGGGTACATGGCAGTTCGAGGGCAACAACATCGCCGGCGTCTCCTCGTACAAGGTTGCCCGGATGGGCATGGTGCGCACGTTCCAGCTCACCAAGGTCATGGGCAAGCTCACCGTTTTGGAGAACATGCGCCTCGGCGCCTCCAGTCAGTCCGGCGAACGGCTGTCCAAGGCCCTGTTCAAGGGCATCTGGGGCGGCCAGGAAAAGAAGATCACCGCAGAAGCCGACGTGCTGCTGGCGAAGTTCAAGCTGGACGCCAAGAAGGACGACTACGCGGCGTCGCTGTCCGGCGGGCAGCGCAAGCTGCTGGAAATGGCCCGCTCCCTTATGGTGCGGCCCAAGCTGGTCATGCTCGACGAGCCGATGGCCGGCGTCAACCCGGCGCTGACGCAGTCTCTGCTGGACCACATCAAGAACCTCAAGGCCGAGGGCATGACCGTCTTGTTCGTCGAGCACGACATGAACATGGTCCGCCACATCGCCGACTGGGTGGTCGTGATGGCAGAAGGCAAGATCGTGGCCGAAGGGCCTCCCGCCGACGTCATGAAGAACCCCGCCGTGATCGACGCCTACCTCGGCGCCCACCACGACGTGGATCTCGGCGACGCGGAGGGCATCAAGGAACTGGCCGCGGAGCTGGTCGCCGACGAGGAATCGATTGTCGGCACTGAAAACGCCGGCATCATCTCCGCCGACGTCCTCGCCACTGAGGCGGAGGAAGCGGCGACGAACGGGACGACGCGTGGCCGCCGCAGCGCCGGCGAGCCGAACCGCACCGAAGAGCCGAACCGCACAGAGAAGGATACAGAATGAGCGCCACCAGCGCGGCACGGGCCGCCCAGCCCGCCTTCGACGGCGACTCGGTCGTGAAGGTCACCGATCTGGTGGCCGGCTACATCCCCGGCGTCAATATCCTCAACGGCTGCAGCATCGAAGCCCGCAAGGGTGAGCTGATCGGCATCATCGGCCCCAACGGCGCCGGCAAGTCCACGCTGTTGAAGGCCATGTTCGGCCTGGTCAAAGTCCACTCCGGCTCGGTGGTGGTCCGCGGGCAGGACATCACCGGGCTCAAGGCCAACAAGCTCGTCAGCAAGGGTGTCGGCTTCGTGCCGCAGAACAACAACGTGTTCGCCGCCCTGACCATCGAGGAAAACCTGCAGATGGGCATGTTCCAGCGGCCCAAGGACTTCGCCGAACGGTTCGACTTCGTCACCGAACTGTTCCCGGAGCTCGGCAAGCGGCGCGCGCAGCGGGCCGGCTCGCTCTCCGGCGGCGAACGCCAGATGGTTGCGATGGGACGGGCCCTCATGATGGATCCGGCCGTGCTGCTGCTCGACGAGCCCTCCGCCGGCCTCTCCCCGGTCAAGCAGGATGAGACCTTCCTGCGGGTCCACGAGATCAACCGCGCAGGTGTCTCGGTCATCATGGTCGAGCAGAACGCCCGGCGTTGCCTGCAGATCTGTGACCGCGGCTACGTCCTGGACCAGGGCAAGGACGCGTACACCGGCACCGGCCGGGAGCTCATGAAGGACCCCAAGGTCATCCAGCTGTATCTGGGCACCCTGGCGGATACGGTCGAGTAGCTCCCCCGCACTACCGGAACAGCAGGGCCGTCACCAGCCGGTGGCGGCCCTGCTGCGTGCCCGGCCTGCTTCCATGGGGCATGCCCACCGGACTCCCCCGGCAGAACGACGACGGCGTCACCCGGCGCAGGGTTTTGGCCTGGCCACCGGGACGCGGGGCCGGATTCCCGTCGTCGGCCACCGGGGCGCGGCCCAATAGCCTGCCGCACGTGACGCCCAGACCCGACGCGGCGCCGCACATGACGCCCAGGCCCTGACGCGGCGCCGCACGCAAAAGACCCCCGTCCGGGGACGGGGGTCTCGTGTAGCTAGGGTGCTGCCGGCTTAGAGCTTGCCGAACTCTTCCTTGGATGCCTTGTAGGTGTTGTCATCCTGGAACTCGTAGATCCCGATGTAGGCTTCCGTCGGGTCACCGGCGTCGGAGAACGATACGGGGCCGGACTGGCCGTCGTAGTCGATGTCCTTGCCGTTGCGGAGCAGGGCGATGCAGGACGGGAAGTCGCTGCACTTTTCGCCGGATTCGGAGACTGCCTTGAGCTGGGTGGCGATGTCGACGCCCTTGGTGCTCTTGGCGGCTTCGGAGGCCAGCGCGATCAGGTTCACGGCGTCGTAGGACTCGCCTGCGTAGCTGTAGTCCTTCAGCGCGGGATCGATGGCGAGGAGCTTCTTCTTGAAGTCCTCCTTGGCGAAGGTACCCGGGATGGTGCCCTGGGCGCCCTTCAGCGTGCCTGCCTGGAAGTCCTTGCTGTAGTCGGACATGTTGCCGTCCACCATGAACATCTGGGTGGGCTTGACGCCCTTGCCGGTCATCAGCGGCACGATGCTCTTGGCCTGGTCGAAGGTGATCAGGGCGATGGCATCCGGCTTCGCGGCGATGACCTTGTCAACCTGGCTGCTGAACTGGGAATCGCCTTCGTTGAAGAGTTCCTCTGCAACGACCTTGCCGCCCGCTGCCTCAAACGCCGACTTCACGTTCTTCGCGAGGCCCGTTCCGTAGGCGTCGTTCAGTACGATCATGCCAACGGTCTGGGCGCCGCAGGTGGCCATGTAGTTGCCGAGGACTTTGCCCTGGAGCACGTCCGAGGGGGCGGTGCGCCAGTAGAGGCCCTTGTCGTCCCACGCGGTGAAGTCCGGCGAGGTGTTGGCCGGGGAGAACTGGACAACGCCTGCACCGGTGATCTGGTTGATCACGGTCTTGGAAACACCTGAGGATGCGGCACCGACAATGGCTCCGACACCCTGGCCCAGCAATGCCGTCGTGGACTGCGTGGCGATGTCGGTCTTGGTGTCACCGGAGTCGCGGTGGATGACCTCCACCGGCTTGCCGAGCACACCGCCGGCGTCGTTGATTTCCTTGATGCCGAGGTTGACACCGGCGATTTCGGGCGGGCCGAGGAAGGCCAGCGACCCGGTGGTCGGCAGCAGCGAGCCGATCTTCAGCGGGGTGTCAGTGGTGGTGCTGGAAGCCGGGATCGTACCGGCGTTGCTGGCGGCTGTGGTGCCCTGCCCGGCACCTGCGCTCGGCGCCGGGCAGGCGATGCCTGCGGCGTTGGCGGACGCGGATCCGGTTCCGGTCGTCGTCGGGGTGGACGAGCCACCACATGCCGTAGCCAGAAGGGCGACGCCGATGCTGAGCGCGGTCAGCTTAGCGACGCGGGGTGCCACCTGGGGGAGTGAAGTCATTTACAATCTCCTCGATCTAAAGGTGCGAACGGCCTTTGATGCGAAAGATCAGGTGTTCCTGATTTAACTTCAAGCTAGTGCAATTCCGGCCCGATCCAAAGTGACTACGGTCACATCCTTATAACACTCGTTGCATAGAGGAAATCTGCCCGCCGGGCCGGCGGACACCACGAAGTGTGCCCCAGGTGGGACTCGAACCCACAACACGCGGATTTTAAGTCCGCTGCCTCTGCCAATTGGGCTACTGGGGCGCCCGGTCCATGGTATCCCGTCGGGGCGCCGGCTACGCGCTGCCGAACGGCCCGGCGTACTGGAAGATTCCGCTCACGCCGCCCGGCCAGACGGCCAGGGGAAGCAGCTGGAAGTGCAGGCCCCAGGCCGGGTCAGGGGCCTCGACGCCGAGGGACGTCGATGCTACGAAGCCGAACCGCGAGTAGTACCCGGGATCCCCCAGCAGAGCGATGCCGCGTTCCCCCGCGGCGTTGGCGCGCGCAATCGTTTCCTTCATCAGCGCGCTGCCGATGCCGTGGCGCTGCAGGCGCGGCACCACACCGATGGGTCCGAGGCCCAGCAGCTCCAGCTCCCCCACCCGGCCGCGGGTGCTGATCACGTGCCCGACGATCTTCCCGTCCAGCTCCGCGACGATGCTGAAGTCCGGCAGGTATTCCTCGCAGTCAAAGAGCGCAGCCAGGAGCGGCACCTCTTCGGGCTCGCCCTCGACCGGCTGCCCGGTGACCGGGGAGACGGCAAAGGCCGCGGCGGTCAGGGCGAGGAGGGCGGGCCGGTCCGCGGGCTGTTCGCCGCGCAGCACCAGCTCCGGGGCGGGCTTGTGGTCCCCGTGCTCCGCGGCCAGCTCGTGCAGCACCTCGAGCGCCCGGTCGGCGTCCGCGACCGGGACCAGGAGGTGGTCGTGGTGGAACCCTGCGAGGACATTGCAGCTGATTTTGGCCTCAGTGAGGGCGGCGCTGACGGCTGCGGTCAGGCCGACAGCTTCGAGCGGAGAGTGCACCTGGAGGGTGATCCAGGCGCCGACAAAGTCGTATCTCAGGCCAAGGCTGTCCGCTTCAGTCCGCGGCAACACGACCGTCAGCCCCTCGGCTTCGCGGACGGCGGCCGCGATGGCCCCGGCGAGGGGCCGGCCGTGCGGCCAGAGCACGTAGACGAACTCGCCGGCCCGGATTTCCGGGTGCAGTGTGGCCAGCAGGGTGTGGAGGTCCTTTTCAGCGGTCATTGTGCCAGTCTAGGCTCGGCGGCTTAACGCCGACGGCGGCCGCTCCCCCGGCAGGGGAACAGCCGCCGTCGAAGACTGCTGCGGGCTACTTGGAGTCAGCCGGGACTGCTTGCCTGGCTGCCGCCGTGCTGGACTCCGCTGCCGGCTTCGAAGCCGGAGCCGCGGGCGCCGCGGGAGCTGCCGGAGCCGCAGCCGGCTTCGGGGCCGGCGCCGCGGCGGCCACGAAGGCGCCGCGCGGGTTGTCCAGGTCGATCAGCTGCGTGGTGTCGCGGCCCATGAAGAAGGCCAGGATCCAGCCGAAGATGACCCGGATCTTGCGTTCCACGGTCGGCATGGCCAGGCCGTGGTAGCCGCGGTGTGCCAGCCAGGCCAGCGGGCCCTTGAGGCCGATGCGGCCCAGCAGGTTGATGTTGGCCACACCCTTCCACTCGCCGAAACCGGCGACGGCGCCAAGGTTCTTGTGCTTGTAGTCCTTGAGCGGCTTGTCCCAGCGGGAGGCCCACAGGTTCTTGGCGAGGAGCTTGGCCTGGCGCAGCGCATGCTGGGCGTTCGGGACGCAGGTGCCGTCCGGCAGGCCGTTGCCCGTGAGGTCCGGAACCGCCGCAACGTCGCCGGCAGACCAGGCGTTGTCGATGATGCCTTCGTCGCCGGCGATGCGCAGGTCCGCGAGGACACGGACGCGGCCGCGCGGCTCGAGCGGGAAGTCGGTGGAGCGGACCATCGGGTTGGCCTGCACACCGGCAGTCCAGACCAGGGTGTCGGCCTGGAATTCCTGGGCCGGGGTCTTGTCCGGCAGGTTGATCAGCTTCAGGGAGCCTTCGGCGCTGTCCAGCGAGGTGTTGAGCAGGACCTCGATGCCGCGGCTGCGCAGGTGCTCCACGACCCATTCGGCCTGGCTGGCGGTGACCTCGGGCATGATGCGGCCCATGGCCTCAACCAGGACGAAGCGGACTTCCTCCTGCTTGACGCGGGGGTTGTTCTTGACCGCAGCGCGGGCGAGGTCTTCCATTTCGGTGATGCACTCGATGCCGGCGAAGCCGCCGCCGACCACCACGAAGGTCAGGGCGCGGGCGCGCTCGGCCGGATCAGTCATGAGCGACCCGGCTTCGATCCGGTCGAGGACCTTGTTGCGCAGGGCAACGGCCTCCTCGATGGTCTTGAGTCCAATGCCCTTGTCCGCGAGTCCCTTGATCGGGAACGTCCGGGTGATCGCGCCCGCGGCCACCACGACGTCGAAGTAGGGGAGCTCGAAGTTCTCGCCGCCGTCGGCCGGGGCAACGACGGCTGTGCGGTTTACGTGGTCGATCGAGGTGACGCGGCCCTGGATCAGTTCGGTCTGCTTGAGGTGCTGGCGGTGCGAGACGACGGCGTGGCGTGCCTCGATGTTGCCGCCGGCAACTTCGGGAAGGAAGGGCTGGTAGGTCATGTAGGGCAGGGGATCAACGACCGTGACGATGCCACCGGCATTCGCGATCTTCTTCTGCAGTTTGAGGGCTACGTACAGGCCGACGTACCCGCCGCCGACGACGAGTACCCGGGGACGGTCCTGGAGCTGAGGGGAGGATGCCATTCCCCAAGAATACAGTACTTTGTGAAAAACTTCACTAACTAGGGTTTTCCGCCGGAATTCACCGAATCCCGCACTCCGGCGTCCGGATTCCGGGGGCCGTCGGGGCCTTCCGCTGAGGCCAGGCGGGCCGCACGGCGGAGCTGGAAGACGGCGGCGCCGAGGATGCACAGGAACAATCCGCCGAAGCCCAGCACCACCAGGGCCGGCACGGCCCCGTCCAGCTCTGACGGGGGCTCCGCGACCGGGACGGTGGCCTCGGGCAGGGTGGGTGCCGCGCTGGAGGGGGTCGCCGCGGCGGCGGCCGGCGACGTGGCCAGGTTTCCCCGCCGGTGCACCCGGATCCAGTCAGAAATCGACCCCAGCGGATTGGTCCGGGTTTCGGCCACGTCCGCTTTGAGTGCGGCCTCGGCGTCGAGCACCCCGAAACCGTAGAGTGGGTCCTTCCCCGGGGCGCCGGCGTCCTTCGCGGTGCTGACGATCCTGTTGACGACCTGGCTGGCCGTCATTTCCGGCCATTTGGAACGGATCAGGGCAGCGACGCCGGCCACAATCGGCGTGGCGCCCGAGGTGCCTGCCCAGTCCGCGTAGCCGCCGCCGGGCATCCCGCCGATCAGGTTTTCGGCCGGGGCCGCGACGCCGATGCTGATGCCCTGGGAGGAGGAATCGATGCTGGCGGTTCCGTTGCGGTCCAGCCCGGCGACGGTCAGCACGCCGGGGATGGTGGCCGGGGCTCCGACCTGGATGTTGCCTCCCCCGCGGTTGCCCGCGGCGGCGACGATCACCACGTCCTTCTGCTCGGCGTAGAGGAAGGCAGCGTCCCAGCTCTGCGGCCATTCCGGTGAGGTGCTGCCGAGGGAGATGTTGATGACGCGGGCGCCGTTGTCGACGGCCCAGCGGACGGCCTGGGGTATCTGGTCCTGGTCGCTCTTGCCGCCGGGGTTGGCCGAGCCGAGCCAGGTGGAGACGGACAGCAGCTGGGCCTCCGGTGCCACCCCGACGATCCCGTCCGGGCCGGCGCCCGGGCCGGCGGAGGGCCCGGCACTGGGACTGGGCGTTGCCGTCGCATCGGCGGGCTGGTGGCCGCGGCCGGCCAGCATGGTGGCGACGAGGGTTCCGTGCTCGGGCTTCGCTCCGATGCTTTTCTGGCCGTCCGGGCTGCCGGCGCCGGAGACGTCGACGCCGCCGGCCAGCACTCCGGCGAGGTCAGGGTGCTGGCCGTCCACGCCGCTGTCGATCACGGCGACCTTGACGTTGGCGCCCTTGGATACTTCCCAGGCTTTGGTGATGCCGGATTCGGCGAGCCAGTATTCCTTGTCGCGCCATGCGTCGGCGTGCGCCGCCGGGGCGGCGGTCACGCCGGCGGCCAGGGTGCCGCCTGCCAGGGCCAAGGCCATCAACGCGGAGGCGGTCCGGCGGCGCCGGGCTGTTGCTCTGGTCATTTTAGGTCCTATCGGCGGGACAGCTGGGGTGCTGCGGATCGGTGGCGCTGCGGAACGCCGGGAGGGATCCGGGCGGGAATTTCGGGGCGCCGGCCGGCGGGGCGTCCGGCGGCCACCCGGTCCGGGCGGCCTGCGGCCTAGCTGATACTCAGGGCAATTCCGTCAAGAATATCGTGTTCGCTCGTGACGGCCGTCGTGACCCTGAGGCCGGTGTCCCGGGCCAGCCGGTCCAGGACCCGCCGCCAGACCAGGGCCCCCGCCCCGATCACATCCACCCGGCCCGGGTGCATGTACGGCAGGGCGGCCCGTTCCGCGTGGGACATCGCCAGCAGCTCGGAGCAGGCCCGGCGCACGTCCTCCAGAGGCAGTTCGGTGCCGTGGATCGCCGCGGCGGAGTACTCCGGCAAGTGGAGCGCGTGGGCGGTGATGGTGGTGATGGAACCGGCCACCCCGACGACGGCGGTACTGCGCTCCAGCGGGACGGTCCGGGCCGCGGCGTCGATGGCCGCATCGACGTCCGCCTCGGCGGCGGCGATCTGTTCGGCTGTCGGCGGGTCGCTGCGCAGGTGGCGTTCGGTCATCCGGACACAGCCGATGTCGACGGATTTGGCGGCGATGACGCCGTCGGCGTTGCCCAGGACGAACTCGGTGCTGCCGCCGCCGAGGTCGACCACGAGGACCGGGTCCGCACCGCGGGAGGGCAGCACACTGCTCGCCCCGGCGAAGGACAGTGCGGCTTCCTCGTCCCCCGTGATGACTTCGGGTTCGACGCCGAGGAGCTCGCGGATACCGTCGACAAAGTCCTGCCGGTTGCGGGCGTCACGGGTGGCGGAGGTCGCGACGAAGCGGACCTTGGTGGCCCCGTGCCGGCGGATCTGGCCGGCGTAGTCCGCGGCGGCGGCGAAGGTCCGGTCCAGCGCCTCCTGGGCGAGTTCGCCGGTGGCGTCCACCCCCTGGCCGAGCCGGACCACGCGCATTTCGCGCACGACGTCGGCGAGCCGGGGGGCGGCGCCGTCCGCGGCCACATCGGCGATGAGCAGGCGGATCGAGTTGGTGCCGCAGTCGACGGCGGCCACGCGGGTCACTGGCCGGCTCCGCTGGTGTGGCCGGGATCGTCGGTGTGCGTCTTCCGGACCGGGGCCGGCCGGCCCACGATCTCCGGAAGTCCCTGCGGGCCGTGCCGGCTGAGGTCCTTCGACGGGGCCTCGCCGCCGGTGTCCCAGGCGCCGTCGCAGTAGCAGCGGTCCTTCGTCCACCATTCGCCGATGGCCGCGAGGGCCGCGTCGCCGAGCGGGTTCACTCCCGGTCCGGCGGCGAGCGAATGGCCCACCAGGACGTGCAGGCATTTGACGCGGGTGGGCATGCCGCCCGCGGAGATCCCGGCAATTTCCGGTACCGCTCCGATGCCGGATCTGGCCCCGATCTCCGCACGGGAGGCCAGGTAGGCCTCGTGCGCGGCGCGGTATTCTGCCGCCAGTGCCGGGTCGGCTCCGAGCCGTTCGTTCATCTCGGTCATCAGGCCCGCCGCTTCCAGCCGCGACACCGCCGAGGTGATGACCGGGTGCGTCAGGTAGAAGGTCGTGGGGAAAGGTGTGCCGTTGCTCAGCCGCGGCGACGTGGCCGCGACCAGCGGGTTACCGCAGACGCAGCGGGCGGGGATTTCGACGACGTCGCGCACCGGGCGTCCCAGCTGCCGGCTCAGGACATCGAGGTCGCGGGGCGAGGGCCGGCGGGATTCCTCCGCGGAGCGGGCCGTCTCCGGGGTGCCCGGGTTCACTGCCGTCAGGTTCTCGTCCACTCGGTTCTCGTCCACGGGGCGGCACCTTCCTGCCCTGTCTGGCTTGTCCGGCGGACAATCCTGCGGCGGGCGCCGCGTCTTAGTCTGTTGCCGAGCGACGGATGGACTCCCAGAGGGAGTCCACCCAGGGCAGCTCGGCCGGGTCTTGTTGTGATCCTGCACCGGCCGCGCCACCGGAGGCTCCGGCCGGCAGATCGCTGCCGAAGACCCAGTAGCCCGTCTCGCCGGGCATAACCATGTTAATGCGGTCGCGGGCCTGCTGCTTCACGTAGTTGGGATCCTGCCACCGGGAGACCTGGCGGCGCAGATCGTCCTGCTGGGACTCTTTGGCCGAGATGTCGGCCTCCAGCGCGGCGATTTCGGCGCGCTTTTCGAAGAAAATCTTGACCGTGGGAGCCAGCATGATGGTGATGGCAATCATGACAACGAACAATGCCAGCATGCGGCCGGAGAACGCCTTGGCGGGAACCGGGTCGATGTGCCCGTCCGCCGCCGCGGTGTGGCCCATGGACGGTTTGGCCGTGCCGGACGCCCCAGTGCCGGACGCCGGAGTGCCTGACGCCGGAGTGTTCTTGCCGGCAGCGGCCGGTGCTGTTGCGGCCTTGCCGCCGTGGGACGGGGCCGTGTGGGACGGCGCCGCGTGGGGCGGGGCATCCCGGGAAGCGCCGAAATCAGCCCGGATGACGTCGCCGCCGTCGCCGGTGTCCGGAGACTTCGGGGCCGCAGGCGTGGCCCGGGGAACCTTGGGTCGGCGGGTAGCCATGTCACTCCTGTAATGCCAGGTTCGCACCCGGCTGGCTTGCTGCGTTCAGTGCTGATCCCCGTGGCCGGGGCAGGGCACCGGCACGGAGCCGCCTGGGCGGCCTCGGCACGCGCCAAAAAGGAGGTGCCAAAAAGGAACCGGTGGCCATGGTCTTTCCACCATAGCCACCGGTTCGCGGTTCCTGCTGTTACTAGCCGTTGAAACGCGGGAAGGCGCTGCGGCCGGCGTAGCGTGCGGCGTCGTCGAGTTCCTCTTCGATGCGCAGCAGCTGGTTGTACTTGGCAACGCGCTCGGAACGGGCCGGGGCACCGGTCTTGATCTGGCCCGCGTTGGTGGCAACGGAGATGTCAGCGATCGTGGTGTCCTCGGTCTCGCCGGAGCGGTGTGAGGTGATGGTCGTGTAACCCGCGCGCTGGGCGAGGGAGACGGCATCCAGGGTTTCGGTCAGGGAACCGATCTGGTTGACCTTCACGAGCAGCGAGTTGGCGGTCTTCGACTCGATGCCGGTCTGCAGGCGCTCCGGGTTCGTGACGAAGAGATCATCGCCAACAATCTGGACCTTGTCGCCGATGGCGTCGGTGAGGGTCTTCCAGCCCTCCCAGTCGTTTTCGTCCAGCGGGTCCTCGATGGACACCAGCGGGTAGTCGGCCACGAGCTCGGCGTAGTAGGCGCTCATCTCGGAGGAGCTGAGCGACTTGCCTTCGAACTGGTAGGCGCCGTCCTTGAAGAACTCGGAGGAGGCGACGTCCAGGGCGAGGGCGATGTCCTGGCCCGGGGTGTAGCCGGCGTTCCGGATGGCTTCCTGGATGAGGTCCAGGGCCGCGCGGTTGGACGGCAGGTTCGGCGCGAAGCCGCCTTCGTCGCCGAGGCCGGTGGACAGGCCCTTGGCCTGCAGGACGGCCTTGAGCGCGTGGTAGACCTCGACGCCCCAGCGCAGGCCTTCGGAAAAGGTCTCTGCGCCCAGCGGGACAACCATGAATTCCTGGATGTCGACGTCGGAGTCCGCGTGCGAGCCGCCGTTGAGGATGTTCATCAGCGGTACGGGCAGGACGTGGGCGTTCGGTCCGCCGAGGTACTTGTAGAGCGGCAGGTCGGCGGAGGCAGCGGCCGCGTTGGCGACGGCCAGGGACACGCCCAGGATGGCGTTGGCGCCGAGCTTGCTCTTGTTGGCGGTTCCGTCCAGGTCGATCATCGACTGGTCGATGCTGCGCTGGTCCGTGGCGTCGAAACCGATCAGGGCCGGGGCGATCTGGTCGATGACCGCGTCGACGGCCTTCTGGACGCCTTTGCCCAGGTAACGGCCCTTGTCGCCGTCGCGGAGTTCAACGGCTTCGTGCTCGCCGGTGGAGGCTCCGGAGGGAACAGCCGCGCGGCCGATCTGGCCGTCCGAGAGCAGGACTTCAACTTCTACGGTGGGGTTGCCACGGGAATCGAGGATCTCGCGGGCGTGGATGGCATCGATAAGCGCCATGGATAGGCTCCTTTGGGTGAAGCGATTTGCTGGGAATCTGATGGGAAATCAGGCTGGGATCATGCTGACAAACCGACGTCCCCGTCGCGACCCAGCCTAGTCCAGAGTGGGACAGGTTACAGAAACCTATCCCGTACCGGACGTCATTTTTGGCGGATCACGGGGACGACGCCGGCGCCTGGCTCGACTGGAAGCGGCGGTTGGCGCCGCGCAGGGCGCGTTCGGCATCGAGCCCCCGGGCCCGGGCGGCAGCGGCGACCGCGAAAAGCAGGTCCCCGAGGTCCTCTTCCGAGGACGGGACGTCGACCGGCACGGTGGACGCCGGAAGTCCTGCGCGTTCGGCGCGGTCCAGGAGCTTTTGGGCCCGCGCCAGCGCCGGCAGCGCGGCGGGGACGCCCGCGAGGGGACCCTGGTGGCCGGTGGGCGGGAGCCCGGAGTGCAGGACCTGCTCCGAGCGCTTGACGGCGTCCCATTTCTGCACGATTTCCTCCACCGTCGCCGGAAAGGACTCCTGCAGTGACCCGTCGGGTCGGAACACGTGCGGGTTGCGCCGGATCATCTTGGCGGTGAGGCCGCGGGCGACGTCGTCGAGGTCGAAGGCGCTGCGCTCCTGGGCGAGCCGGGCATGGAGGACCACCTGGAGCAGGACGTCGCCCAGTTCGGCTTTCAAATCCGCGTCGCCGCCGGCCGTTTCAATGGTCTCCGCCACCTCGTAGGCCTCCTCCAGGAGGTACTCCACGAGGGATTCGTGGGTGAGGGCACCCATCCAGGGGCAGTGGGCGCGCAGCTCAGCGATGCAGCTGACCAGCGCGCCCAGCGCGCCCGCCGCATTGGAGTCCTCGTTAGCCAAGGTCGGCGTAGGCCTCGTTGATGTATTCGACGAGGGCTTCCTTTTCCTCCAGCGGCAGGAAGGCGGCCTCGGCGGCGTTCAGCGTCAGCTCCAGCAGGTCGTCGAGGTCGTAGTCGAAGGTCTCGACCAGCAGTTCGAACTCGTCCGTGAGGGTTACGCCGCTCATCAGCCGGTTGTCCGTGTTGATCGTGACGTTGAAGCCGAGCTGGTAGAGCATGTCCAGCGGGTGGCTTTCGATTCCCTCGCCGAAGCCGGCGACGGCTCCGGTCTGCAGGTTGGAGGAGGGGCAGATCTCCAGGGCGATGCCGCGGTCGCGGACCCAGCTGGCCAGCTCCCCGAGGGTCACCATGCCAATGTTGTCGTCGTCCTCGTCACCCTCGGCATCGTCGTGATCCTCAAATTCAACGGTGACGTCCTCGGCGATCCGGACGCCGTGGCCCAGGCGCAGGGCACGGCCGTCGACCAGGGCGGACTGGATGCTTTCGAGCCCGGCGGCTTCGCCGGCGTGGACCGTGGCGGGGAAATTGTGCTGGGCCAGGTACGTGAAGGCGTCCTTGAACCGGGACGGCAGGAAGCCGTCCTCGGCACCGGCAATGTCGAAGCCGACGGCGCCGTTGTTGCGGTGCCGGACCGCCAGTTCGGCGATTTCCTGGCCGCGGTCAGCATGGCGCATCGCGGTGATCAGCTGGCCGACCTGGATGTCGCGGCCGGTCTCGGCGACGGCGTCGACACCGGCTTCAAGGCCGGCCTGCACCGCGTCGACGGCCTCGTCCAGGCTCAGGCCCTGCTGGAGGTGCTGTTCGGGGGCCCAGCGCACCTCACCGTAAACCACACCGTCGTCGGCGAGGTCCTCGACGAATTCCTTGGCGACGCGGAACAGGCCTTCCTTGGTCTGCATCACGGCGATCGTGTGGTCGAAGGTCTCGAGGTAGCGGACCAGCGAGCCTGAGTCGGCGGATTCGCGGAACCACTCCCCCAGCGCGACGGGATCGGTGGAGGGCAGCGTGTGGCCGGCGGTCTCCGCAAGTTCAATGATGGTGGCCGGGCGGAGCCCGCCATCCAGGTGGTCGTGAAGGGAAACCTTGGGGAGGCCCTTCAGGTCGAATTCGAGGTCAGGGGCAGCGTCAAGAATTATCTCAGTCACGTTCCAACCTTAGGGTCGGCCGCCCGGCAATGCCAGCCGGTCAGCCGCCGGACGCGGCGGACCCCGGAGCGGCGGGAGCGGCCTCGGACAACGACACGTTGGCGGCCGTTGATTTGGCGGGCACGGACGTGGTGGGCGCGGTCCGGGCTTCGGCCGCCATGGCCGCGGCCCGGCTGGCCGCGGCGGCGGCGCCCCTGGTGTCGCGCCAGCGGTGCAGCCAGGTCAGCAGGTGGTCGATCACGATGCCCAGCACGATGGCGAACGCAATGGCGATGCCGACGCCGAGCAGCGGGTGTTCGTGGACCCAGTTGCCGGCGACAATGCCGACTCCGGCCGAGTACGCCACCCAGGTGATGGAGGCGAAGATGTCCAGAATGACGAAGCGGCGGCGCGGGTAGGCGGTGGTGCCGGCGATCCAGTTGACGGCCACGCGCCCCACCGGGATGTAGCGGGCGGTGAAGATCAGCATGGCGCCGCGTTTGTCGAGTTCATAGCGCGCCCAGTTGAGCGCGCGGTGGACCTTGGGTTTGCGCATCCAGCGGAAGCGTTCGACGCCGATATGACGGCCCAGCAGGTAGGCCATGTTGTCGCCGGCGATGGCACCCACGGCGGCCGCGGCCATAACGAACCACATGTTCGGCTGGCCGGAGGTCACGGACAGGGCACCCAGTGCGACGATCAGGGTTTCGCTGGGCAGAATCGGCACGAAACCGTCGATGAAGCAGAAGATGGTGAGGATCGGATAAATCCACCATTGACCCGCGGCATGGAGTATAGCCTCATTGATAAATTCCACGCGGGAGTTGCTCCTTGGAAAGTGACGAAAGCGCTCTTCAGTGTCCCATGGCCGGAGTGGATGCGCCACGTTTCGTGCGGACAATTCTCCCGCTGTTCGGGGCTGCCGTTCTACGGCTCCGCAGGCGGAACGGGCTGTTTGGCGTCCTCGGGAAGTGTCCCTCGCAGCCTGCTGATCGCAAGGTCCACCAGGATGCCCAGGCCGATCGCGCAGATCACGGCGACGATGACGCCCAGCAGGTGGTTCTCTTCAAACCATTGGCCGAAGAAGAGTCCGATCGCGACGGAATAGCTCGCCCACATGAGCGCCGAGAGAACCGTCAGCCCGACGAAGCGTGGCCGCGGGAAGTGCGTGGCGCCGGCCGTCAGGTTGACCGCCACCCGGCCGATCGGCACGAACCGCGCGACGAGGATCAGGGAGGCCGGACGCTTTCGCAGTTCGGCGCCCGCCCAGCGGAAAGCCCGCTGCATGCGGGCACGCCGCATCCAGGCCCAGCGCTGCGTTCCGGTGCGGCGGCCGATGAGGTAGGCGATGTTGTCGCCGAGGAAGGCGCCCGCAGCGGCGGCCGCGGCCAGGAGCACCGGGTTGGGGACGTCGGCGGTGGCGGCCACCGCGGCGAGTCCGACGACGACGGATTCGCTCGGAATCGGCGGGAAGAAACCGTCAATCACGCAGCACGCAAACACGAGGATGAGCACCCAGGGTTGCCCTGCGGCGGCCAGGATGAAGTCGTTGATTGCCTGCACGGTTTCCTATCAAACAACGGGAGATCGGCTGTCGTGCCAGTGTACTGCGGGGCCGCGCCGCAGCTTGCCCTGTCACTTGTGGCGGCTAACCGGGACGGTTGGGGACCATAAGTGACAGGGCAAGCGGAGCGCGGGGGCTACGCGATCCGGTCGATCATGAGCCGCTGCGCCGGGCGGGAGCCTTCCGGGGCAATCACGACGGCGTGTTCGAGGGCATCCCTGGCCCGCTCGAACTTCTCCGGAGTGTCCGTCAGGAGCGTCATCAGCGGCTCGCCGGCCCTGACCAGGGCTCCGGGCTTGGCGTGCATCCGCACGCCGGCGCCGGCCTGGACCTGGTCCTCCTTGCGCGCCCGCCCGGCGCCGAGGCGCCAGGCTGCGACGCCGACGGCCATCGCGTCGAGTTCCACCAGCACGCCGTCGGCCGGCGCGTAGATCACGTCCGATTCCCGGGCGACCGGCAGCGCGGCCCGCGGATCCCCGCCCTGCGCCTCGATCATCCGGTTCCAGACGTCCATCGCCCGGCCGTCGCGGAGCGCCGCGCGGGGGTCGGCGTCGCGGACGCCCGCGCAGGCGAGCATTTCCTCCGCGAGCCGGACCGTGAGCTCGACGACGTCGTCCGGGCCGCCGCCCGCGAGGACCTCCACCGATTCCTCAACCTCGATCGCGTTGCCCGCGGTGAGGCCCAGCGGCGTGTTCATGTTGGTGAGCAGGGCGACGGTGTTGACGCCGGCGTCCTTGCCCAGGGCCACCATGGTCTCGGCGAGTTCGCGGGCGCGGGCCTCGTCCTTCATGAAGGCGCCGCTGCCGACCTTGACGTCCAGCACCAGTGAACCGGTGCCTTCGGCGATCTTCTTGCTCATGATCGAGGAAGCGATCAGCGGAATGGCCTCAACCGTGCCGGTGACGTCCCGCAGTGCGTAGAGCTTCTTGTCGGCCGGGGCCAGTCCGGCGCCGGCGGCGCAGATGACCGCACCGACGTCCTGGAGCTGGGCCAGCATTTCCTCGTTGCTGAGCGCGGCGCGCCAGCCCGGGATCGCCTCGAGCTTGTCCAGGGTGCCGCCGGTGTGGCCGAGGCCGCGGCCGGAGAGCTGCGGTACGGCAACGCCGAAGACCGCCACCAGGGGTGCCAGCGGCAGGGTGATCTTATCCCCGACGCCGCCGGTGGAGTGCTTGTCGGACGTGGGCTTCACACTGCCGTCGGGCCGGCGCAGGCTGGAGAAGTCCATCCGCTCGCCGGAGGCGATCATCGCCGCCGTCCAGCGCGAGATCTCGGCACGGTCCATGCCGTTGAGCAGGATCGCCATGTTCAGGGCGGCCATCTGCTCGTCGGCGATCGCGCCGCGGGTGTACGCGTCGATCGTCCAGTCGATTTGGGCGGGGCTTAGCACGCCTTTGTCCCGCTTGATGCGGATGATGTCCACGGCGTCGAACGCTTCGGTCAGGTTGGGTGTTGCTGTCACCGGGGTTCCTCCAGGTGTTCGGGACCAAAGGCATCGGGAAGGACCTGGTCCATGGTCTTGATTCCCTGGGTGGTCATGAGCTCCAGGTCGGGAGCCCTGAATTCGTACAACAGTTGCCGGCAGCGTCCGCACGGCATCAGGACGTTGCCGCCGGCGTCAACGCAGTAGAAGGCGCGGAGCAGGCCTCCCCCGGTCATGTGCAGGTTGCCGACCAGGGTGCATTCGGCGCACAGGGTCAGCCCGTAGCTGGCGTTTTCGACATTGCAGCCGCTCACGATCCGGCCGTCCGCGGTGAGGGCTGCTGCCCCCACCGCGAACTTCGAATACGGTGCGTAGGCGTTGGCCATGGCGGCGACCGCAGCGGCTTCGAGCGCTGCCCAGTCGACGTCGATGCTGTCCATTCTCAGCCCTTGACGTACGGTATGCCGTCGGCGGCCGGCGGCCGGGAGCGGCCGACGAGCCCGGCCACGGCAAACACGGTCACGACGTACGGCAGCATGGCCATGAACTGGCTCGGCACGGGGGTGCCGATGATCGTCACGATGCTTTGCAGGTTGTCGGCGAAGCCGAACAACAACGCGGCGAAGAACGCCCCGATCGGATTCCAGCGGCCCAGGATCATGGCGGCAAGGGCAATGAAGCCGCGGCCACCGGAGATCTCCTTGGTGAAGCTGTCGATCGCCACGAGGGTAAAGAACGATCCGCCGATTCCGGCGACGGCGCCGCCGATCGTGACGTTCCAGAAGCGGGTCGCGTTGACCTTGATGCCCAGCGTGTCAGCCGCCTGCGGGTGCTCGCCCACAGCGCGGACACGCAGGCCCCACTTCGTCTTGAACAGTCCGATCCAGATCACTATCACGGCCACATACATCAGGTAGCCCACCACGGACTGTTTGAACAGGATGGGCCCGATCACCGGGATGCCGGACAAGACGGGGATTTCGACGTTGGGGAGCTCGCCGGGCGAGTTGTACTTCTCCGGGTCGGACTGCATAACGGTGCTGAACAGGAAGCCGGTGAGCCCGGAAACCAGCACGTTGAGCACGACGCCGACGATGATCTGGTTAACCACGTACTTGATGCTGAACAGCGCCAGCACCATCGAGACCAGGGCGCCCGCCACGGCCGCCGCAAGCAGGCCCAGGTAGGGGTTGTGCGTCAGGCTGGCGACGAGCGCAGCCGTGAAGGCCCCGCCCAGGAGCTGGCCTTCGATGGCGATGTTAACGACGCCGGCGCGTTCGCACAGCACACCTGAGAGGGAGCCGAAGACGATCGGCACGGCGAGTGTCACGGACCCGGCGATGAGGCCGGCCAGCGAAATGCTGGGGCTCCGGGCGCCACCCACCACCCAGATCAGGAAGGCGACCACGAACACGACGGTGAACACGGCAGGCAGCCAGCGCGGGGGCCGGACGTTCTTTCTGGCCTTCAGGACCAAGGCGTAGCCCGCGAGGCCCAGCAGGATCATGGAGAGCACGATGCCGGACAGGAAAGCGGGGACTTCGATCGCCGGGAGCTGGAAGAAGTCTCCGCCGGAGGAAACGCCGAACTTGGCATTCCCCTGCGGACCCAGCAGTCCGAAGAAGATGAAGGCGAGGGTGGCCAGCACCGACAGCGTCACCGGCAACTTCCAGGTCACGGGCTTGGCGGACACCGCCGGCCTGCCGTTCTTCTCCGGCTGGGGCTTTCCCTGGACGGGCGAGGTTGCTGTTGTGCTCATGCGGCACCTCCGGTGGTTGCGGCCTGCTTGGTTTTGCCGGCGGTCGCGGCCTTCTTCTTGCGCGGGTTGAGTCCGAAGATCGCCCGGACCAGGGGCGGCGCCGCGATGAACAGCACGATGAGCGACTGGACCACGAGGACGATGTCGATCGGAGTTCCGGTCTGGATCTGCATCTGGACGGCGCCCGCGCGGAAGGCTCCGAACAGCACGCCGGCGGCAAAGGTGCCCCACGGCGACGAACGTCCCAGCAGCGCCACGGTGATTGCGTCGAAGCCGTAGGTTGCCGCGACACCATCGGTCAGGACCTTTTCGGTGCCGGCCACCTGCGCCACGCCGGCCAGGCCGGCCAGGCCACCGGCAATGGTCATCACCAGGATCGTGGCCCGGGAGACGTTAATGCCGGCAGTCAGGGCTGCCTTGGGGTTGGCCCCGACGGCCCGGAACTCGAAACCGAGCGTGGAGCGGTTCAGCAGCCACGAAACAAACACGGTGGCCGCAATGGCCAGCAGGAATCCCAGGTGCAGCCGGTACTGGCTGCCAAAGAGCAGCGGGTACGCGGCGCTGGGATCCAGGATCGGCGATATCGGTGTGTTCGCCCCCGGACGCTGGAACAAGTCCGTGTCCAGCAGGTAGCGCAGGAAATAGAGGGCGATGTAGTTGAACATGATGGTGACAATGACCTCGTGTGCGCCCGTCCTGGCTTTGAGCACACCGACGATGCCGCCCCAGACGGCGCCGCCGACGACGCCGGCCACCAGGACCAGCAGCAGGTGCAGGCCCAGCGGCAGGTGCAGCGCGAAGCCGACCCACGAGGCAAGGATGCCGGCCATGATGATCTGGCCCTGCGCGCCGATGTTGAACAGGCCGGCGCGGAAGGCCAGCGCGACGCCGAGGCCCGCCGTTATCAGCGGGGTGGCGATGGTCAACGTCTCCATGAGCGGGGCGAACTGTCCGGCCGCTCCGGTCCCGCGGGGGTTGAAGACCGCGCCCTGGAAGAGGGCGACGTAAGACTCGGTGGCGGCGGACCAGACGGCGACGAGGAAGTCGCTGGGGCGGGCAAAGAAATAGCCGGCCGTGGTACCGACCACCTTGTCCGTCATGGCGATCAGCAGACCGCCCAGGATCAGGGCCAGCAGCACCGCCAGGATGGTCACGATGCCGTTGCCGGTGAAGATCTTGCGCAGCACCGACTCTTCCTCCGGGGCGCCGGGAAGGGATCCGCTCTGGCTCGAGACCGGAACGGCCGACGGCTGGTGGGCACCGCCCGCGGTGTCCAGCGAGGTGACGAAGGCTTCATCGTCCTCGACCTGCTCCGGCTCCACTGCGGTGGCCTGGGCTGCCGGAAGCCGGTCCGGGTCCGGCGCGGACGCGGGCCGCGGCTCGGTGTTCTCACTCATTGTGGTCTCCTACGGCGCTGGAGCCGGGCTCCTGCACGGACGGGGCGGCGGGCGCCGGGTTCGTTGCGGGGTTGCCGGCCGGGGTGCCGGCCGGGTTTTCCGCTGCGCTGCCGGCCGGGTTTTCTGCTGCGCTCGGTGCTGGGTTGTCAGAGAGCGGTGGCGCCGTGTGCTTGCCTGCGGCGTCGGCGTGGGCTTCGTCCGGGGAAACTCCGGCCATCATCAGGCCCAGGACGTCGCGCGCGGTGCCGGCCGGGACAATCCCGACCAGCCTGCCCTTGTACAGCACGGCGATCCGGTCGGCGAGTTCAATCACCTCGTCCAGTTCGGTGGAGACGATCATGACGGGCGTGCCGTGGTCCCGCTCCGCGACGATCCGTTTGTGCAGGAACTCGATGGAGCCCACGTCCACGCCGCGGGTGGGCTGGGAGGCGATGAAGAGCCGCAGCGGCCGGGAGAGCTCCCGGGCCATGACGACCTTCTGCTGGTTGCCGCCGGACAAGGTGCCGGCTGCGAGCGAGCCGGACGGGGTGCGGACATCGAATTCTTCGATCCGGGTCTTGGCGTTCTCCAGGACCTTGGCCGGGCTCATGCTGATGCCCTTGGCGAACGGCGCCTGGTCGTAGCGGTCCAGGATCAGGTTCTCGGCGATGGAGAACGTGCCGATCAGCCCGTCGAGGGAACGGTCTTCCGGCACGAATCCGACGCCGGCGTTGAGGACGTCCTTGACGCTGCGGCCCAGGAGTTCGTCGCCGTCGAGGGTGATCGAGCCGTGGACCCTCTCCTGCAGGCCGAGGATGGCCTCGGTCAGTTCGGTCTGCCCGTTGCCCTGGACACCGGCGAGGGCGAGGATCTCGCCGCGGGCGATCCCGAAGCTGATGCCGTCCACCACGTGCTGGCCGCTGGGTGCGATGACGGTGAGGTCCTTGACCTCGAAGGTGGTCTCCTGCGGCTGGGCGGGAGCCTTGTCCAGGGTCAGGCTCACGGCGCGGCCCACCATCATGGACGCCAGTTCGGTGGTGGAGGCGCCGGGGCTGGCCGTGCCGACGACCTTGCCGCGCCGGATGACGGTGATGGTGTCCGAAACGGCTTTCACCTCGCGGAGCTTGTGGGAAATGAAGACGATGGAGGTTCCGTGGCTCTTGAGCTGGCGCATGATGTCCAGCAGCTCATCGGTGTCCTGCGGAGTCAGCACGGCCGTGGGCTCATCGAGGATGAGCACCTTGGCGTCGCGGACGAGTGCCTTGATGATTTCGACGCGCTGCTGAACGCCCACGGGGAGGTCTTCGATCAGCGCGTCGGGGTCGACGTCGAAGCCGTAGCGGTCGGAAATCTCCCGGATCTTCCGGCGCGTGTCCTCGAGGTCCAGGAATCCACCGGTCTTGGTGGTCTCCGCTCCCAGCGCGACGTTCTCCGCGACAGTAAAGACCGGGACCAGCATGAAGTGCTGGTGCACCATGCCGATACCGGCAGCCATGGCGTCGCCGGGGCCGCGGAACCTGACCGGTTTGTCGTCGATCAGGATTTCGCCCTCTGTGGGCTCGTACAGTCCGTAGAGGACGTTCATCAGGGTGGACTTGCCAGCGCCGTTCTCGCCGAGCAGACAGTGAATCTGCCCGGGTTCAACAACCACATCGATGTGATCGTTGGCTACCAGGGAGCCGAAGCGTTTTGTAATGCCCTTGAGTTCAAGTTTCAAAACTCTGACCAATCTCGAGGGTCCGGCAGGCTTGGCCCGGACGCGTATGGGGGCTGCAGCACCAGCTTAGTGCCTGCGGTGTGAGGCGCAGCGGCCGCAACGAAAAGCGCCACAGCCCGTGCGGTGGTGACCGACGGGCCGTGGCGCTTAGCGGAGGAAGTTAGGCCTTCGGGCTGGCTGCGGACTCAACCTTCAGCTTGCCGTCTGCGATGTCCTTCTTGATCTGGTCCAGCTCGGACTTCAGTTCGGCCGAAACGGCGGATTCCTGGTCGTGGAACGGAGCCAGCTGCACGCCGTCGTTCGCGAGGGTGCCGATGTACGGCGCGTTGGTGAACTGGCCGTCCTTGTCCTGCTTGACGACCGCCTCGACGGCCTCGCCCATCTGCTTCATGACGGAGGAGAGCATGATGTCCTTGTAATCCGGTGCCGTAAGGAAGCCGTCGGAGTCAACCCAGATGAGCTTGACGTCCTTGCCTGCTGCCTTGGCTTCCTGCAGGGCCGCGCCGGCACCCTTGCCGACCGGACCGGCGACGGGCATGACGATGTCAGCGCCCTGGTCCAGGAAGTTCTGGGTGAACTGCTTGCCCTTGTCCTGCTTTTCGAAGTCGCCGGTGAAGGAGCCGTCCTGCTTGGCCTTGTCCCAGCCAAGGACCTTGACGTCCGTGCCCTTCTTCTCGTTGTAGTACTTCACGCCGTCAGCGAAGCCGTCCATGAAGATGGTAACCGTGGGGATCTTGATGCCGCCGAAGGTGGCGACCGTTCCGGTCTTGGTGGTGCCTGCTGCGAGGTAGCCGGCCAGGAACGCGGCCTGGGCCGTGTCGTAGATGATCGGCTTGACGTTGGTGACCGGGGTTTCGTAGCCGAAGTCGATGATGGCGAAGTGGCTGTTCGGGTTGGCTGTGGCCTGTGCTTTGGTCGCGTCGCCGAGCAGGAAGCCGACCGTGATGGTCAGGTTGCAGCCGGCGGAGACCATAGCGCGCAGGTTGGGCTCGAAGTCGTTGTTGGTCTTGGACTCGGCCTCGGCCGTCTGGATGCCAAGATCCGTCTTGGCCTTCTGCAGTCCCTCGTAGGAAGACTGGTTGAACGACTGGTCATCGAACCCACCCGAGTCGGACACGATGCAGCCCTTGAAGTTGCTGGCGGTGTTGGTGGCGGTGCTGGCCTCCGGGGCAGCCCCGCAGCCGGTCAGCAGGAGGGCAGCCGCGCCCGCGGTGGCGACCCCGGTCATTGATCCGCGCTTGAAGGTGGCACGCAGAGAGTTCTTCAATTTTCCTCCAGGAAGAAAGAGTAGGCGCTACGACGGAAGTTCAATGAGTGTCTGTCTGCGGGTGGTCCGCTGAACGCTGTTTTCACTGATGGATTTCGCAGCATTGCGCCGAGGCGCACTGATGGAAGCTACTTTAGTGTCCTGCGCCACGTCCAAGTAGCACAGTCCGCAGCAATTCCACAGATTGTTGAGAACTTGTTACCAAGCGGTAGGGACCGCAAATCCCCGCACCGGTTCCTCCGGTGCGGGGCTTTCAGCCGGCGGAAGGACCTACAGCCGGACCAGCATCTTGCCGGTGTTGGCGCCGTCCAGAAGGTCCATAAAGGCCTGCGGCGCGTTTTCCAGTCCGTCCACGATGGTCTCGTCGTAGCGCACGGCGCCGTCGGCTAGCCAACCGGACATGGCCTGCACGAACTCGGCCCGGTGCTGACCGTAGCCGCTGACCAGGAAGCCTTTGAGGGTCAGCTGTTTGCCGATGGCCAGCGCGAGATTGCGCGGAGCGGCGGCGGGCGCCGTGGAGTTGTACTGCGAAATGGCACCGCACATGGCCACCCGGCCTCCGACGGTGAGCGCCGACAGCGCCGCTTCGAGGTGGTCCCCGCCGACGTTGTCGAAGTACACGTCGATCCCGCGTTCGCCGGCGGCCGCGGCGAGCTGCCCGGCGACCGGGCCGTCGTGATAGTTGAACGCCGCGTCGAAGCCGAGTTCCAGCAGCCGCGCCACTTTCTCCGGCGAGCCCGCACTGCCGATGACACGGGACGCACCCAGGGCCTTGGCGATCTGACCCACCATCGAGCCGACGGCGCCTGCGGCTCCGGAGACGAAGACGACCTCTCCGGACGTGAAGCCGGCAACCTTGAGCAGGCCCGCGTAGGCTGTCAGGCCGGTCATGCCCAGGGCACCCAGGAAAGCCGGCGCCGGGGCCAGGTCGGTGCGGGCGGGGGCGGTGGCACCGGCGTCGAGCACGGCATATTCGCGCCAACCGAGGGAGTGGACGACGGCGTCGCCCACCGCGCGGTCAGCGGACCGGGAGGCGATCACCTCACCGACTGCGCCGCCGTCGAGCGCGGCGTCCAGGGCAAACGGCGGCGAGTAGGACTTCACGTCGTTCATCCGGCCGCGCATGTAGGGGTCCACGGAGATAAAGAGGTTGCGGACCAGGACCTGGCCGTCCTTCAGCCCAGGCAACGCCGTCTCCGCCAGGCGGAAGTTTTCCGGCACCGGGCGTCCGTGCGGACGGGACGCCAGTTGGATCTCGCGGGTCGTGGCGGGCAACGTGGACGCTTCAGTGGCGGGGCTCATGCGGCGACCTCGACGATGCTGATGTCGACGGTGATGTTGCCGCGCGTGGCGTTGGAGTATGGGCAGACCTCGTGCGCCCTGGCCACGAGGGCCTCGGCCGATTGCCGGTCCACGGCGGGCAGGGCGACCTCGAGTTCCGCGGCGATGCCGTAGCCCGGTCCGTCGCTGCGGGCACCCAGGTGGATCCTCGCGGCGACGGCGGAATCCGTCAGGTCGGCCTTCGCCTGCCGGCCGACCAGCCGCAGGGCGGAGTGGAAACAGGCGGCATAGCCGGCCGCGAAAAGCTGCTCGGGGTTGGTGCCCTCGCCGTTGCCGCCAAGTTCCACGGGGCTGGCCAGGGTCACGTTCAGCTTGCCGTCCTTGGTGACGGTGGTGCCGTCCCGGCCTTCGCCGGAGGCCAGCGCTTCAGCGGTGTAAAGAGTCTTCATGGGGATCCGATCTGTTGCGTTTGCGTGGAAGTCGGTGGGATTCAGTGCGGGCCGCGCAGCTCAGTGCAAGTCGTGCAGCGCGGCGGTCAGTCGGCTCAGGGTCTCGCGGAGCTGGTCGAGCTCAGCGGGCGGGAGCCCGGCGGCGTCGGCGAGCCGCTGCGGGATGGCGGCGGCCCGGGCGCTCAGCGCGGTGCCCTCGTCGGTCAGGAAGACCTCCACCCGGCGTTCGTCCCCGGCTGCCCGACGCCGGTCCACGAGGCCGAGGGATTCGAGCCGCTTCAGCAGCGGGGAGAGCGTGCCGGAGTCGAGCCCCAGCTCCTCCCCCAGTTCGCGGACGCTGCGCGGCTGCTCTTCCCAGAGCACCAGCATCACGAGGTACTGCGGGTAGGTCAGGCCGAGGTCATCGAGCAGCGGCCGGTACGCCTTCGTGGCGGCCCGCGAGGCCGAGTACATGGCGAAGCACAGCTGCCGGTTCAGGCGGGGGGCGTTGGACATGCCTATACGATAGTCCACAATTAAATTGTGCACAACTCAATTGCGCCCAAGGCTCACCCCGGCGGCTGGGCGGGCGCCGGGCGGGGGTGCTTAGAGGTCGCGGAGCGTGCGCAGGGCCGCCGCGGTGAGGACCTGGATGCCCAGGCCCAGGGCGCGTTCGTCCAGGATGTAGTCGCCGCGGTGCAGGTCGTATTCCTCGCCGCCGGGCGTCTTGGTGCCGAGGCGCATCATGGCGCCCGGGAGGTCCGCGAGGAACCAGGCGAAGTCCTCGCCGCCCATCGACTGCGGGGTCAAAACCACAGCCCCTTCGCCGATCTCGGCGCGGGCTGCGGCTTCGATCAGTGCGGTCTCGTGCTCGGAGTTCACCACGGGAGGCACGCCGCGGGTGTGTTCCAGATGGACATCGACGCCGTACGGAGCGGCGACCTGCTGGATGACCTCGTCGAGGATGTTCCCGGCGTCGTGCCAGGCGTCGCGGTCCAGGCAGCGCATGGTGCCGGCCATGTAGCCGCTGGCCGGGATCGCATTGGGGGCGGAACCGGCGGAGATCTGGCCCCAGACCACGGAGACGCCGCTGCGGACGTCCACCCGGCGCGAGAGCACAGCCGGTACGTTGATGGCGATCTGCGCCAGCGCAAAGACCAGCTCTTCGGTCAGGTGCGGGCGTGAGGTGTGGCCGCCGCGGCCGGCCAGTTCGATCTTGATCGTGTCCGAGGCGGAGGTGATGGCGCCGATCCGGGTGCCGATCTTGCCCACCTCGATCCGTGGGTCGCAGTGCAGCGCGAAAATCCGGGGAACACCTTCGAGGACACCCTGTTCGATGCAGCTCTGCGCGCCACCGGGCATGGTCTCCTCGGCCGGCTGGAAGATGATCCGCACGGTGCCGCGCAGCGGCGACTCTTCATGCATCCGCTGCAGCACCAGGGCTGCGCCGAGCATCGCGACGGTATGCACATCGTGCCCGCAGGCGTGCGTGACGCCGTGGTTCTTTGAGGCGAACGGAAGACCCGTCTCCTCGATGATGGGCAGGGCGTCGATGTCGCCGCGGAGCGCGGTGGCGATCGGACCGTCGCCGATGTCCACCGTCAGGCCCGTGCCTTCGAGGAGCCGGGGTTTGAGGCCGGCTTCCTCGAGACGCGCCGCGAGCCTGTTCGTGGTGCGGAACTCCTTGAAGGAGAGCTCCGGGTGCGCGTGCAGGTCCCGGCGGAAAGCGATCAGTTCCGGCAGCAGGGGCTCGAGCCACGGCCCCACCAAGGTGGTGGGCTCAGCTTCAGTAGAGTAGTTGCGCACGGCATAACTCTAGCGAGCGGACAACGAATAGCGGCATCGCGTACGGCGCGTTACGGATCGGGAAACACTTGGTAGCGTCCACGGCCCGGCTACTACAGGACGTCCGTGTCGCCGCTGGCCTTGAGGGCATCGACGGCCTGCTTGACACGCTGGGAGTGTTCCTTGTGCATCACCAGCAGGGCATCGGGGGTGTCCACCACTACGACATCCTTGATTCCGATCAGCGCGATTACGCGTTTGGTGTCGGAGACCACCACGCCGCTGGCGTCCTCGGTGAAGACACGGGCGCCCTCGCCGATCACGGTGACGTCCTTGACTTCCTTCGCGCTGTGGAGCCGGCCCACCGAGGCGAAGTCGCCGACATCATCCCAGCGGAAGGTTCCGGGGACGACGGCGACGTCGCCGGCGGCGGCTGCGGGTTCGGCCACGGCATAGTCAATTGCGATCTTGGGCAGGGTGGGCCAGACGCGGGCCTTGACCTCGTCGCGCTGCGGCGTGTCCCAGGCCTTGGCGATTTCCTGCACGCCGGCGAAAAGCTCCGGCTGGTTGGCTTCGAGGTGCTTGAGCATCAGCGAGACGGGGGCCACGAACATCCCGGCGTTCCAGACGTAGTCGCCGCTGTCGAGATACTCCTGGGCGACGTCTTCGCTGGGCTTCTCCACGAACTCGACGACGGCCTGGGCGCTGGGGGCCCCGGCAACGCCGAGGTTTTTCCCGGCCCGGATGTAGCCGAAGCCGGTGGAGGGGTGCGTGGGCTTGATGCCGATCGTGACGATCTTGCCGGCTGCCGCAGCATGGATGGCCTCCCTGACGGCTTCATGGAACAGACCGTCGGGGCTGATCACCTGGTCGGCCGCGAAGGACCCCATGATGGTGTCCGGATCGCGTTCGTGCAGGATCGCCGCGGCCAGGCCGATCGCGGCGCCGGAGTCCTTGGGCTCGCTCTCCAGCACCAGGTCCGCGTCGTCAATCTCCGGGATCTGGCGGCAGACCGCGTCACGGTGGGCCATGCCGGTCACCACGAGGATGTGCTTGCCGGCCAGCGGCCCCAGCCGGTCGTAGGTCGACCTCAGCAGGGTACTGCCCGAGCCCGTGAGGTCGTGCAGGAACTTGGGGGCTGCTGCCCGCGACAGAGGCCAGAGGCGGGTCCCCACACCGCCGGCCGGAATCACGGCAATAAATCGGCCCAGGGCCGAACCCTGTAGTGAGTCCTGGCTTGTCACATCGTCTGTATTCATCACCGCTACTTTAGCCGAACGAGCAGGGACGGTCCTTGATCCGGCGCCGGACACGGCATGGCACAGCCCTCCCCGGGCCCTCCCGGGGCGGCCGCGAAACCGTGCGGGCGCTCCGGCCGGCAGGGAAATGTGGCGTTCGTCTCAAAAGCGGGCGGAAACCGCGCCGGGCGCCGTCACCAACGGGCGGCTAAATTGAATAAGCTGTGAGCGAAGCCTAGATTTAGGCTTGAGTTTATGAGTGCTCTCGCAGCAGGCGTTCCCCCCGCGTGGATCCCATGCCAGCGCCGCTGTGTTGCAGGGAGGTTTATTCAGTGCCGACAAAACCAGCTGGCACCTTGTACCGCGGCCGTGAAGGCATGTGGTCCTGGGTTGGACACCGCATTACCGGTGTAGTGATCTTTTTCTTCTTGTTGGTCCATGTGTTGGACACCTCATTGGTGCGTGTGTCCCCCGAGGCCTACACCGCCGTGATTGGTGCGTACAAGAACCCCCTGATGGCCCTGGGTGAAACGGGCCTTGTTGCAGCGATCGTATTCCACGCCTTCAACGGCCTGCGGATCATCGCCGTCGACTTCTGGAAGAAGGGCGCGAAGTACCAGCGCCAGATGCTGTGGACGGTGCTCATTCTCTGGGTAGTCGTCATGGTGGGCTTCTCCATTCGCCACCTTTCCCTCGCCCTTGGAGGTCACTAGCCATGAGTGCAACTGAGATTAAGAGCCCGCGCAGTGCCGTGGCAAAGGTCGGCAGCAACCGGATTGCACCGCAGTACCGCCGCAACGGCAGTTCCAAAGGCAACTTCGAAATGCTCGCGTGGCTCTTCATGCGGCTTTCCGGCGTGGTCCTGGTTGTCCTGATCTTTGGACACCTGTTCGTCAACCTGCTGGTCGGCGACGGCATCCACGCCATCGACTTCGGCTTTGTGGCCGGCAAGTGGGCCGACCCGTTCTGGCAGATCTGGGACCTGGCCATGCTGTGGCTGGCGATGCTGCACGGCACCAACGGCGTGCGCACCATCATCAACGACTACGCCGAAAAGGACGCCACGCGTCTGTGGCTGAAGATCGTGCTCTACGCGGCCACCACCGTCATCATCATCCTCGGCACCCTGGTCATCTTCACCTTTGACCCGTGCCCCGTGGTCAACGGTGTCCAGCTGCCCGGCGGCTTCTGCCCCGTGCCGTAGCGGCGCAGCCCCACCGGCACCCGATCACTGCCTGCCGGTGCAGGCACGGGATTTCCACGAGGTTTCACCGGGCCGGCTCCGCCGGCCGGTGTTGTTAGCGAATTTTTAGAGAAAGAGCGTCTGGTATGCAGGTCCATAAGTACGACGTCGTGATCGTCGGTGCCGGTGGCGCCGGGATGCGCGCGGCGATCGAATCAGGTCAGCGCGCCCGAACAGCAGTATTGACCAAGCTGTACCCCACCCGGTCCCACACCGGAGCGGCGCAGGGCGGCATGTGCGCGGCCCTGGCCAACGTCGAGGAGGACAACTGGGAGTGGCACACCTTCGACACCATCAAGGGCGGCGACTACCTGGTTGACCAGGACGCCGCCGAGGTTATGGCGAAGGAAGCGATCGACGCCGTCCTGGACCTGGAAAAGATGGGCCTGCCGTTCAACCGCACACCCGAGGGCCGGATTGACCAGCGCCGTTTCGGTGGCCACACCCGCGACCACGGCAAGGCTCCGGTCCGCCGCGCCTGCTACGCCGCTGACCGCACCGGCCACATGATCCTGCAGACCCTGTACCAAAACTGCGTCAAGCACAACGTCGAGTTCTACAACGAGTACTACGTGCTGGACCTGCTGACCGTCGAGGAGGACGCGGTCCGCGAGGACGGCACGCCGTACAAGCAGAAGCGCGTCGCCGGCGTCGTGTCCTACGACCTCGCCTCCGGCGAGCTGCACGTGTTCCAGGCCAAGTCAGTGATCTTCGCCTCCGGCGGCGCCGGCAAGGTCTTCAAGACCACGTCCAACGCCCACACCCTGACCGGTGACGGCATGGGCATCGCGTTCCGCCGCGGCATCCCGCTGGAGGACATGGAGTTCTTCCAGTTCCACCCGACAGGCCTCGCCGGCCTGGGCATCCTGCTCTCCGAGGCGGCCCGCGGCGAAGGCGCGATCCTGCGCAATTCCGAGGGTGAGCGCTTCATGGAGCGCTACGCCCCGACCATCAAGGACCTCGCCCCGCGCGACATCGTGGCCCGCTCCATGGCCAACGAAGTCCGTGAGGGACGCGGCTGCGGCCCGAACAAGGACTATGTCCTCCTCGACCTGACGCACCTTGAGCCGGCGCACATTGACGCCAAGTTGCCGGATATCACCGAGTTCGCCCGTACCTACCTGGGTGTCGAGCCGTACACGGAGCCGGTTCCGGTCTTCCCGACGGCGCACTACGCCATGGGCGGCATCCCCACCAACATCACCGCCGAGGTGCTCCAGGACAACGACACCGTCATCCCGGGCCTCTACGCCGCCGGCGAGGTGGCGTGTGTCTCGGTGCACGGATCCAACCGGCTGGGCACCAACTCGCTGCTGGACATCAACGTCTTCGGCAAGCGCGCCGGCATTGCCGCTGCGGAATACGCGAAGACCGCCGATTTCGTGGAGCTCCCCGTTGACCCGGAGGCCTACACCCTGGACCTGCTGGACCACGTCCGCACCTCTGACGGCTCCGAGAAGGTCGCGGCGATCCGCAAGGAACTGCAGGACACCATGGATGCCAACATGCAGGTGTTCCGCACGGCCGAAACGCTGAACCAGGTCCTGACTGACATCGCGTCCTTCGAGGAGCGTTACCAGCGCATCAGCGTCCAGGACAAGGGCAAGCGCTTCAACCTGGACCTCCTGGAGGCCGTGGAGCTGGGCTTCCTGCTGGAACTAGCCAAGGTCATGACCGTGGCGGCCCTGCACCGCGAGGAATCCCGCGGCGGCCACTTCCGCGAGGACTTCCCCGAGCGCGACGACGAAAAATTCATGAAGCACTCCATGGCGTACAAGGATGAGCATGCTCCGGCGGATGGTTCCGCGGAGGCCATTGCAGGCATCCGCCTTGCCACCAAACCGGTGGTCTTTACGCGTTACGAGCCGATGGTGAGGAAGTACTAAGATGACCGCTGAACTCGCTGAGCCAGCCTCCAAGATCGAACTGCCCGCCCACATCGGAGGCGGCGGGGAAATCCCCTCCTTCGACGTGACCCTGCGCGTGCGCCGCTACAACCCGGAGGTCTCCGAGGACGCCACCTGGGATGATTTCAAGGTCACCATGTATGGCACCGACCGTGTCCTGGACGCCCTGCACAAGATCAAGTGGGAGATGGACGGCAGCGTCTCCTTCCGCCGTTCCTGCGCGCACGGCGTCTGTGGCTCGGATGCCATGCGCATCAACGGCCGCAACCGGCTTGCCTGCAAGACCCTGCTGAAGGACCTGGACACGTCCAAACCCATCACGGTCGAGCCGATCAAGGGCCTCCCGGTGGAGAAGGACCTGATCGTGGACATGGAACCGTTCTTCCAGTCCTTCCGCGAGGTCATGCCGTTCCTGATCAACCGGGGGCACGAGCCCACGAAGGAACGCCTGCAGTCCGCCGAGGACCGCGAGCGGTTCGACGACACCACCAAGTGCATCCTCTGCGCCGCGTGCACCTCGTCCTGCCCGGTGTTCTGGACCGACGGCCAGTACTTCGGCCCGGCTGCCATCGTCAACGCGCACCGCTTCATCTTCGATTCCCGCGATGACGCCGGCGACATGCGCTTGGAGATCCTCAACGACAAGGAAGGCGTGTGGCGCTGCCGCACCACCTTCAACTGCACCGAGGCGTGCCCGCGCGGCATCCAGGTCACGCAGGCGATTGCCGAGGTCAAGCAGGCCATCCTGTCCCGCAGGATCTAGCAGCTGCTCCACAAAAACCACACGAACGACGACGACGGCGCCTCTCACCTCACGGGTGGGGGCGCCGTCGTCGTCTCCCCACTCGGCGAAAGGGGACACCATGTCCCGTTCTGAAAAGGTCTCCTTCCAGGGTTCCACCGGCGAAGTCCTCTCCGGCATTGTCGATGTCCCGGAGGGGCCGGTGAAAGGCTGGGGCGTGTTCTCGCACGGCTTCACGCTGGGCAAGGACAGCCCGTCGGCGTCGCGGATGTGCAAGGCGCTGGCGGACAGCGGGGTGGGCATGCTCCGCTTCGACAACCTGGGCCTCGGCGAATCCGCCGGGCTCTGGTCCGAAGGTTCCTTCAGCCACAAGGTCGCGGACACCGTGAAGGCGGGCGAATTCATGCGTGAGTCGGGCCGGCCGGTCTCGCTGCTGGTGGGCCATTCCTTTGGCGGGGCTGCGGTGCTGGCGGCCGCGCGGCAGATCCCGGAACTCGACGCCGTCGCCACCGTGGGCGCCCCGTTCTCGCCCAAGCATGTGGCACACGTCTTTGACACCGCCCTGGACCGGATCCTCAGCGAGGGCAGCGCTGAAGTGGACCTGGGCGGCAAACGGGTGGAGATCCGCCGGCACTTCGTGGAGGACCTGGAGAATGCCGACCTGACGGACTGCATCCGGCAGCTGCACAAGCCGCTCATGGTGCTGCACTCCCCCACCGACAACACGGTCGGCATCGAAAATGCCAGCACGATCTTCCAGACGGCACGCCACCCGCGCAGTTTCGTCTCGCTGGAGGGCAGCGACCATCTCCTGACGGGCAAGGGCCAGGCGGCCCGTGCCGCGAGGATTATCGCGGCGTGGGCCGATCAGTACCTCGACGCCTGAACGCGGCGGACAGCGGCCGCCGGCGCCCCGTGGGCTCGACCGGCGTTTTGCCCGGCTGGACGCGCCGGGCGCCCCAGCCGGTGGTCGTGGCGGCGGGCCCGGCCTTGAGGTCCTCCTCACGGATCGCCAGCCACGAGGCGCAGACCACGTACACCTGGCTGACCAGGTTGAACCAGATCAGCAGGCCGATGATGATGGCGAACGGCGCCAGAATCGGGTTCTTGCCCGCGCTGGCCAGCAGCTGGGTGCTGAAGATCTGGAGCACGGTGGTGCCCACCGCGGCGAGGGTGGCCGCTTCCAGCAGTGAGCGCCGGGCAGGTTTCAGCCCTGCGGCCACCCGGTACATGATCAGGGCAGTACCCCAGCCGAGCAGCAGCGGCACGAGGATCGTGACAGAGGTCGTCAGTGGCCCGGCTACCAGCGGATCGAGGTTCAGCTGTTCGGTCACCCATCCCGCGGCCGTACCGAAAAGCAGTGAGGCCGCGGAGCTGATCACCAGGGCCACACCCAGCAGGATCAGCGTGCCGACGTCCTTGAGGATCTGCAGGATCGGATTCATCACCAGGGGGCCGAGCTGCATCATGCTCCGCATACCGTCGCGGATGCCGCTGATCCAGCCCAGGGAGGTGAACACTGTCACCACGGCGGCGATCAGGGCGGCCCAGCCAAGGCTGGTGGGGTTCAGCAGCTCATAGGGATCAACCAGCCCCTCGCTGCCGTCCACCTTCAAGAGGCCGGGCGCAGTCACGGCCACGCTCCGGATTATTTGGTCCAGCAGGGCCGGATATCCGCTGAGGAAGAGGCCGGCCAGGGATAATCCGGTGGCCAACAGGCCCGTGATGGCGAAAAACATCCTGAACCCGATGCCCGCACTCAGCAGCGGGCCGCGATGGCGGAGGTAGTGCAGGTACGCCCGCATAGGCAGCAGCATGTTGACCCGCGCCAGCTGCCACGCCAGCATCGCCATCAGGGACGCCACTGCCCCGCCGCCGGAGCGCCGAACCCTGCCCCACTCGACCCGCTTGCGGATGACTTCGAGTTTCAGCCCGGCCAAATCGCTGGGCAGCGGCGGCTCAGCGGGCGCCTGCGCTGCCGTCCGGACCTCTGTCGTGCTCTGGTTTGGTCCCAAAGTCAAGCTCTTCCCGTAGCTGCCAGATGCCGTTGTCGTCGTGCTCGTAGAGTCCCATGCTAGCCACCGGGAACGTGGCGCTGTAATCCTTGAGGACCGTTTCGGCCTCATCGAGGCTTTCCGGAGCGACGTCGTGCGCGACCGTAACGTGCGGGTGGTAGTCGAACGGCAGCTCCCGCTCCAGCGGGCCGGACTGCAGTTGGCGGTGCAGGTTAACGCAGTCCCCGAAGCCGTCCTCGACGTTCAGGAAGACCACCGGGGACACCGGCCGGAAGGACCCGGTCCCTGCGATGGTCACGTTGAACGGTTCCTGCTTGCGGGCGACGTCACGGACATGGCTGCGGGTCGCTTCCCAGTCCTGGGTCATGGTGGTCGTCACGAGCGTGATGTGGGCGGGGATGACGGTCGCCATGGGGTCGCCGAAGGAAGCACGCCAGCGCTTGAGCTCCTCGGCGACCTCCGCCGGAAAACCCAGGATCACGCCGATGCTGATGCCTTCGCTGCGCTGTCCGTTGCTCGGAGGGGATTCCGGAGCGGCGCTGCTGCCGGCGCGCGGGGTGGCGCGTTTCGGCTCGTTAGCGGTGACTTTGCTGACGGAGGACATCGGCCTAGCGGACTCCGGCCAGGCTGAGGGACGGCAGGAAACCCATGCGCTCGTACACCCGGGCAAGCGTGACCGAGGCAATCTCACGGGCACGCTCCGCACCCTGGGCAAGCAGCCTGTCCAGCTCTGCCGGATCTGCCATCAACTCGTTGGTGCGGTTCCGCAGCGGCGTGAGGAAGTCGACCATCACCTCGGCCAGGTCAACTTTGAGGTGGCCGTACATCTTGCCCTGGTACTCGGTTTCCAGCTCTGCCACGGTCTTGCCCGTCAGCGTCGAATAGATGGTCAGCAGGTTCGAAACGCCCGGCTTTCCTTCCGGATCGAAACGGATCTCCGTCCCGGCATCCGTCACGGCGGACTTGATCCGTTTGACCGCGATCTTGGGGTCTTCGAGCAGCTGGATGGATCCGTTGGGAGACTCGCCCGTCTTGGACATCTTGGCGGCGGGGTTCTGGAGATCGTAGATCTTCGCAGTGGCTTTCAGGATGGTCGCCTCGGGCACTGTGAACGTCTGCCCATAGCGGGTGTTGAAGCGCTGCGCCAGATTGCGCGTCAGCTCAAGGTGTTGACGCTGGTCCTCGCCCACCGGCACCAGGTCCGTCTGGTACAGCAGGATGTCGGCGGCCATCAGGGTCGGATACGCGAAGAGGCCCAGGGTCGCAGCGTCCGCTCCGAACTTCTGCGTCTTGTCCTTGAACTGCGTCATGCGCGAAGCTTCGCCGAAACCCGTGATGCAGTTCAACGCCCAGGCCAGCTGCGCGTGTTCGGGAACATGCGACTGCACGAAGAAGATGGACTTGTCCGGATCGATCCCGGCCGCAATGTACTGGGCCGCCACCACCCGGGTCCGTTTGGCCAACTCGGACGGCTCAAAGTCGACGGTAATGGCGTGCAGGTCCGGGATGAAGAACACGGCGTCGTATTCGGCCTGCATGTCCACCCAGTTGCGCACGGCACCGATGTAGTTGCCCAGGTGCAGGGAATCCGCGGTGGGCTTGGCGCCGGAGAGGATGCGCTTCTTTGCGGCGGCAACGGTTGAACTAGTCATGTTGATAAAACCTTCGGACTTAGAGCCGGTAGTCCACTACCAGCGGGGCGTGGTCGGAAAAGCGTGTATCCCAGGACGATGCCCGGTCAACAACGGCCGACACTGCGGCAGCAGCGAGGGCGGGCGTGGCCATGTGGTAATCAATGCGCCAGCCGGTGTCGTTGTCGAAGGCCTGTCCTCGTTGGGACCACCAGGTGTAGGGGCCGTCGACCTTGCCCGCCAGGTCCCGGTGAACATCCTTCCAGCCGATGTCCTCGCCAAAGAAGCGGTCGAAGTAGGCGCGCTCCTCCGGGAGGAAGCCGGCACGCTTGACGTTGCCCTTCCAGTTCCGGATGTCCAGTTCCGTGTGGCCGACGTTGAGGTCGCCAACCACGAGGGCGTGGTCGCTGTGTTTGGCCAGTTCGGGCAGCCTGGTGCTCATAACGTCCAGGAAGCGGAACTTGTCGTCCTGCTTCGGGGTGCCGGCCTCACCGGAGTGCACATAGGCGCTGGCGACGGTCAGCTGCGCGGCGTCGCCCTCCGCGTTGCGGACGGTGTAGTCGGCCTCGACCCAGCGGCCGGCGGTGGCGAAGTAGTCCTCGCCGATGCCCACCCGGGTCTGCAGCGGTTCGGTGCGGGATGCGATGGCTACGCCGGCGCGGCCCTTGGCTTCGGCTTCGGCGTGCAGGATGTACCAGCCCTCGCCGAGCAGCTCCTGGACGATGGCGTCCGGCGCGCGGACTTCCTGCAGGCAGAGAATGTCCACTTCGCGGGGCTCAAGCCACTCCGCCATGCCCTTCTTATAGGCAGCGCGAAGGCCGTTGACGTTGACTGATGCGATGCGAAGGTTGTCCTTCTTCAATGCCGAACTCACCCGATCCACTCTAGTCGACAATGGTTCCGGAGACGGGCTCGTCGCTGCCGCCGGAGGACTTGATCATGTCGCGGGCGTTGGTGGCGGTGATCTCGATGGTTTCGAGCGCGCGCCGGATCGTGTCCTGGTCCGACGCGGCGCCTTTCGCCCGCTCCTGTTCGACGACGCCGACCTGGACCTGGACGATCTTGAACGAGTGGTCGAGTTTCAGGTCCCGGACCTCGTCCGCTTCGTTGCGGACTTCCACCAGACGGGTGCTGCCGTGGTCAACACTGCCCGACGACGGCGCCCGCCCGGCCGCTGCGTTGAAAGCGTTCTGCGCTTCCGTGAGCTTGGCGCCGGCCTTCTTGGCCGCCTTCTGGATGCTGAAGACCACGAACGAGGCCAGGGCGAGCCAGAAGCCGGCAATGATCGCCACGACCCAGCCGACGACGTCGTTCTGGTTCGCCGCGAAGATGACCGCGACGACGAAGGCGATGATGAAGACCATCATCCCGGGTCCGCTGATGCGGAGCAGGGAGAACTTGCCCGTGGCGGCGTTGTACGCGGACGGCTTGGAAGACTCGGTGTTGCCCAGAGATTGCATGAGCCTATTATCGCAAACCCCCGCCGCGCCCCGGCCCGCTTCCACCCGGGGCGAACGCAATGCAGCGCCCTCGGAGCCGGACCTCCGGGCGGGCCCCCGCGACACGGCGGGCATTACGTCAGTATGGGCATTACGTCAGGACGGGCATTACGTCAGGACCAGGCAGAACGGGTGGCCGCTGGGGTCAGTGTAGACGCGGAACGTCCCGGTGCCGGCGTCGAGGCTGGTGGCGCCGAGCCGGAGCACCTCCGCTTCGGCGGCGTCGAGGTCATCCACCAGCACGTCCACGTGCATCTGCTGCGGGTGGTCGGCGTCGGGCCACCGGGGGCGGACCAGCCGCTCCACGCGCTGGAAGTCGATCCCCGGGCGGCCGGCGGCGTCGCCAATCGAGATGAAGTCCTCATTCTCCTGGACCCGGGTCATTCCGAGCAGCTCTGCATAGAAGCCGGCGAGAGCGTCCGGGTCCTCGCAGTCGATGACGAGCGACTGCCATTTTCCGATCATGCGGTTCTCCGTCCCAGGGACATCATTTGAGGAACAGCCGGCGCAGCCGGCCGGTAGTCAGCAGCACACCGAGGGCGATCATGACGAGGTAGTAGCCGATGTGGACGGCCGTCGCCGGGCTGAAGACGCCGACGCTGATCTGCCGGAGCAGCTCCACGCCATGCCACAGCGGCATGGCCTGGATGAGCCACTGGATGTACTGCGGGTACACGCTGAGCGGGTAGAACGTGGCACTGAACAGGAACATCGGCAGCATCACGAAGTTGATCCAGTCCATCTGCTGGAAGGTCTTCATGAAGCTCGTGATGCCCATGCCGAAGCTTGCGAAGCCGAAGGCGATCAGCACCGCGGCCGGGATCATCAGGATGGCCCACGGTGTGGTGATCAGCCCCATCACACCCATCACGGCGGTGAACCCGGTGGCATACATCAGGCCGCGGAGCAGCGCCAGGAAGATCTCCCCCATGGCAACGTCGAGCGGGCCCAGCGAGGTGTAGAGCATGCCCTGGTACAGCTTGGCGAAGTTCATCTTGAAAAAGACATTCCACGTCGAGTCGTAGACTGCGCCGTTCATCGCGGACACGGCCAGCAGCGCCGGGGCGATGTAGGCGGCGTAACTGATCTCCCCGCCGCCGGGCCCCTGCACCGGGCCGACGACCGCGCCCAGGCCCACGCCCATTGAGATCAGGAACAGCACCGGCTCGAAGAAGCCGGAGAGCATGACCATCCAGTTGCTGCTCTTGGTGGCCATCAGCCCGCGGGCGACGACGGCGCGGACGTTCCGGGAGTACAGCGGCCCGAACTTCCGGTTGCGGGCCGTCTCGGTGTCGCTGTGGCTCGTGCTGAGTGCGCTCATCCGCCCATCCTTTTGATGAACTGGCGCTTGGCCAGGACCCAGCCGCCGGCGGTGAGGGCCAGCAGGAAAACAAAGTGGACGATCGTCAGCAGCGGCTCCTCCTCGTAGCCGTACGTGAACACCCGGCTGAGCTCGGTGCCGTGCCAGATCGGTGAGATCCAGCCGATCCAGCGCACCGCCAGCGGCAGGGTGTCCAGCGGGAAGAAGGTTCCGGAAAACAGGAACAGCGGCATCACGATGAAACGCATCACCATGGCGAACTGGCCTTTGTCCTCCGTGATCGAGGCGGCGTAGGCCATCAGCGGCAGCCCGAAGGCCAGCCCGGCGAGGCAGGCGACCGGGATCGAGACCCAGCCCCAGCCGCTCGGTGACGCCCCGAACAGCGCCACCACAGCAAAGTAGATTGCGGACTGCAGCAGGAAACGGGCCGTGACGGCGATGACCTGCCCGAACGCGATCTGCTGGGGTGTCAGCGGCGAGGCGTGCGGACCGTAGTAGATCCGGCGCCATTTGAAGCCGTCCATGATCGGGAAGGTGAACTCGTTCGCCGCTGTCATGACGGCGGCCGACACCAGCAGCGCCGGCGCGATGAAGGTCAGGTAGCTGACCCCGCCGAAGCCGGCCTCGCTGTTGGTGTCGACCAGCGTCGCCAGTCCCACACCCATGGCGAAGAGGTAGGCGACGGGCTGCCCGACGCCGTACATCACGATGGTCCAGCCGTAGCTCTTCATCACCCGGAGCACATGTTCGGCGAAGTAGAGGGACCCCCAGCGGCGGGCCCGGGCGGCCGAAACCGCTGGGGAATGGGCGCGCAGCGCGGCGGCCGCCGGTGCGCCCGGTGCGCCCGGTGCCGAGTCGGCGGCTGCCCCGGCCGATGCCGCCTGCCCCGGCTGCCCGGCTTTCCTAGTCAACGAGGCTCCTGCCGGTCAGGCGCAGGAAGACGTCCTCAAGCGAGGAGCGGCGCACCAGCGACGTCACCGGGCGCAGCCCGCGCGCGGAGACTTCCTCCAGCGCGGCCTCGCCGTCGTGCGCGTAGATGAGGACGCGGTCGGGAAGGGTTTCCACCCGTTCGCCGATGCCCTCCAGCTCGGCACCGACGGTGGCGTTGCGTTCCGAGCCGAAGCGCAGCTCGAGGACTTCGCGGGTGGAGTACTCGCGGATCAGGCTGGCGGGCGAGCCTTCGGCCATGATTTTGCCCTTGTCCACCACGATCAGGCGGTCGCAGAGCTGCTCCGCCTCGTCCATGTAGTGGGTCGTGAGGATCAGCGTGACGCCCTGCTCCTTGAGCCGGAACAGCCGGTCCCAGAGGATGTGCCGGGCCTGCGGGTCAAGTCCGGTGGTGGGTTCGTCCAGGAGCAGGATCCGCGGTTCGTTGATCAGCGAGCGGGCAATCGTGAGCCGGCGCTTCATCCCGCCGGAGAGCGCATCGACCTTGGACTTGGCCTTGTCGGTGAGCTGCGCGAACTCCAGCAGCTCGTCGGCCTTGGGCTTGAGGTAGCTCATCGGCAGGCCGAAGTAGCGGCCGTAGACCAGCAGGTTGTCCCGGACTTTGAGTTCTTCGTCCAGGTTGTCCTGCTGCGGGACGACGCCCAGGTGCGCGCGCACTTCCGGACCGTTCCGGTCCGGGTCCAGGCCCATGATGCTCAGGCTCCCGGAGGTCCGCTGCGACACCCCGCCGATCATCTTCATCGTCGTGGACTTGCCGGCGCCGTTGGGGCCGAGCAGGCCGAACGCCTCGCCCGCGGGGACGGAGAAGGAGATCCCGTCGACGGCGATGACGTCGCCGTAGCGCTTCGTGAGGTTCTCGGCCGTGATCACGTACTGCGGCGGGCCGGCTTCGGCGGGGCTGCTCACGTGGGCTTCCTTGGGGGAGGATTCTTTGGAGACGAGTTCAGGCACCCGAATCACGGTAGTGGATCCCGCCGGACTATGAAAGGGTCTCTTCGTAAAAAATCCAGACGTTTGCTGTTCCGTGCTGTCCGGGGCCTGGTCCAGCTGTCCGGGCTTAAACGGCCCGGGGCGCCGCCTCCCGAAGGAGGGGCGCCCCGGTGTCCTGGACTGTCAGGCTCCGGGACTAGACGATGCCCGAAGTGGCCGCCTCGGCCAGGTGGCGTTCCGCGGTCTCCACGACATTGGCGAGCAGCATGGCGCGGGTCATCGGGCCCACTCCCCCGGGGTTCGGGGACAGCCAGGCGGCGACGTCGGCCGCTGCCGGGTCCACGTCTCCGGTGACCACCGCTTTGCCGGAGCCGTCGTCGACGCGGCTGACGCCGACGTCGAGCACGATGGCGCCCGGTTTGAGGTCCGCCGCCTTGATCATGTGCGGCTGGCCGGCCGCGGCGATCACAACGTCGGCCTGCCGGAGTTCGGCGGGCAGGTCAACCGTGCCGGTGTGGGCCAGGATGACCGTGGCGTTGACGTCCTTGCGGGTGAGCAGCAGGCCCACCGGACGGCCGATCGTGACCCCGCGGCCGACCACCAGCACCCGCTTTCCCTTGAGGCTGATGCCGTGCCGGGTGAGCAGCTCCACACAGCCCTTGGGTGTGCACGGCAGCGGGGACTTCATGGGACCGCCGACGTTGGCCACGAGCCGGCCGAGGTTCATCGGGTGCAGTCCGTCGGCATCCTTGTCGGGGTCCATGGCCTCCAGGATGGCGTCCTGGTCGATCTGCCTGGGGAGCGGGAGCTGGACGATGTAGCCGGTGCATTCCGGGTTCTCGTTGAGCTCCCGGACCACGGCCAGGAGCTCCTCCTGCGTGGTGTCCTCCGGCAGGTCGCGCCGGATCGACGTAATGCCCACCTCGGCGCAGTCCTTGTGCTTCCCGGCAACGTACCAGGTGCTCCCGGGGTCGGAACCGACCAGGATCGTGCCGAGGCCCGGGACGATCCCGCGGGTCTTGAGCACGGCGACGCGTTCGGTCAGTTCGGCCTTGATCGTCGCGGCGGTGGCCCGGCCGTCGAGGATCTGAGCGGTTTCAGCCGTGGGTGCAGTCTCTGCAGAAGTCATTGACTACCACTGCTCGTGCTGCGGGTACAGCGGGAAGTCCGCGGCGAGCTTGTCCACCCGGGACTGGAGCGCCTCGATGTCCGTCGCGGCGCCGGACTTCAGCGCGGTCGCGATGATCTCGGCGACCTCGGTGAACTCCGCCGCGCCGAAGCCGCGGGTCGCCAGCGCCGGGGTGCCAATGCGCAGCCCGGAGGTGACCATCGGCGGGCGCGGGTCGAAGGGCACGGCGTTGCGGTTGACCGTGATGCCCACCGAGTGCAGGAGGTCTTCCGCCTGCTGGCCGTCGAGCTGGGAGTTGCGCAGGTCCACCAGGACCAGGTGCACGTCGGTGCCGCCGGTGAGGACGGAGACGCCGGCGGCGGAGACATCGGCCTGGTTCAGGCGGTCGGCGATGATCCGGGCGCCTTCCAGGACGCGCTCCTGGCGTTCCTTGAATTCCTCCGTGCCGGCGATCTTGAAGGCCACCGCCTTGGCGGCGATGACGTGCATCAGCGGTCCGCCCTGCTGGCCCGGGAAGACGTTGGAGTTGATCTTCCTGGCCCACTCCTGCTTGGCCAGGATCACACCGGAGCGGGGTCCGGCGAGGGTCTTGTGCACGGTGGAGGTGACGACGTCGGAGTGCGGGACCGGGCTGGGGTGCAGTCCGGCGGCCACGAGGCCGGCGAAGTGCGCCATGTCCGTCCAGAGCAGCGCGCCGACCTCGTCGGCGATCGAACGGAAGGCCGCGAAGTCCAGGTGCCGCGGGTAGGCGGACCAGCCGGCGATGATGACCTGGGGCTTCTCGGCGATGGCCTGCGCGCGGAGCTTGTCCATGTCGATGCGGAAGTTGTCCTCCTCGACCTGGTACGCGGCGACGTTGTAGAGCTTGCCGGAGAAGTTGAGCTTCATGCCGTGGGTCAGGTGGCCGCCGTGGGCCAGGGACAGGCCGAGGATCTTGTCCCCCGGGGTGATCATCGCGGAGAGTGCCGCGGCGTTGGCCTGGGCGCCGGAGTGCGGCTGGACGTTGGCGTACTCGGCGCCGAAGAGCGCCTTGACCCGGTCGATCGCGAGCTGCTCGGCGATGTCGACGTATTCGCAGCCGCCGTAGTAGCGGCGGCCCGGGTAACCCTCGGCGTACTTGTTGGTCAGGACCGAGCCCTGGGCCTCCATCACGGCGCGGGGGGCGAAATTTTCGGACGCAATCATTTCCAGGGTGCCGCGCTGGCGGCCCAGCTCCTGGGCGAGGACGGCGGCGATTTCGGGGTCAAGCTCGGCCAGCGGCTGGTTGCTCACGGCGGCGGAAGAAAGGCTAAGAGAGGTGGTCACGGGGAACTCCTGGCTAGGCAACGGGCACTGCTTAAGGTCAGGTTACCGGCTGGCCCGCGCGGCGTCCCTAAATTACGGCCCCGGAAAGGCGGGCGTGGCAAAGGGACCGGCACCCCTGGCGGGGTGCCGCTGCGGGCCGGCAGCGGGGCGCTGCCAACCGGACAAACGTGACCCTCGGCCCAGGCGTACGATCCGTGGTCTTCGTGAATGCCGCTCCCTGGTGGTTAGCCACCCAACGCCAGTTGCGACGGATCCAGACTACCCCAGACCGCGGCAGCGCCCCAGCCGGCGCCTACCCGCGGGTAGGCTGTCTGGGTGACTGACGACCAGCTGACTGCCTCCTATATTCTGACTTTCTCCTGCCCGGACCGCCCCGGAATCGTGCACGCCGTCGCGGGCGCCCTGCTCGTGGCCGGCTGCAACATTACGGACTCGCAGCAGTACGGCAGCCAGAACACCGGGACGTTCTTTATGCGCGTCGAGGCCACGACGGCGGCCTCCCCCGCCGGCCTCCGGGCCGCCCTGGAGCCGGTGGCCCGGGCCTTCGGCATGGAGTGGAGCCTCAACCCGGCCGGCCGGAAGGTCCGGACGCTGCTGATGGCCAGCACCTCCGCGCACTGCCTCAATGACCTGCTGTTCCTGCAGCGCTCCGGCACCCTGCCGATCGAGATCCCGGCCATCGTGTCCAACCACCGGGACCTGGCCGGCCTGGCCGAGTTCTACGGCATCCCCTTCCACCACATCCCGGTCACCCCGGACACCAAGGTCCAGGCCGAAGACGAGCTCCGCGCGCTGATGGCCGAGCACGACGTCGAGCTGACGGTGCTGGCACGCTACATGCAGATCATCTCCAACGAACTGTGCCAGGAGCTGACCGGCAAGGCCATCAACATCCACCACTCCTTCCTGCCGTCCTTCAAAGGCGCCAAGCCCTACCACCAGGCCCACGCCCGAGGCGTGAAGCTCATCGGCGCGACCGCGCACTACGTGACGGCCGCGCTGGACGAGGGGCCGATCATCGAGCAGGAAGTCATCCGGGTGGACCACCGGCGCACGGCCGAGCAGTTCGTCCAGATGGGCCGCGACGTGGAGGGCCGCACCCTGGCCCAGGCGGTGCAGTGGCATGCCGAGCACCGGGTCCTGCTGGACGGGAACCGGACGGTTGTATTCAACTGACGCCGGTCATTGAATAGGAGTATGGCACTTTCCGGGGAAGACCCGCTGACCCTTTTCGTGGCCCTGCTCAAGTCCGAGGGACGCAGGGGCGTGCTCGGCCTTGACTGCGGCCAGGGCACGGACGGACTGCGCTTTGTCCAGGCCGGCATCCATTTCACCGGCGTGGACCAGTCCGAGGAAAACATCCACGCCGCCCGGGCGCGGGGCCTGGAGGCCTCCGTCGCCGCAGCCGGTTCGCTGCCGTTCGCCGACTCGGCGTTCCCGTCCGTGTGGGCGGTGGACGCCCTGGCGGGACTGCCGCCGGAGGAATGGGACGACGTCGTCCGCGAACTCGGGAGGGTGGCGGCGCCCGGTGCCCCGATCGCCGTCGTACTGCCGGAAGCCGACCTCCCCGACGCCTTCACCGTATTCCGCTCCCCCGCCTGAAAACCCCCGTTGCGCTATCACTTGTGGTTGTTCCCAGCGCTGGGAACGACCACAAGTGATAGGGCAACGGGCCGGGGATGTGTCCTAGGCTGGGGGCATGGCTCCCATTTACGCATTCGCCGGCGACACTCCGGCCGTCCACGAATCCGCCTTCATCGCACCGACCGCCTCCGTGATCGGCAAGGCAACGCTCGCCGAGAACTCCAGCGCCTTCTACGGCGTGTCCGTCCGGGCCGATACTGCCGCGATCTCCGTGGGTGCCGGCAGCAACCTGCAGGACAACGTGGTGCTGCACGCGGACCCAGGCTTTCCGTGCACCGTGGGCGACCGGGTCAGCGTCGGCCACAGCGCCGTTGTGCACGGCTGCACGGTCGAGGATGACTGCCTGATCGGGATGAGCGCCACCATCCTCAACGGCGCGGTGATCGGGGCCGGCTCCCTCATCGCCGCCGGCGCCGTGGTGCTGGAAGGAACTGTGGTCCCGCCGCGCTCGCTCGTTGCCGGTGTCCCGGCCAAGGTCCGGCGCGAACTCAGCGACGAGGAGTTCGCGGGCGTCCAGCAGAACGCGGCGCACTACCAGGAACTGGCACGCGCCCACCGCGAACTGCACGCCTGACGTCCGCGGGGACGTCTCCGGCGCCCGACGGCGGCGCCGGACGCGTCCCGCCGGCGCAGGGCCGACACCTGGCCGGTTTATTGCGTTAACTTCTTGACTACAAGACGCGGATGCGGCAACCTTCATAGCATGCCCTCACCAACGCGCTCAACGAGGAGCCGAACCAAAAACCCCGGGTCGCAGTCCGCCCTCCGGCACCTGAACCAGCAGCGGATCATTGAATGCCTGCTCGCCGGGCCCTCCACGCAGGCGGAACTCGCCCGGCAGACCGGCCTCTCCACGGCCACAGTCTCGAACATCGTGAAGATCATGCAGGACGCCGGGCTTGCCTCGACCGAACCGATCACCAGCTCCGGCCGGCGGGCGCTGAACGTCCGGCTCAACAGCAATGGGGCCGTCGCCGTCGGCATTGACTTCGGCCGCCGGCACCTGCGCGTTGTCCTCGCCTCCCTGAGCTACCACGTCATCGCCGAGGAATCGGTCCTGCTCCCCCTGGGCCACCACGCCGAAGAGGGCATCAGCGCCGCCGTCGGGCTGCTGGACCGGCTCCTGGCCGGCAGCGGCGTGGAACGCAGCGCCGTCGTCGGAGCCGGCGTCGGCATCCCGGGCCCCATCGACCGGCGCACCGGAACCGTGGCGCAGGGCGCCATCCTGCCCGAGTGGGTGGGCATCAACATCCTGCAGCGCCTCGAGGAAGCCCTCGATCTCCCGGTTTTCCTGGACAACGACGCCAATCTGGGCGCCCTGTCGGAGGTCACCTGGGGGCCGCACAACGGCATCAGCAACCTGATGTTCCTCAAGATCGGATCCGGCATCGGCGCCGGGCTGATCCTGAACGGGATGCCCTACTACGGCAACGTGGGAATCACCGGCGAAATCGGCCACGCGACCATCCATGAGCACGGCCTGGTCTGCCGCTGCGGCAACCGCGGCTGCCTGGAAACCATCGCTTCCACCACCACCATGATCGAACTCCTGGGCCGCGGCGAGGACAAGCCGCTCGCTCCGGAGGACATCGTCCGCAAGGCCCTCGCCCGGGACTCCGCGACCCTGCGCGTGGTGGACGACGCCGGACTCGCCGTCGGCCGCGCCCTCGGCAATGTGGCCAACCTGATCAACCCCGAAGTGATCGTGGTGGGCGGGCCGCTGGCGGGACTGGGAGAGCTGCTGCTGGACCCGATCCGGCGCGGCCTCATCCGGCACGCGGTGCCGGTGATCGGCGAGACGACGACCCTCACGATGTCCTCCCTGGGGAACCGCGCCGAGGCCCTCGGAGCGACTGCCCTGGTCTTCCAGCACGCCGGAATCCGGCGGAACTGAGTTATTCGTTATCGGCCCGTTGCGTTAAAGACTTGACGACAACGCTGTGATCAAGTTTACTTTTCCATCAGACGGCCCTGCGGTTTGCAGGGGCGGACAACGAAGTCATGCATTGGAGGCGTAAGGGCAGATGACGTCCCTCAACACGCACAGCGATCCGATAATTCTTGAGATGCGCTCCATCACCAAAGAGTTTCCCGGCGTTAAAGCCTTGTCCGAGGTAAACCTGCGGGTGAAGGTCGGAGAGATCCACGCGATTTGCGGTGAGAACGGCGCCGGCAAGTCCACCCTCATGAAGGTGCTCTCCGGGGTCTACCCCTTCGGCACGTACACCGGGGACATCGTCTACCAGGCCGAAGTCCAGGAATTCAAGGACATCAGGGCCAGCGAACACGCCGGCATCGTGATCATCCACCAGGAACTAGCGCTGATCCCCGAACTGTCCATCATGGAGAACATCTTCCTCGGCAACGAGCCCACCAAGCGCGGGGTGATCGACTGGGCCGAGGCGCGGACCCGCTCCACCGAACTGCTGGCACGGGTCGGGCTCCGGGAGGACCCGGAAACCCCGATCAAGGAAATCGGCGTCGGCAAGCAGCAGCTCGTCGAAATCGCCAAGGCGCTGAACAAGTCGGTGAAGCTCCTGATCCTGGACGAGCCCACCGCGGCCCTGAACGAATCCGACTCCCAGCACCTGCTGGATCTGATGCTGGGCCTGAAGGGCCGCGGCATCACCTCGATCATCATTTCGCACAAGCTGAACGAGATCGAGCAGATCGCGGATGAGATCACGATCATCCGCGACGGCAAGTCGATCGAGACCCTCAACGTCAGGGACGACGGCGTCGATGAGGACCGCATTATCAAGGGCATGGTGGGCCGGACCCTGGAGTCCCGCTTCCCGGAGCACGAGCCGAAGATCGGCGAGGTCTTCTTCGAGGTCAAGAACTGGAATGTGGGCCACCCGCAGGTCCAGGACCGCATGGTCTGCAAGAACTCCAATTTCTTTGTCCGGCGCGGCGAGATCGTCGGCTTCGCCGGGCTGATGGGCGCTGGACGCACCGAGCTGGCCCGCTCCGTCTTTGGCCGGTCCTATGGCCGTTTCCTCTCCGGCCAGATCCATCTGGACGGCAAGGAGGTCGAGCTCAAGAGCGTCAGGCAGGCGATCGATGCCGGACTGGGCTACGTCACGGAGGACCGCAAGTCCCTGGGGCTGAACCTGCTGGACGACATCAAAGCAACCACGGTCTCGGCCAACCTGCGCAAAGTCAGCAAACACAACGTGATTGACGCGAACAAGGTCTTCACGGTCGCCGAGCAGTACCGCAAATCGCTGCGGACCAAGGCGCCGTCCGTGGAGGAGGGTGTCGCCAAACTTTCCGGCGGCAACCAGCAAAAGGTGGTGCTGGCAAAGTGGATGTTCACCGACCCTGAGCTGCTGATCCTGGACGAACCCACGCGAGGGATCGACGTCGGCGCCAAGTACGAGATTTACGGCATCATCCAGCAGCTGGCCAACCAGGGCAAGGGCGTCATCGTGATCTCCTCGGAACTGCCCGAGCTGCTGGGCCTTTCGGACCGCATCTACACCATCTTCGAAGGCGCCATCACCGGCGTGCTCAACAAGGACGAAGCCAGTCAGGAAAGCCTCATGAAACTTATGACCTCCGCCCGCAAGACCGCCTGACCCGCTGGGGCCATCCACTCCTTACACTCCGGAAACAAGGACTGAAACAATGAACGCGCTCAAGAAGCTCTTTGGCGGCAACACCCGCCAATTCGGCATGATCTTCGCCCTGGTGGCCCTGATCATCTTCTTCCAGATTGCCACCGACGGGCGGACGCTCACCCCCGGCAACGTCATCAACCTCTTCAACGGCAACTCCTACATCCTGATTCTTGCCATCGGCATGGTCCTGGTGATCATTGCCGGCCACATCGACCTCTCAGTTGGCTCGGTTGCGGCGTTCGTGGGCGTCTGCGTGGCCCTTTTCATCCGTGACTGGGGAATGCCTTGGTATATCGGCATCCTGATGGGTCTGGGGCTGGGCGTCCTGATCGGGGCCTGGCAGGGATTCTGGGTGGCCTACGTCGGTATCCCGGCCTTCATTGTCACCCTTTCCGGCATGCTCATCTTCCGCGGCGCCAACCAGTATGTCGGTAAATCCAACACCATCCCGGTGCCCTCGGACTTCCAGAAGATCGGTTCCGGCTACCTGCCCGAGATCGGGCCAGACACCGGGTACAACAACCTCACCGTGCTGCTGGGCCTGCTCGCCGTCGCCTTCGTGGTCTTCAGCGAGATCCGCTCCCGCCGGAACGCCAAGGCCCTCGGCGCCGAGGTGCCCGAAGCCTGGGTCAGCATCATCAAGCTGGTCCTCATCTGCGGCGCCATCCTTTACGCGACCTACCTCTTCGCCACCGGCCGGCCGGGCACTTCCTTCCCGATTCCGGGCCTGATCCTGGCAGCGCTCGTGATCATTTACGGCTTCATCGCCTCCAAGACCGTCATCGGCCGCCACATCTACGCGGTCGGCGGCAACCGGCACGCCGCCGAGCTTTCCGGCGTCCAGTCCAAGAAGGTCAACTTCCTGGTCATGATGAACATGTCCGTCCTGGCCGGCCTCGCCGGCATGATCTTCGTCGGCCGTTCCACCGCGTCCGGCCCCTTCGACGGCGTCGGCTGGGAACTGGACGCCATTGCGGCCGTCTTCATCGGTGGCGCCGCCGTGACCGGCGGTGTCGGCACCGTGATCGGCTCGATCGTCGGTGGCCTGGTGATGGCCGTGCTGAACAACGGCCTGCAGCTCCTCGGCGTTGGTGCCGACCTGACCCAGATCATCAAGGGCCTGGTGCTCCTGATCGCCGTCGCGTTCGACGTCTACAACAAGAACCAGGGCAAGAAATCCGTCATCGGCATGCTGATGAAGAACTTCGGCCGCAGCAGCGAAATCAAGGCCGACGAAACCACCCAAACCAAAGAGGTCATCTCAAGGGGCATCTGATCCGCTCAGCTGTACTCATTTTCACCGAGTTTCCTGAACCCATCTAAAGAAAGTGAACCAAGCAATGCGAATGTTTCGTAAAGCAGGAAAGGCAGCAGGCAAGGCAGCAGCAATCGCTGCTATTGCAGCACTGGCGCTGACAGCCTGCGGCCGCACCGACAGCGGGACGACCGGAGGTTCCACCACCGGCGGGGAAGCTTTCCCGAAGGGCTCCACGATCGGCGTCGCGCTCCCGCAGAAGACCTCGGAAAACTGGGTCCTGGCGGAACAGCTGTTCAACGACGGCCTCACGGCTGCCGGCTTCAAGCCGGATGTGCAGTTCGCCAACGGCGGCGTTTCGGAGCAGCAGAACCAGATCAGCGCCATGATCACGAAGGGCGCCAAGGTCATCATCGTCGGCGCCATCGACGGTGCGCAGCTGGGTACCCAGCTCCAGCAGGCCAAGGAGGCCGGCGCCACGATCATCGCGTATGACCGTCTGCTCCTGAACACCGAGAACGTGGACTACTACGTGGCCTACGACAACTTCAAGGTCGGTGAACTCCAGGGCCAGGCGCTGCTGGAAGGCATGAAGGCCAAGAAGCCGGAGGGTCCGTACAACATCGAACTCTTCGCCGGATCCCCGGATGACGCCAACGCGAAGGTCTTCTTCGACGGCGCCATGAGCGTCCTGAAGCCGAAGATGGATGACGGCACCCTGAAGGTCCTCTCCGGCCAGACCACCTTCGAGCAGGCCGTTACCCAGGGCTGGAAGGCAGAAAACGCCCAGAAGCGCATGGACACGCTGCTCGCCGGCACCTACGCCACCGCCCCGCTTGACGGCGTACTGTCCCCGAACGACACGCTGGCCCGGGCAATCATTACCTCCGTCAAGGCCGCCGGCAAGCCGATTCCGGTGGTCACGGGCCAGGACTCCGAGGTTGAGTCCGTCAAGTCCATCATGGCGGGCGAGCAGTACTCCACCATCAACAAGGACACCCGCGCGCTGGTTGAGCACTCGATCGTCATGGTCAACGACATCCAGGCTGGTAAGAAGCCCGAGATCAACGACGACAAGTCCTACAACAACTCGGTCAAGGTTGTTCCCGCGTACCTGCTGGAGCCGGTCATCGTGACCCAGGCCAACGTCCACACGGCCTACGTCAACGATCCGGTACTCGGACCGATCACCAAGCAGTAGTTCCTGTCTGAACGCCATCCCAAAGGGCCCCGGTTCCGCCTCGTCGCGGAACCGGGGCTTTTTGCTGCCCATCTGCCCGGGTGCCCCTTTCACAGCGGATCCATAGCTCCGGACTGCGATCCGCACAGCGGCCCGTACCAGTGTGGGATCAGCCGCCGGCCCTTCCGGCCGGCCTGAGATCCCTAGGAGTCACGTGAGCGTCCTTGCCCGCAGTGTAGGCAACGCCTTCAGAAACAAGGTCCGAACAGCGGCCGTGGTGGCCGTGCTGGCGGTTGCCATCGGTCTCGCGCTGGCCATGCTGGTGGCCAATCAGGCTGTCGCCGGGAAGGTCGCGGAACTGAACGCCTCGGTGGGCACGGTGCTCACGGTCAACCCCGCCGGCGGGCAGGGCTTCGAGGGCGGCGGCGAGCCGCTGACCGCTGACCAGGCCGCGACGGCGGCCGCCGTGCCCAATGTGAGCACCGTCGTCGGCACCAAGGCCCTCCGGCTGCGCAACGCCGATGCTGCCGCCGCCCAGGCCGGGGCCGGCGGTCCCGGCGGGCAGTCGGCCACCGCCGTGACCACCAGCCTCACGGCCGCCGTCGACGCCGGCACGCTCGGCGCCCGCAACCAGGCCGCGGACGGCAGCACCGGGGCCTCCGGCACCGCCGCACCGGCACCGGCGTTCTCCGTGCCAATCACGGCCACCGGGATCGGCGCCGAGGTGGACACCACCGGCAAGGCCCTGGAACTGACCCAGGGCACGGGCCTGGGCGACTACACGGCCGCGTCCACCGGCGCCCTGCTGGGCACCACCCTGGCCGAGAAGAACGGCCTGGCCGTCGGCTCGACGTTCACCATCAACGATCAGAGCTTCACCGTGGCGGGCCTGTTCGACGCCGGCACCGCCTTCGGCAACAACGCCCTGTACCTCACGCTCCCCGCGGCTCAGACGCTCGCGGAACTGCCCGGGGAACTGTCCACCATGATCGTCACGGTCAATTCCATGGAGAACGTCGACGCCGCCAAGACGGCGCTGCAGAACGCGCTCGGCACCGGCAGCGCCGATGTCAGCCAGGGCCAGCGCAACCTTGAAACCGCGGTCAGCTCGCTCGGCAGCGTCAAGAACATCTCCTTTATTGCCTTCGTGGCGGCGCTGGCCACCGCGGGCCTGATCATCCTGCTGATCATGGTCATGCTGGTCCGCGAGCGCCGCCGCGAAATCGGTGTGCTGAAGGCGATCGGCGCGCCGAACCGCACCATCGGGCTGCAGTTCGTGCTGGAGGCCCTCGTCCTCGTGGCCCTGGGCAGTGTGGTGGGAGCCGCCGTCGCGTCCTTCGCCAGCGGCAGCATTGCGTCCACGCTGATCAGCTCCAACACGGCCACCGCCACCGCCACGACCGTTGCCGGCCAGCGCGGAGGCCCGGGCTTTCCCGGCGGCGCTCCCGGCGGGAACCCCCTCGGCGGGGCCAGCCAGCTGCTGACGTCCGTGACCGCGAGCGCCTCCCCTGGCGTGATCGCCGCCGGGATTGCCGCGGTGTTTGGTGTCGCCATCATCGGCGCGCTGGTCCCGGCCCTCCTCACCGCCCGCATCCGTCCCATCGAAGTCCTCCGAGGAGAGTAGCCATGATCGAAGTCAAGAACCTCGTCCGCACGTTCAAATCCGGCGACCGCACCATCAAGCCGGTCAACGATGTCAGCTTCGAGCTCGAGCAGGGCACCCTGGCCTCGATCGTGGGCAAAAGCGGCAGCGGCAAGAGCACCCTTTTGTCCCTCCTCGGCGCCCTCGACAAGCCCACCAGCGGTGATGTCCTCGTCAACGGCGTGAGCCTGGCCGGCATGCCGGACAGCAAACTCACCCACTACCGCCGGCGCGACATCGGCTTCGTGTTCCAGCAGTTCAACCTGATCCCCAACCTCTCCGCCGTGGACAACGTGATGCTGCCGATGGAGTTTGCGGGGATCCGGAAGGCTGCCCGGCTGGAGCGTGCCCGGGAGTTGCTGAAGCAGGTTCAGCTCGATCCGGACAAGCATGTGCGGCGTATCAACCGGCTCTCCGGCGGCGAGCAGCAGCGGGTGGCGATCGCCCGCGCGCTTTCCAACTCCCCGAAGCTGATCCTCGCGGACGAGCCCACCGGCAACCTGGACGAACAGACGGGCGAGCACATCATTGAGCTCCTCAGTTCGCTGAGCCGGGACCACAACACGACCATCCTCGTGGTCACGCATGACCGCTCGCTGGCCAACAAGACCGACCGGCGGTTTCGGCTGCAGCAGGGCAGGCTGACTGAAGAGACGGCGCGCGCCCGGGTCACGGCAGGATCCCCCGCCTAGCGGATCCCCACAGACGCCGCGGAAGCCGGGGCTCCCCCTCAACCGGCCCCCAGCTTCCGCGGTCCTATCCCCGCCGCCCGTCCGGCGTTCGGCGTGCACCTCCGGGACCGCCCCGCCCGGGTGAGAGGATGACTCCATGACCGCACACATCGCCGCGCCCTGGTTATTCAGCCAGCCGGACCCCGATCCCCGCACTGCTACCGGCGCCAGGCTGCGCTGGGGCGTTATCGCTACGGGAGGCATCGCCGCAGCGGTGACCCGCGATCTGGAACTCCTGGCCGACGCCGAACTTTACGCCGTCAGTTCCCGCAGCCAGGCGGCGGCGGATGCCTTCGCCGCCGATTTCGGCTTCGCCCGGTCCTACGGGGACCAGAACGGGCAGACCGGCTATGAAAGGCTGCTCGCCAACGACGCGGTCGACGTCGTGTACGTCGCCACCCCGCACGCCCACCACCATGAAATCGCCCTGGCGGCCCTGACCGCCGGCAAGCACGTGCTCTGCGAAAAGTCATTTACCGTCAATGCGCGGGAAGCCGCCGAACTGGTGTCCCTGGCGCGGGCCAACGGCCTGTTCCTGATGGAGGCCATGTGGAGCCGCTTCCTGCCCAGCATGCAGCGGGCCTTCAAGATCGCCGGCTCCGGCGAGATCGGGGAGGTCAAGTGGGTAGGAGCGGACCTGGGCTTTCCGGCGCCGTATTCACCCGCCTCGCGCCTCTGGGCGCCGAAGGATGGCGGCGGCGCCCTGCTGGACCTCACCGTGTACCCGCTGCTCTGGGCCCTCGGCACCTTGGGCTTCCCGCAGACTGTCAGTGCCACCGGCTGGCTGAACGACGACGGCGTGGACGCCCAGAACGCGCTGACGCTCGGCTACCACCACGGCGCCCAGGCCCAGCTGACCTCATCCCTGCTGGCGCACGGCCCCCGGACCGCCACCGTGGCCGGCAGCGAGGGGTTCCTGCAGTCCATCGGGTCGATCAACAACCCTAAGGAACTCCTGGTCCGGGCCGGCTTCGACGAGCCCCGCAGCGAAACTTTCGACGTCGTCGGACGGGGCTACAGCTACGAACTGCGCGAGGTGACCCGCTGCATCCAGCAAGGACTCACCGAGAGCCCCGTGATGCCGCTCGAGGACTCCCTGAACACCATGAGGCTGTTCGACGGGGTGCGTGCCCAGCTGGGCGTGAGCTACCCGAACGACGTCCGGTGAGGGCGGTTTTAGGCGGCTGAACGGGCCAAGTTTACGGCACACTCTGGACTCGCCCCCGCGCGCGGACTTACCCTATAGGCAACCATCGAGCGTTCGGGGAAATGGGGTGTGCGCGTGGACCCAGGATCAGCCCGGTTGCGCGCGCGCCGCGCGCTCCGGCGGTTGATTCTGGGCGGCGTCTCCGGGATTGTCTGGTTGGCGCTCTCCGCGGCGGTTGCCGGTGCTGACGACACCGCCACTCCCACCCCGACGGCTGACGGCACGGTCGCAGCGATCGCGACAGTTCCTGCGGGAACCGTACCGGCAACAGCAGTTCCAGCGCCGGCTGCCTCGGCGGTCGAGGAAGGCGCTGTCGTCGCCCTGCCGGTGACCGGGGTAACGCAACGGGCAGCTGTTCCAGTCCCGCCCCCCAGCGCCGAACCAGCCCCGCCGCCTAATACCCCCGCGCCCCCGGCACTGCCGCCCGCCCCCGCTGTTCCCGCGCCGGCTCCGGCACCCGCCCCCGAACCAACCCCGCCTGCCGCGGTTCCCGCGCCCGCGCCGGTCACCGCCCCGGCGCCGGCCCTGATACCGACGCCAACTGGTTCCGGCCGCCCCGCGCCCTCGCCGGTTCTGGACCCGGACATTACGTACCCCAGCCCCGCACCGGATCCCGCCACGCCCGTTGCAGTTCCCAAGCCAAAGACTCCCGTGACCAGCCCCGCAGTGGGTCCCGGCAAGTCCGTCAAACACCCCGGCGCAGACCGCACCAAGCCCGTCGCCGGTCCAGGTTCCGATCCCACCAAGCCCGTCAAACACCCCGGCGCCGACCGCACCAAGCCCGTCAAACACCCAGGTGCCAATCCCAGCAAGCCCGTAAAGCAGCCAGGCTCCGATCCCACCAAGCCTGTCGCCGACCCAGGTGCCGATCCCACCAAGCCCGTAAAGCAGCCAGGCTCCGATCCGACCACGCCCGTCGCCGACCCAGGTGCCGATCCCACCAAGCCCATAAAGCAGCCAGGTTCCGATCCCACCAAACTTGTAAAGCAGCCAGGTTCCGATCCCACCAAACCTGTAAAGCAGCCAGGTTCCGATCCCACCAAACCTGTAAAGCGGCCAGGTGCCGATCCCACGAAGCCCGTCACGGATCCAGCCCTCCCGGCTCCTACGCCTGCCGACCCCGTAGTAACGGCCCCCTCGCCGGTTGGGCACCAGGTGCCGGCTGGGCCCGTTGATCCGACGGTTCCAGACTTGGCCCCCCTTAAAGTGGTGCTCGCTGCGCCGGTTCCCCCGGACCCGGTCGTCGCCGCAGATTGCCAGGCCAAAGACAAAGCCCTGTCCGCGGTGCCGGTGGCCACGCCGGCGCCCGGCACTGTAGTCTTCCGAAGCGCCTTGTACCTCGCGCCCCAGGACGCAGCTCTTCGCCTGACAGGGGACGGGCACCAGAATGGCAGCGCGCCCCCGGAAGGCTCCGCCCCGGGCGGCACCGCACCGCCAGCACCCAGCGGCAAAGACCATCCGAGCCCCTTCCCCAATGGGACAGGTCTGCCCGCTCCCAACGCGCTGCCCGCTGCTCCGGGCTCCGGGTCCGGAAATACGCTCTCGTCCGGTGGCACCGGAAGTGCGGCCGCCTGGCTTCCCAGCCAGTACCTGGTCATGCCCACAGCCGGCGCGGAACCAATCCGTGGCCCGCTTCAGCACGTACACTCAGCCGTCGCCGCTGACCCCGGTTCATCTCCTGACTAGTTAGCCGTCTCTGCCCTCCACAGAGCACGGCCAATCGGGCTGCCTTGAGCGCCCGCCAACAGTCATTCAGGAGATCCCCGATGGACGCCACCGTCCACTGCCCTAATGCCGGCAACCCTCTTTCCGCTGTCGTCTCCCCCACCACGGTCCTGACGCCTCCACCGGCCCGCCCCGCCCGACTGCCGGCGCGCAGGAAACCCTCCCCGCCCTTTGAGGCACGCCCGCCCTAGGGCGCGCCGCCGCTGCCAAGGTCTCGTGCGGCCGGAGCGCGCCGTCGTTGGGTCCGCTGGGGGATCCAACGGCCCGGCTCCGGCAAGGCTTTCCGTCGTTGGGTCCGCTGGGGGATCCAACGGCCACCGGCTCCGGCAAGGCTTTCCGTCGTTGGGTCCGCTGGGGGACTCAACGGCCACAGGCTCCGGAAAGGCTTTCCGTCGTTGGGTCCGTTGGGGGACTCAACGGCCACCGGCTCCGGCAAGGCATTCCGTCGTTGGGTCCGCTGGGGGACTCAACGGCATCGCAGGATGCGGCAGCATCCACCCGCACGGCGGCCGTCGGTCCGCGGCCGCCGTGCGCGGAGCCGATACCCGTCCCGGTATCATTCTTCAGGTGCACCGCCGCGGCGCACGGGGAAGGACGGGGACCAGCGTGGACAGCAGTTCAACCGATAGCTGCACCGGCGAGCTCCTGAGCAGCCGCTACCGGCTCGGGGAAGTGATCGGCCGAGGCGGCATGGCGTCCGTCTATAGCGCCAGGGACCTGAACCTCGGCCGCGACGTGGCCCTCAAGCTCTTCGCACCGCAGTCCGCCGATCCGGACGAACTCAGGCGTCAGGAAACCGAAATTGAACTGCTCGCCACCTTGAACCATCCGAGCCTGGTGACACTCTTCGACGCCGGCACGGACACCCGCATTCTCGACGAACCCCGGCCGTTCCTGACCATGGAGCTGGTGGACGGGCAAGACCTCCGCACCAGGATCCGGCACAGCCCGCTGCCGCTGGATGAAATCGCGGTCATCGGCGCCGGCGTGTCGGACGCCCTGGCCTATGTGCACTCGCTCGGCATCATCCACCGCGACATCAAGCCGGCCAACATCCTGCTCGTTCCGGTCCGGCCCGGCGAGCCGCTGCGGCCTAAACTCACCGATTTCGGGATCGCCCGCATGATGGACGGGGCCCGGCTGACTGCCACCGGCACCATGGTGGGTACCGCCGCGTATTTGAGCCCGGAACAGTCCCGGGGCGCCGATCTGGGTCCGGCCAGCGACATTTACTCGCTCGGGCTGGTCCTGCTCGAATGCATCAAAGGCGAGATCGAGTACCCCGGCAGCGCCGTGGAATCCGCCGTCGCCAGACTGCACCGGGCCCCGGCCATCCCCGATTCCGTGCCCGCCGAATGGGCCCAACTGATCCGGTCCATGACAGCCCTGGACCCGCTGGACCGCCCCTCCGCCGCGGACCTCGAAAGGTCGCTGCGTCAAGCCCTGGTCTCCCCCGGGTCCCTCCCCGGTCTGCTCGCCGAAGAGCGCACCCGGGTGCTGCCCGCCCCGCCGGGCCGGCCCCCTGGGCTGTCCCAGGCCGGGCCTGGTGCGGGCCTCGGCACCGTTGCCCCCACGGACGGTGGCGGCAACATCGCCGGGACGCGGACCCTGCGCGTGCTGGACCCGGACGCGGTCAGCACCTCCCCGCCGCAACACGGCTCCGTCCTGTCCCGGACCGCCACCCGCTTCCGTCGGGCCCGCCGCCGCAGCCAGATCCTGCTGACCCTCGTGCTCATGGCGGTCGCGGCCGGTACCGTCGCTGCCGCCGTCGCACTTGCAGCCCCTGGACCTCCCGACGTCGTACCCTATCCGGCTGTGCCGGGCGAGCTAGGGCAGCACCTGCAGGAGCTGCAGAAGCGGGTGGAACCATGAACCTGACAACCCTCCAGGCCTCCGGAGCCCGGCCCGGTGGCTCCCGTGCGATCCTCGCCGGCTGGCTCCTCGGCACGGCCCTGCTTACCGGCACCCTGGCGGGCTGCGCGGCGGCTCCGGAGCTGGACCGCGATGCCGCCCGGCAACTTCAAGCGCAGGTCCTTGCCGTGACCGAGGCGGCGGCCGCCGATGATCCGGCTGCATCACTGCAGCGCCTCGACGAGCTCGTGCTGAATTTGGATGAGGCGGCGGCCCGCGGCGAGGTGTCGTTCAAAAGGCACCAGAGCATCCGGGCGTCCGTTGACGCCGTTCGTGCGGATCTCAGCGCCCGGCAAGCCGCTGCCGAAGCCGCCCGGGTCGCCGCTGAACAGGAATTGGCAGCGCAAGCGGCGGCCGCAGCCGCCGCGTCGGCTCCCCCGCCCGCCATCGTTGCGCCCGCGCCGCCGGCCAACAATGGCAAGGCAAACGGCAAAGGCAAGGGCAACGGCTGACGTCGTCGAGTGATCCGGCCCGGCGCGGCCGGGTTGACGGCGGCGGCACGGGCGCCGGTGGCGCCGTCGCCAGAACAACAAAAACGCCCCGCCCCCTTTCGGGAGGCGGGGCGTTTGTGTTGCACTGGCAAGATGTCAGCCAAGCATGGACAACACTTCGCTGAACTTCGCCGAGGGGCGCATCGCCGCGGTGACCTTGGCCTCGTCCGGGCGGTAGTACCCGCCGAGGTCCACCGGGGAGCCCTGGACGGCGAGGAGCTCGCCGACGATGGTGTCCTCGCCGGAATCCAGTGCGCCGGAGACGGCGGCGAACGCCGCGGCCAGCTCGGCGTCGTCCGCCTGGCGGGACAGCTCCTGGGCCCAGAACTTAGCCAGGTAGAAGTGGCTGCCACGGTTGTCGAGCTCGCCAGCCTTGCGCTTCGGGGACTTGTTCTCGAGCAGGAAGGTGCCGGTGGCGCGGTCCAGGGTGTCGGCGAGGATCTGTGCGCGGGCGTTGCCCGTGGACGTGGCCAGGTGCTCAAAACTGACGGCGAGGGCGAGGAACTCACCCAAGCTGTCCCAGCGCAGGTGGTTTTCCTTGAGCAACTGCTGGACGTGCTTCGGGGCGGAGCCGCCGGCGCCGGTTTCGAAGAGGCCGCCGCCGTTGATCAGCGGAACCACGGAGAGCATCTTGGCGCTCGTGCCCAGTTCCAGGATCGGGAACAGGTCCGTGAGGTAGTCGCGCAGCACATTGCCGGTCACCGAGATGGTGTCCTCGCCCTTGCGGATGCGCTCCAGCGTGAAGGCCGTCGCGTCCTCCGGGGTCATGATGGCGATCTGCAGGCCCTCGGTGTCGTACTCCTTGAGGTATTCCTCCACCTTGGCGATCATCTGGGCGTCGTGGGCGCGGCCCTTGTCCAGCCAGAAGATGGCCGGCATGGCGGAGGCGCGGGCGCGGGTGACGGCCAGCTTGACCCAGTCGCGGATCGGCACGTCCTTGGTCTGGCAGGCGCGCCAGATGTCGCCCGGGGCGACCTGGTGCTCGATCAGTACGGTGCCGGCGTCGTCGATCAGCTGAACGGTGCCGGCGGACTGGATCTCGAAGGTCTTGTCGTGGCTGCCGTATTCCTCGGCTGCCTGCGCCATGAGGCCGACGTTCGGGACGGTGCCCATGGTGGTCGGGTCGAAGGCGCCATGGGCGCGGCAGTCGTCGATGACGACCTGGTAGATGCCCGCGTAGCTGCTGTCCGGCAGGACTGCGAGCGTGTCGGCCTCCTGTCCGTCGCGGCCCCACATGTGCCCGGAGCTGCGGATCATGGCCGGCATGGAGGCGTCCACGATCACGTCGGAGGGGACGTGCAGGTTGGTGATGCCCTTGTCGGAATCGACCATGGCCAGTTCGGGGCCGTCGTTCAGGCCCTTGGTGATGGCCGCCTCGACGTCGCCGCGGATCTCCTCGGGGAGATCCTCGAGGCCGTTGAGGATGGAGGCCAGGCCGTTGTTCGGGCTCAGGCCGGCGGCGGCGATCTGGGCGCCGTAGGTGTCGAAGAGTTCGGCGAAGTACGCCTTGACGACGTGGCCGAAGATGATCGGGTCCGAGACCTTCATCATGGTCGCCTTGAGGTGGGCGGAGAACAGCACGCCCTCTTCCTTGGCGCGGGCAACCTGGGCGGCGAGGAAGGCGTCCAGGGCGGCGGCGCGCATCACGGTGCCGTCGATGACCTCGCCGGCGAGGACGGGGAAGGCCCGCTTGAGGACCTTGACCGTGCCGTCTTCCTTGACCAGCTGGATCTTGATGTTGGTGTCGGCCTCGATCACAACGGACTTCTCATTGGAGCGGAAGTCCTCGGCGCCCATCGTCGCGACGTTGGTCTTGGACTCGGAGGTCCAGGCGCCCATGCTGTGCGGGTTCTGGCGGGCGTACGCCTTGACCGAAAGCGGTGCGCGGCGGTCCGAGTTGCCTTCACGCAGCACCGGGTTGACGGCGGAGCCCTTGATCTTGTCGAAGCGGGAGCGGATGTCCGTCTCCTCGTCCGAGGAGGGGTTGTCCGGGTAGTCCGGCAGGGCGTAGCCCTGGCTCTGGAGTTCCGCGATGGCGGCCTTCAACTGCGGCGTCGAGGCGCTGATGTTGGGCAGCTTGATGATGTTGGCTTCGGGCTGCTTAACGAGGGCGCCAAGTTCGGCCAAAGCGTCACCGACGCGCTGCTCCTCGGTGAGGTAGTCGCCAAACGCGGCGATGATACGGCCGGCCAGCGAAATGTCGCGGGTCTCCACTTCCACACCGGCCGTCGAAGCGAAGGCTTCGACAATCGGCAAGAACGAATAGGTTGCCAGCATCGGCGCTTCGTCGGTGTGGGTATAGATAATCTTTGCCATTGCTCGGGCGTCTCCCTGAAGGTCTGGGTATTTCCGGAATTTTGTGCTATTTCGACATGTCTAACTTACCCGAGGGAGCCGGGTTGCCGCCCACCGGCGTCGTTGGCCCGGGCTCCATGACGACGGAGGCGCGCCGTGACAAGAGTTGACAATGTGCTTTACAGAATAGTCAAAGTCCCGTAGCTTCGTTCCCATCACAGCGGCCACCACCGGCGGCCGCCCCGATTTCCACCGGTTAGGAAAACCATGAGAACACCCAAAACTCTGGCCACCAGCCTTCTCAGCCTCTCGGCCGCGGCACTGTTGGCACTGAGCGCTGCCGGCGCGGCGAGCGCAGCCCCGGCACCCGGCAAGGCACCGACGGAGACGTCGACGGTCAGCAGCCAGGCCGTCGTCGATACCGGCGGAGCTGAGTACTGGACGGCGGAGCGGATGCGCAACGCTATCCCCGGTGACGTGCTGGCCGAAAGGGCCAACCAGCGGAGCGCCAACCCCAAGGCCGCCCTGAACCGCGCGGCGGAAGCGGGAACGCCCACCACCGTCGAGGCCCAGGCCCCGAGGCTGCAGGCGAAGGGAGCCCGGACCAAGGTGAAGGCGAGCGAATCCCCGGTCAAGCACATCGGCAAGGTCTTCTTCAGCCTGGGCGGCGCCAACTATGTCTGCTCGGGCAACTCGGTCTCCTCTGCGAACAAGAGCACCGTCGCCACTGCCGGCCATTGCGTCAACGAGGGTCCGGGCGCCTTCGCCACCAAGTTCACCTTCGTCCCGGCCTACCTCGACGGCTCCGCACCCTACGGCATGTGGACCGCCAATGCCCTCTACGCCCCGACCCAGTGGACCTCCGGCGGCGACATGACGTACGACACCGGCTTCGCGGTCATGGATCCCCTGAACGGCGAGAGTCTTGCCGACGTTGTCGGTGCCTCCGGCCTGGAGTTCAACGCTGAACGCGGCTTGGACTACAAGGCCTTCGGGTACCCCGCGGCACCACCGTTCAACGGCGAGTCCCTCAAGAGCTGCAGCGGCACCGCCACCGACGACCCGTACAACCCTGACTTCAACACCCAGGGCATCCCGTGCAACATGACCGGCGGTTCCTCCGGCGGCCCGTGGTTCATCGGTTCCAGCGCCACCGGCTACCAGAACTCGATCAACAGCTACGGTTACGGCAGCAACTCCACCACGATGTACGGCCCGTACTGGGGCTCCGTCGTCCAGGAGACCTACATCACCGCGGCAGAATCCTGAGCTGACAACCAGCCCACCCACCAGCGCGGGGCCACGCGGTCCCATCTCCAGCAGCGGGGATGGGACCGCGTGGCCCCGCGTTTGCGTGCCACCGCGGGTGCCGGGCACGGGCCACGCCGTCACCACGGGACATGCCCACCGCATCAACCTGGGACATGCCCACCGAATCAACCTGGGACATGTCCAGCCCACAGACCCAGCACTGGCCATAATCCCACTATGCCCAGTCCCCGGCCCGCACACTGAGCATGTCCCCCGGCCAGGTCGCCACGCCGAGCCTGCTCCGCACCAGGCACCGCCGGACATGCCCTCCCCGGCCACAGGACATGTCCCCCGCGAATGTCAGGGCCTGGACATATTCCCGATATGCCCACCCGTAGGCACAAAAAATGGACATGCCCTCCGAAAGGGAGGGCATGTCCATTCCTGGCTAGTCCAGGTGGGCTCAGGCGAGTTCCGCATCCTCGGCAACCCCTACGCGGGCCGACCCAGTGGCGGTAGCGGCCTAGTGGAAGAAGTGCCGGGCGCCGGTGAAGTACATCGTGATGCCCGCGGCGTTGGCGGCGGCGATGACTTCCTCGTCGCGGACCGAGCCACCGGGCTGGACGACGGCGCGGACGCCGGCGTCGATCAGGATCTGCAGCCCGTCGGCGAACGGGAAGAACGCGTCCGACGCCGCCACGGCGCCGCGGGCCCGTTCCGGCGCCCCGCTGGCGTCGGCGTTGGAGGCACCGCCGGCGCCCTCCACGTCGGAGTCCACGCTCACGCCCAGCGAGTTGGCCCGCTCGACGGCGAGCTTGCAGGAATCGAGCCGGTTGACCTGGCCCATCCCGATGCCCACGGCGGCACCGTGGTCGGCCAGCAGGATCGCGTTGGACTTGGCGGCGCGGCAGGCGGTCCAGGCGAACGCGAGGTCGGCCAGGGTCTCGGCGTCGGCGGCCGCACCGGCGGCGAGGGTCCAGTTGGCCGGGTTGTCGCCCTCGGCGTCGACCCGGTCCGACATCTGCACCAGCACACCGCCGGACACCTGGCGGATTTCGGAGGGGTAGCGGCCGTAGCCCTCGGGCAGGGCGAGGAGGCGGATGTTCTTCTTCTTGGACAGGATTTCCACGGCCTCGTCCTCGAAGCCCGGGGCAATCACGACCTCGGTGAAGATGCCCGCGACGGTCCGGGCCATGCCGGCGGTGACCGTGCGGTTGGCCGCGATCACGCCGCCGAACGCGGAGACCGGGTCGCAGGCGTGCGCCTTGGCGTGCGCGTCCGCAATCGGGTCGGCGGCATCGGCGGAGCCCACGGCCACACCGCAGGGGTTGGCGTGCTTGATGATCGCGACGGCGGGCCCGGCGAAGTCGAACGCGGCGCGCAGGGCGGCGTCGGCGTCGACGAAGTTGTTGTAGCTCATGGCCTTGCCGTGCAGCTGGTCGGCCTGCGCGATACCGGCCGGAGCGGCCTTGTCCACGTACAGGGCGGCCTGCTGGTGCGGGTTTTCGCCGTAGCGCAGGACCTCGGAGCGCTCGAGCGCCAGCCCGGCGTAGGCGGGCCAGTCGATCACGCCGTCGCCGTCCTCGTCGAGGAACTGGCTCGCGGTCCAGCTGGCCACGGCGGTGTCGTAGGTGGCGGTGTGCGCGAAGGCTTTCGCGGCGAGCCGGCGTCGGGTCTTCAGGTCAAAGCCGCCGGAGGCAGCGGCAGCAACGACGTCGTGGTACGAGGACGGGTCCACCACAATGGCGACGGCGGCGTGGTTCTTCGCGGCGGAGCGCACCATCGCGGGTCCGCCGATGTCGATCTGCTCGACGACGTCGTCCAGCGCGGCGCCCGACTTCACCGTTTCCACGAAGGGGTAGAGGTTCACGACGACGAGGTCGAACGGCTCGATGTGCATCGACGCGAGCGTGTCCATGTGGGCCGGGACGCGGCGGTCGGCGAGGATGCCGCCGTGGACGCGCGGGTGCAGGGTCTTGACCCGGCCGTCCAGCATTTCCGGGGAGCCGGTGACTTCCTCGACTTCCTGCACCGGGATGCCGGCGGCGGCGATCTTCTTGGCGGTCGAACCGGTGGAGACGATCTTGACGCCGGCTTCGTGCAGGCCCCGCGCGAGCTCCTCCAGACCGGTCTTGTCGTAGACCGAAATCAGCGCCCGGCGGATGGGAACACGGTCGATGGATACACGGTCAAGCTGCGTGAAGCTCACAAAAGTCTCCGTCTTATAACGCGGCGGGGCCGCGGGTGGTGGGGATGGGGTCAGTTTATCGCGTCGGCGCGGCGGGCCTTCCCGCGTGCCGGAGTATGAAGCGCACCGCACCGGCGGACGGAGCCACGTAGAGTTTTCCCAGGAGGCTGAGATGAATACATACACCACTGTGCCCAGCGGCGAACAGGTGGTCCAGGAACTGCCGTGGCGCTGGAAAGTGCAGGGCCGGATCTTCCTGATCGGCGGCCTGGGCTTTATGTTCGACGCCTGGGACGTCACGCTCAACGGCATCCTGATTCCGCTGCTGTCCACGCACTGGTCCCTCACCCCGGGCGAGGCCGCCTGGATCGGCGCCGCGAACCTGATCGGCATGGCCCTGGGCGCCTTCGTCTGGGGCACCATCGCCGACACCATCGGGCGCAAAAAGGCCTTCACCGCCACCCTGCTGATCTTCTCGCTCTTCACCGTGCTCGGGGCGTTCTCCCCAGACTTCCTCTGGTTCGTCGCGTTCCGCTTCATGGCCGGCTTCGGCCTGGGCGGCTGCATCCCGGTGGACTACGCGCTGGTGGGCGAATTCACGCCCCGCAAGCAGCGCGGCAAGGTCCTGACCGCAATGGACGGCTGGTGGCCGATCGGGGCCGCCCTGTGCGGGTTCGTGTCCGCCGGGCTGGTGGCCCTGTACGGGGACTGGCGGCTGACCATGCTCGTGATGGTCCTGCCGGCGCTGCTGGTGTTCTGGGTCCGCCGCAGCGTCCCCGAATCCCCGCTGTTCCTCATCCGCAAGGGCCGGCGGGACGAGGCCGCCAAGGTGATCGACGACCTCGTCGCGGCGACCGGGGCCGAGCCCCGCGCCTACAGCCTGCCCGAGGCGCAGGACGCCCCGCGGCTTTCCGCCGGCAGCGCCTGGACCCAGCTGCGCGCGCTCTGGCAGTACGACTGGAAGATCACGACGGCGGCCTGGTCACTGTTCTTCAGCATCCTGCTGATCTACTACCTGTCGCTGACCTGGATGCCGCGGATCCTGATCGGCGCCGGCTTCGAGGAGTACAAGGCGTTCCTCACCACCGCCTCGATGGCTGCCGTCGGGCTCCTGGGCGTGGTGCTCGCCGCGCTGCTGGTGGAACGGGTGGGCCGGAAGTGGATCCTGGCGATCACCGGCCCGCTGTCCGCGCTGACCCTGGTGATCGTGGCAATTGTGGTGGACATCCCGACGGCGGCCGTGTTCTGGCTGCTGGTCTTCGGCTTTGTGGTGCAGGTGGCCATCCCGGTGCTCTACGCCTATGTCTCCGAGCTGTATCCGACGGAGCTGCGCGGCTCGGGCTTCGGCTGGGCCTCCACCTTTTCCCGGCTCGGCGCGGGTTTCGGCCCGTTGGTGTTCGCCGCGTTCCTCTGGCCGGAGCTGGGACTTGCGACGTCGTTCGCCCTCGCCGGCGGGCTGGTGCTGCTCAGTGTGCTGTGGATGGCGTTCTTCGCCCCCGAAACGAAGCAGCGCCAGCTCGAATAGCCCCCTCCCCCGCGTATACCCAACTGACTCGCAGCAGGGGCCGTTCTCAGTGTTCAGAACGGCCCCTGCTGCGAGTCAGTTGGGTTGCCACCCGCGGCTGGCGAGAGCGGCGCTGACCTTGGCGACGGCGGCCCGCGCGTCGTTCTCCATGTGCCGTTTCGAGATACGAACCAGGATCCAGCCAGCACCGCTGAAGTCCTCTTCCCTGGCGATGTCGCGGATGACCTGGGCGGCCTCGGAATGCCCGGCGCCCTCGTACTCCACAGCAACCTGGTGCTCCGAATAGGCCAGATCCGGTTGACGCACGACGCCGTTGCGCAGGACCGCGCCCACGTTGAGTTCAGGCTCCGGCAGTCCCGCACGACACAGCGCGAGCCGAAGCCTCGTCTCGGGGGCCGAATCCGCACCGATCCGCGCCTGCTCCAAGGCGAGCCGCGCCTTGCGGATGCCTGGCGTCCCTTTGTGCCTGTCGAGCATCTCGGCGAGTTGCGCGGGACTGGCATAAGGCTCGGTCCGGCTTTCAAACGCTGGCCGAGGATGACGCAACAAGTGGTCCGCCACCACGGTCAGCTCGTCAATGCTCATCTTCCGGGCGCAGTCCAGCCATGTCCTGGTCCGAGTGGTGACCAGCACGCCGTCGATCCTGGTGATTTCGTCGTCGAAGAATTGCCCGACATGGCCAATCACTCCCCTGCGCCGCGCTATCGCCATCGTGTCCGGACGGGAAATGTGGATGCCGGGCGAATGCGAGCCCGGGAGGAAGCCCGGAAAGTCCCAGATCAGGAAGGCTGTCGCGTGGGAGGCAGCAGAGAATTGCGTCACAAGGGTGAGGGGCCGGGCATGGAGCTTCAATTCAACGGAGTGTTCAGATGGCAGCCGGATCCCGCGGCTCGGAACCTGCAGGGAACGATGTTTGAGTCGGCGGCGACTGACCCCGGCGTCCACTGCCTCCTGCACTGTAAACGGCGCCGAGCCTAGCGGCGCCGGAAGCGGCTGGGGTATCCTCATCGACCCATCGTCGCAAAGCAGAGGACGGCTTCGGAGAGTTATCCACAGGCCGAGGCCAGGGTGCCCAACTGACTCGCAGCAGGGGCCGTTCTGAGCCCTCAAAACGGCCCGTGCTGCCAGTCAGTTGGGTTGGAGTGCTACTTGGGCGGGGTGGTCAGGCCGGGGTGTGGGCAGCGGCGAGGGAAGCCAGCGTGGAGACCAGGAGCCGGCGCTCCACGACCTTGATCCGTTCGTGCAGGGACTCCTCGGTCTCGCCCTCGCCGACGGCCACGGCTTCCTGCGCAATGATCGGCCCGGTGTCCACGCCGGCGTCGGCCCAGTGCACCGTGCAGCCGGTGACCTTCACCCCGTAGGCCAGCGCGTCGCGGACCCCGTGGGCGCCGGGGAACGCCGGCAGCAGTGCCGGGTGGGTGTTCAGGTATTTGCCGCCGAACGCGTTGATGAAGTCCGCGCTGACGATCCGCATAAAGCCCGAGGACACCACGACGTCGGGCGAATACGTGGCCACGGCGTCGGTCAGCGCGGCGTTCCAGGCGGCCCGGTCCGGGTACGCTTTGAAGTCCACCACGAAGGTCGGGATTCCGGCGGCGGCCGAGCGCTCCACCCCGTGGGTTCCGGGCCGGTCCGCGCCGACGGCGGCGATCTCGACGTCGAGCCTGCCCGCCTGCACGGCGTCGATGACGGCCTGGAGGTTGGAGCCGGTGCCGGAGACGAGGACTACGATGCGCATGGTCCTAGCTTATGGGGCCGCTCGCGTAGGCTGGAAAACATGAATCCCCCGAACGACTCCGGCAGCCCGGGCAGCCAACCGCAAGGCCAGCATCCGCTCAGCGACGCGGCCAAGGCCTCGCAGGCGAAAACCCACATTCTGTTCCGCAGCTTCGTTGTGGCGGTGCTGGGGTCGTTCTTCGTTTACCAGCTGGACATCGGCTACCTCTGGCTCAGCGCGCTCCTGACGGTGACCGGGATCGTGCTGGGGATCATGGTGCTGGTCCGGTACGCCAAACTCAAGGAATCCAAGTTCGTGCTGTTCGGGACGATTTCCGGGCTGGTGGTCCTGGCCGTGCAGGTGCTGCTGCTAGTGACCTCGGCGCTGTTCTTCAACCAGGTCCGCGACTACCAGCAGTGCAGCCGCCAGGCCCTCACCCAGCAGGCCGCCTCGATGTGCCAGACCCAGCTGGAAAAGTCGTTGCCGCGGTTCCGCTAAACCGGAGTTCCGCTAGAACCAGCTTCGCTGCACACCGAGCCGGGTCACAGGGACGCCGGCTCCAGGTCCGCTTCGCGCAGCTTCTGCTGGCGTTCCAGCCACGGTCCCGCCGCGTAACCGATCACGACGCCGATCCCCACCTCCGCGGCCACGAACAGGGCCGTCCGGAGCGGGTCGGGGCCGATCTCCGTGAGCCGGCCGATGCCGGCGGAGCCGCGGGCCAGCCAGGCCAGGCCCGCAGCCAGCAGTCCGGCGACACAGCCGATCATCACGCCAAGCGCCAGCGTGGAGACCGCGGCGGTGAACCAGCGGGCGCGGATTTTGATCGAGAGCCACTCGTCGAAGTGGTTTTCCCCCTCGCGCAGGAACCACCAGCCGGCCAGGGTTCCGGCGAGGACGGGGACCACCAGCGCGACCATGCCGTAGTCCAGCGACCCGGCCGGCAGCGCCGCGAACACCGGGATCGACGGCAGCGGACCGACGGCGGTGCCGAGTGCCCCGGCCTGCGATCCGACGCCGAGGGCGAACCCCGCACCGGAGGTCCAGGCCAGCGCGAACACCGCCAGGTTGGGCAGGAAGCCGAGCTGCGCGATGGTGAGCACGGCACCCCCCAGGGGTCCGGCGTCGAGGGCTTCATAGACCGCGATCACGAGGTTCCAGTGGATGAACAAAGTGGCGGCGAGGAGCACGCAGGACATCGCCAGGCCGGCCATCAGCGCCACGAAGCCGGCTTTGATCGCGGACCCCAGGTAGGAGCCGGCCCAGCGCGAATGCTGGCTGGTGCGGGCAAGCCAGTCCACGGCGTCGACGCCGATCAGGCGGCTCCAGGAGCCGGCCTCGCGCCGGGCACCGATCACCATGCCGAGCCCGAACGGGACCAGCGGGACAAGGGCGGCGGACCAGAGGCCCACGCCGACGTCGTCCGTGCGGCAGACGAAGCCGGTGGTCAGGCCGAAGGCCGCGTACATCAGCCACGAACCGAGCAGTGCCTGCCAGAGCTGGTCCGTGTACGAGGCCCGGGCCAGCCGGCGGCCGGCACGCCAGGCGAGCAGGAACGGGATCAGGGTCAGGCCGAGTGGGGCGAGCGACAGCACGCCGGATTGCGGCTGGGCCGCGGAGCCGATACCGGCGGTGTCCAGCAGCAGCGGAACGCCGTGGATCAGCAGCCAGGCCTGGCCCGCGAGGCGTGCCAGCACGTCGGGCGCGCCGTTCAGGAAACCGGCGGTGGCCCAGACGGCGCAAATCGGAACGGCCACCACCAGGGCGGAGATGAGAGCTGCCTGCGCGGACTCCAGGGCTCCCTGCAGCCACAAGGGCATTGGAAGTCCACGTTCCCCGGTCTGATCAGCGCGCAGTTTCATCGTGTTCCATGGTGCCACGTGACGGCGTTCCGGCCCGTTCCGACAGGCACAACCAGCCCATTTCGCAGGAATTTTGCCCGCTTCCCGGGGGCCGGGAGTGGATTCAACTGCTGTCTTTTCCAGCGCTTTTTTCCCTACTCCGCCGTAAAATTGGAATGTCCGCAATCATTGGTTGGAGGCAGAAAAATGACTACCGCATCTCCACATGCACACGGCGTTCACTTCGGACGGACAGATGTCCAGAACGTCGGCATGGGTGTAGGTATCGTCCTTATCGTCGTGGGCATCCTGGGGTTCATCCCGGGCATCACCACGCAGTACGACTCATTGGCGATCGTTGGACCGAATTCCACGGCCCTGTTCCTGGGCGTGTTCCAGGTATCGATGCTGCTGAACATCATTCAGGCCCTCATCGGCACCATCGGCGTGGTGATGTCCCGGAACAACCCCATGGGCGCCCGGAACTTCCTGATGGGCTTTGGCCTGCTGTACATCGTCCTGAGCGTCTACGGGCTCATTGTCGGTGTGGGGTCGGCGGCCAATTTCCTGTCGCTGAATGTCATGGGTGCGTGGGGTTTTATGATCTTGGGCGTAGCAATGGTAGTCGCCGGCTGGCTGATGTCGAGGCATCTGGCTGACGACGCACAAACCCGGTAAGCAACAACCGGGACAAAGGGAGCCGCGAATGAGTACCGTTTCATAGCAATCCGAAAATTCGTACTACCTGCTGGTGCAGTCGCCTTGCGGAAACGCAGTGACTGCACCAGCTTTTTGTGTCCGGGGGCCTGGGTGGGGTTTGGGGCGTGAGGGTGGTGGGCTCGGGCGTTGGGGTGGCCGGGCTGGGGCTGGGGCGCCACCCATTCACCACGACTGGCCGCTATGACCCCACCAATAGCGGCCACTTGCGTCCAATTGCGGTTCGCGCGTCGCGGGACCCCGACTTACGACCACCCGTTAGCCACAAGTGGCCGCCATGAACCGCCGCACGCGCCCATTCAGCACGACTGGCCGCTATGAACCCACCAATAGCGGCCACTTGCGTCCAATTGCGGTTCGCAGGTCGCGGGACTCCGGCTTACGACCACCCATTCGCCATATGTGGCCGCCATGAACCGCCGCACGCGCCCATTCACCACGACTGGCCGCTATGAACCCACCAATAGCGGCCACTTGCGTCCAATTGCGGTTCGCGCGTCGCGGGACCCCGACTTACGACCACCCGTTAGCCACAAGTGGCCGCTATGAACCGCCCCGCCCCCGCCCGTTCGCCACAAGTGGCCGCCACGAACCGCCGCACGCGCCCATTCACCACGACTGGCCGCTATGAACCCACCAATAGCGGCCACTTGCGTCCAACTGCGGTTCCCGCGACGCGGGAACCCGACTTACGACCACCCGTTAGCCACAAGTGGCCGCTGGTGGAGGCCATCTACTACTCAGACGATGTTCCGGATGAGTGGGCCGACTACGTCCGGGCAAACGTGGAGTTCTTCAAGGGGCTCGGGTCACCGCAGGGCGGCTCGGCCCTCGGGAACCTCTGCCGCGACCATCCGGTGGTCGCGGCCGGGCCGGTGGCGGCCCGCTGACTTGTGGCCGCCCGGCTTACCATTCGCCATTAATGGCCGCTAAGCACCATCCACTCGCCACGAATGGCTGCCAAGCACCATCGCTTAGCGGCCATTCGCGTCCAACCGTTCACATGAGGCTGTGGCTAAAAGCGGACCAGGGAGTACGGCAGGCTCGGCAGGGTGCCCGCGGTCCAGGGTCGGTCCGACTTTTCCACCGGAACGTGCCCGCGGCCGTCGCGAACCACCAGCACCACGGTGCCAACAATGGCGATCACAGCCACTGCAGCCAGGATAATCAGCAGAACCACAACGGACCCGGACATGACCAACACCTCTAAGGTCAATCCTACTGCGGTCCGCTCCTGCGAGAATGGCCAGATGACCGCCATCATCCTGGGCTGGAACCCGGACCGCTGGAATGACTGGAACTACGCCAGCGTCGTTGACCGTGTCGCCGCGTCCGGGCTGCACGTCGAGCCGTGGAGCGTCGGGCACCGGAATATCAGCGCGGGCACGGACGTCTGGCTGTTGCTGCAGGGAGGTCACGGCCGGGGACTCATCGGCCATGGCGTCGTGGTTTCGCGGCAGCCCGGAGCCGGCCCGCACTCGATCGCCACAGACGAAGCTGCGCCGGACCAGACCATGCCGGACGAGACCCCGACGTACGTCCAGCTCGTCTTCGACGCCCTCCTGCCGGCCGGCGAGCAGATCGCCGTCGCCGTCCTCAAGGATGCGCTTCCCGGGATCCCGTGGGACAGCGATGATGCCCCCGTGCTGGGTGTTGAACCGGGCGAGGAAGCGCCGATCAGGGCCCTCTGGCACGACTTCGGCCCCCCGCCGGGCCCGGACCCCACCCGGCCCGGTCCCGGCACCTACCCGCAGGACGCGGTCACCCGGGTCGTGGTGAACCGTTACGAACAGGACCCCGATGCGCGGCGGGCCTGCATTGCGCACTTTGGCAGCAGTTGCGCGGCCTGCGGGTTTTCGTTCGAGCAAAAATACGGCGAGATCGGCATCGACTTCATCCCGGTGCACCACATCGTCCCGGCCTCCCAGCTCGGCGGCAGCTACGAACTTGATCCCATCACCGACCTCATCCCGCTCTGCGCCAACTGCCACGCGATGGCGCACCAGGGGGTGGGCACGCCACGGACCGTCGCCGAGCTGCGCCGGATCATCGGCAAAGCCGGTTTCCTCCGCGGATCCACCGTCACCGACGAACAGCTTGAGGCCCAGCGGCAGGCCCGGGAACTCCTGGGTCCGCAGTAGCACTTGGGTCCGCAAGTAGCCCTTGGCGGCGGCCCCTCTGTGCACCCGCCAGACACTCCACACGGAGGGACATGCCCATCCCTCGCGGCCGCGAAGGGACATATGGGGACTCTGTCCAGTCCTTGGCCCGGCCGGAGGGCATGTCCACGCGACGCTGAGGCCTACGCGGGCGCACTGGAGGGCATGTCCACGCGACGCTGAGGCCTACGCGGGCGCACTGGAGGGCATGTCCACGCGTCGGGGAGGCCCACGCGGGCGCACCGGAGGGCATGTCCACGCGTCGGGATAGCCTCCGCAGGCGCAGCGGAGGGCATGTCCACCGGACGACCCCGCAACGAAGTCCGGCCCAGCACCTCACCCGTCCTGTTAACCCACTCTTCCTCCCTCCGCCATACGCCTAACACCGCGCCGAAAGCCTGCCACCGCACCGTGGAGGGGTGAGGATCGCAATTGTTGCCGAGTCATTCCTGCCGCTGATGAATGGGGTAACCCACTCAATTCTTCGGGTCCTGGAGCATCTGCAGGAGCGCGGAGATGAGGTGCTGGTGATCGCGCCGTCCACGCAGGACGCGGGGGCCCCCGACGAGGTCTACGGGGCGCATGTCCACCGGCTGCCCTCGGTCCCGCTGGCCGGCTACGCGAACGTCCGGGTGGCGATGGGCGGTGTCTATCGGGTCAAGCGAATCCTTGCCGATTATGCACCGGACGTGGTCCACCTGGCCTCGCCGTTCGTGCTCGGCTGGCGCGCGGCACAGGCCGCACACCAGCTGGGGATCCCCACCATAGCCATCTACCAGACCGAGGTCCCGGGCTACGCCGGGCGTTATGGCGTCCCCTTCCTGGAGAACTGGGCCTGGACCCGGGTGGAGAACATCCACCTGCTTGCGTCCCGGACCCTCGCCCCCTCCAGTTTCGCGCTCAACCAGCTCCGCGGCCGCGGCATTCCGCGCGTCGAGATGTGGCGGCGTGGAGTGGACACCCAGCGGTTCTCCCCCGGCAAGCGCGACGCCGGATGGCGGGCCGCCGTCGCCCCGGCCGGCGAGCGCCTCATCGGCTACGTGGGCCGGCTCGCGGCCGAAAAACAGGTGCAGGACCTCGCGGTGCTGGCCGACGTCCCCGGCACCCGGCTGGTGATTGTGGGCGACGGCCCGCAGCGGCAGGCCCTTGAGGACGCCCTGCCGGACGCCGTGTTCACCGGTTTCCTCGGCGGCGAGGAGCTGGCCCGCGCGGTGGCGTCCTTCGACCTCTTCGTGCACCCCGGCGAGTTCGAGACGTTCTGCCAGACCATCCAGGAGGCGATGGCCTCGGGCGTGCCCGTGGTCGCCACGGGCCGCGGCGGCCCGCTGGACCTGGTCGAAAACTCCCGCACCGGCTGGCTGTATGAGCCCGGCGACCTGGCCGCGCTGCGGAACCACGTCGTGGACCTGATGGGCGACGACGCCAAACGCCGCGCGTTCGCGGCGGCGGCCCACGCTTCGGTCCAGGGCCGGACGTGGTCCGCCCTGGGCGCCGAGCTGGTCCAGCACTACGAGTCGGTCCTCGCCGCCCACGTCCCCGGTACAACCCCTCAAGGAGTCGCCCTGTGAGAATTTCCGTGATCGGCTGCGGTTACCTGGGGGCTGTGCACGCGGCCACCCTCGCCTCGATGGGCCACCGCGTGGTGGGGATCGACGTCGACGCCGCCAAGGTCGAGCAGCTCGGCCGTGGTGCGGCGCCCTTCTTTGAGCCGGGGTTGGACGAACTCCTGCGCGACGGCATCGCCACCGGCAGGCTCAGCTTCTCCACGGAATTCGCCGACGCCGCCCGCGCCCAGCTGCATTTCCTCTGCGTGGGCACACCGCAGTCCAAGACCTCCGACGGCGCCGACCTCAGTCACCTCGTCGCCGCCACGGAGGCGCTGCTCCCCCATCTGGCCGCACGCGCCGCCGTCGTGGGCAAGTCCACCGTCCCGGTCGGAACGGTGGACATGCTCAGCGGTCTCCTGTCGCCGCGGCCGGACGTGCTGCTGGGCTGGAACCCCGAATTCCTGCGCCAGGGCACTGCGGTCAAGGACTCCCTGGTCCCGGACCGGCTGGTCTACGGCGTCCCGGAGGACGGCGCCCCCGGAGACGGCCTCCCGGAAGGACCAGTCCCCGACGGCGGCTCCGCCACCACGAGCGCAACGAACACGAGCGCAACGATCACCACCACAACGAAAGCCGGCGCAGCGATCACCGCCGCCCTCGATGCCGTCTACGAGCCCTTGCTCGCCGCCGGGATTCCGCGCCTGGTCTGCAACTTCGCGACGGCGGAACTGATCAAGTCGGCGTCGAACGCGTACCTGGCCACGAAACTCAGTTTCATCAACGCCATGGCCGAGCTCTGCGACGCCACGGGCGCCGATGTGAAACAGCTGGGCGCGGCCATGGGCTTTGATCCCCGCATCGGCAGCCGGTACCTCCACGCCGGACTGGGGTTCGGCGGAGGCTGCCTGCCCAAGGACATCCGCTCCCTCCGGGTTCAGGCGGCGGGCCTGGGCGTGAATTCGGTGGATCAGTGGATGGCGGTGGTGGATTCCATCAACCAGGACCAGCGTTCCCGCACCGTCGGCCTGGCCCGGGAACTGTGCGGCGGCCAGCTCGGCGGCCGCCGGGTCACGGTGCTCGGCGCCGCCTTCAAACCGGACACGGACGACATCCGGGACTCCCCTGCCCTCGCCGTTGCCCTCCAGCTCGCGTCGGCCGGCGCCCATGTCACGGTGACGGACCCCGCCGCGATCAACAACGCCTGGCTCCGCTACCCGCAGCTGCGCTTCGAGCCGTCCACTTCCGTGGCCCTGGAAGGGGCGGAACTCGTGCTCCTGCTGACCGAGTGGGACGAGTACGCCTCGCTCCAGCCGGCCGTCGCCGGTGCGCTGGTCCGGCGCCGCACCCTGCTGGACGCCCGGAACGCTGTCGACGCTGCTGTCTGGGAAGCGGAAGGCTGGACGGTCCGCGGCCTGGGCCGGGGGCGCGCGACCGGCCCGCGCGGAGCCGCAGGACACCAGCTGGTTCCGGCCACACCTGCCACGGCTGAGGGAACCCGCCAACACGCCGGGCGCTGAAACCCGGCCGCTGAAACGCCGGGCGCAGGTGGCCAGATCCCCGCCGGGCACCCCTATGATTTCCCGCAGGGGAGGTCTCGAAAAAAAATGAACAACCGGTGGTCTCAAATTCGAACGGCAGTGGCACCGTGACGTCGCCCGCGCACCCGGCGCCCGGCGTCGAGGCGGTGCTGGAATCCAGCCCCGACGCCCTCCTCGTGATCGCCGGGGACGGCACCATCCGCCTGGTCAACGCCGCCGCGGAGCAGATGTTCGGCTATACCCGCGGGGAGCTCGTGGGCCAGGACCACCGCGTGCTGCTCGCCGAAGGGTTCCGCAGCGGCTTCCACCGCCTCTTCTTCGCCCTCCGCAGGGACCCCGACGCCGAATCCGGCACCGCCTCCGCTTCCCCGTCGGCCAGCCCTGCCCGCCCTCCTACCCCGGGGCTCCCGCCGGTCGAGGCCTACGGCCTGCGGCGCGACGGCACCGAGTTCCAGGCCGAGGTGGCGTGCTCGCTGCTGGTCGGGGACACCGCTGATGCGCCGGTCAGCATGGCCGCGGCCGTCCGCGACACCTCGCACCGGCTCGCCGCGGACGCGGGGCTCCGCGAGGCGCTGTCCCTGCTCAGCGCCACGCTGGAATCCACGGCCGACGGCATTCTCGTCGTCGCCGGCGACGGCCGGATCGCCAGCGTCAACAACCGGTTCACCTCCATGTGGGGCATCCCGCGGCAGCTGCTGGCCACCCAGGACGACGAGGCCGTGATGGGCTTCGTCCTGGACCAGCTGGTGGACCCCGCGCAGTTCGTCGAAAAAATCACCGCGCTCTACGCCGATCCGGCCGCGGAAAGCCACGACGTCCTGGCCTTCCGTGACGGCCGGACCTTCGAACGCTATTCCCGCCCGCAGAAGGTCGCGGACCGGGTCGTCGGGCGCGTTTGGAGTTTCCGCGACGTGACCCCGGCCCGGATCGCGCAGGACCGGATCACCCAGGCGATGGCCGATCTTGCCGAGCAGGCCGCCCAGCTCAAGGCCCTCGCGTTCCAGGACCCGCTGACCGGGCTGTCCAACCGGCAGCTCTTCAGTGACCACCTCGAGGCGGCCCTGCGCGGGCCCTGCGGCACCGCCGTCGACGTCCTGCTCCTGGACCTTGACGACTTCAAGGAAGTCAACGACATCCTGGGCCACCACGCCGGGGACCAGCTGCTGATCGAGGTCGGCCGGCGGCTGCGTGATTGTGTCCGCCCGAACGACGTCGTAGCACGCCTGGGCGGTGACGAATTCGTCGTGCTTCTGGTCGGCTCGCTGGATCCCGGCTCGGTTGCCGAGCGGATCGTCGCGTCCTTGAAGGTGCCCCTCTGGATCGACGGGACGATGCTCCGCCCGAGCCTCAGCCTGGGCCTGGCGTCCATCAACGAGGACGCTGTGGACGCCTCGGAGCTGATGCGCCGGGCCGACGTCGCGATGTACGCGGCGAAGGCTGCCGGGAAGAACCGGTACCTGCGGTTCCGGCCGGAGATGATGAAGAGCCTGGTCGAGCGGACGGAGCTGGAGGCCGGGCTGCGGCTGGCCGTGGACGCCGGCCAGATCACCGTGCACTACCAACCCATCGTCTCGACCCGGAGCGGCGTCGTCGTGACGGTTGAGGCGCTGGCCCGCTGGGAGCGCGACGGCGAAGTCGTCCCTCCCGCGCAGTTCATTCCGGCGGCGGAACGCAGCGGCCTGATCGTCGAAATGGGCACCGAGGTGCTGCTGAAGGGCTGCACCGAGCTGGAACCGTGGCTGGCGGAGGACCCCGCGAGGGCCCTCGCCGTCAACGTCTCCGGCGTGCAGCTGCAGCACGGAGACTTCGCCGAGCTGCTGCTGGCCGTCGCCCAGAACACCGGGGTGGACCCGCGGCAGCTGGTGGTGGAGGTCACCGAAAGTGTCTTCTTCGACGACGACTGCCACGTGATCCAGCAGCTCACCGCCCTCCGGAACGCCGGCGTGCGGGTCGCACTCGATGACTTCGGCACCGGGTTCTCGTCGCTGGGGCGGCTGCAGGGGCTCCCCGTTGACACCTTGAAAATCGACCAGTCGTTCACGTCCATGATCCACGCCGGCGACGAGAACTTGCCGATCCTCAGCTGCATGGTCGCCATGGCCCACGGCCTGGGCCTGAGCGTCACGGCCGAAGGCGTCGAGACGGCAGTGCAGGCCGAATACCTGATGAAACTGGGCTGCGATTCGCTGCAGGGCTTCCTGTTCTCCCGCCCGACAGCCGGGCCCGGGCTGCGGTCCGGCATTGCGCTGTCCAACGACGCGTTCGCCGCGCTGCGGGGAGAGCGGGTGTCCGGGCCGCGGTGACCCGGCACAGTCCGTTGCGGGGGTACTCACCCGGGGCCCGCGGACCCTATGATTCAGGGAACGCAGTGTGTCCGCGGCGCCGCCCGGACAGTCATCAACACATCAACCGTTGCTTTGGGGGCCGGTATCGCCGTGGGACCAGGGATTGAAGAGAGCCTGCTGGAGCAGGGTCCCGATGCGTTCTTGCTGCTGGCCGCGGACGGAACCATCGTCTTCGTCAACGCGGCCGCCGAGCGCCTCTTTGGCTACCCGCGCGAACAGCTGCTCGGCGCGGAGCACACCATTCTGCTTTCGGAGGACGAGCGGGGCGGCTTCCTGCGGGTCTTCGGCCGGCTGGGCCGCGGCAGCCTGGCCGGCGGCCGGCCGTTCGCGGCGGCAGGCCGCCGTCGTGACGGCAGCGAACTGTCGCTGGAGGTCACCTGCTCGCTGGTCACGGTCGGCGCCGGCCCCGCCATGGCGGTGGCCATCAGGGACGGCAGCCACCGGGAGGACACGGATTCGGGCCGGCGCCTGGCCGTCTCGCTCCTGGATGCCACCCTGGAATCCACCGGCGACGGGATTCTGGTCATCTCCAATGAAGGACTCATCACCGGGATCAACGACCAGTACCTGAAGTTGTGGGGCATGCCGCCCGAGCTGATCGCGGCAGAGGACCCGACGGCGCTGGTCACCTTCATCTCCCGGCAGCTGCTGGATCCGGACAACTTCCTGCAGAAAGTCACGGAGCTCTACTTTCGCAATGACCGGCAGAGCCTCGACGTGCTGGAATTCAAGGACGGCCGCACGGTGGAGCTCAACTCCCGGCCGCAGAAGGTCGCCGACACGACCGTGGGGAGGATCTGGAACTTCCGCGACATCACCCCGACGCAGCGCGCCCGCGACCAGGCCCGCCGCGCCCTGGCGGAACTCGCCGAGCAGGCGGACAAACTCAAGGAACTCGCGTTCCAGGACCCGCTGACCGGACTGGCCAACCGGATACTCTTCACGGAACGCGTCGCGGCCGCGCTGCTGACCCGCGATCCGGTGCATGTGCTGCTGCTGGATCTGGATGACTTCAAGGAAGTCAACGACATTCTGGGCCACCACGCCGGGGACGAGATGCTGGTGGAGATTGCGGGCCGGCTGCAGCGGTGCGTCGGGCCGCACGGCACCGTGGCCAGGCTCGGCGGGGATGAGTTTGTGGTTCTGCTGGTGGGCTGCAACGATTCCGACGCCGTGGCCCAGCGGATCGTGGCCACCCTGAACGCCCCGTTCTCCATCGAGGGCACCCTGCTGCGGCCGGGCCTCAGCCTGGGGGTAGCCTCACGCAGCGCCGGGGCCATAACGTCCTCGGAGCTGTTGCGGCAGGCGGACCTGGCCATGTATGCCGCCAAGGAAGCCGGCAAGAACTGCTATCTGCACTTCCGGCCGCAGATGCTGGCCGAGCTGCTGGCGCGGACCCAGCTGACGGCCGGGCTGAGGCGGGCCGTGGAACTGGGGCAGATCATGGTGCATTACCAGCCCGTGGTGTCCACCGAACTGCTGGAGGTGGTGCAGTTCGAGGCCCTGGCCCGCTGGCAGTTCGAGGGGAAACTGATTCCCCCGGACGAGTTCATCAGGATTGCGGAGCGCAGCGGCCTGATCCGGGACATCGGCGCGGAGGTGCTCCGCCGCAGCTGCGCCGAGCTGCAGCCCTGGCTTGCGGAGGACCCGGCCCGGACCCTGGCGGTGAACGTTTCCGGCGTGCAGCTGCTGCACCGGGACTTCGCCGAACGCGTCCTGGACATTGCGGCGTGCGGCGACGTGGATCCGCACCAGCTGGTGCTGGAAGTGACGGAAAGTGTGTTCTTCGACCCCCGTTCCCACGTCATCGCCCAGCTCGAGGGCCTGCGCGCGGCCGGGGTCCGGGTGGCCCTGGACGACTTCGGCACCGGGTACTCCTCGCTGGGCCGTTTGCAGGAGCTCCCGGTGGATATCGTCAAGATCGACAAGTCCTTCGTGTCGCTGCTGCACACCGGGGCGGAGAAGCTGCCGATCCTGACCTCGATGATCCACATGGCCCGCAGCCTGGGCCTGAAGGTCACGGCCGAGGGCATTGAAACCCCGGAGCAGGCCCACTACCTGATCGCCCACGGCTGCGACGCCCTGCAGGGTTTCCTCTTTTCCCGTCCGGAGCCGGACGACCGCCGGGAGCTGGGCATCCGCCACACGGCCGCCGCCGTGGCGGCGCTGGCCGGCGCTTCCCGTCCGGGATAGCCGCAGCCCACGGCTGACGCGATTTTTTGGGCGCGGCATGATGCACATCACACGGCACGCGGCAACTGGGCCTATGCTTCAGGGAGTGCAGCCCGCCTTGTTCTCCGCAGCGGCGGCTGCCTTTTCGTATCCATCGGCGTGGGGGCTGGCAGAAATCATGGACTCAGGACTCGCAGAAGTGCTGCTGGAGCACGGCCCGGACCCGTTGCTGCTGCTCGATCCGGACGGGTCGATTTCCTTCCTGAACACCGCCGCGGAGGAACTCTTCGGCTCCTCCCGGTCACAGCTGCTGGGCACCGACCCCGGACTGCTCGTGGCCGAGGCCTGCCGTGCGGACTTCCGCTCCCTGCTCGCCGCGCTCCTCACCGGGCCGGGCAGCCCGACGCCCCGCCCCGGACAGCCCCGCCCCGCCCGGTCCTTCGCCGGGCCCTTCGCCGGTTCGGGCCGACGCGCTGACGGCACCGAAATCCCGGTGGACATCACCTGTTGGACGCTGCCGGCCAGCGCCGTGCCTGGCCGGTCCGCGCCTTCCGTCGCGCTCTCCGTCCGCAACGCCGGCCGCTGCCGGGAACCGTCTGGAACCCGCCCGTACGACGCCGGCACAACAGCGGGCGGGGCGGCGCCCCGCCGTCGTACCCCGGCTGCGCCCGAAGCCGTTCCCGAGTCCGTTCCCGGCGCCGTTACCGAACACGACGACGAACTCCGGGCCGGGGTCCTGCGGGATGCCTTGACCGGGCTGCCCAACGGCACGCTGTTTAACGAGCGCCTGGCCGCGGCGCTCCGCCGTCCGGACCCGGTAGATGTGCTGCTGCTGAGCCTGGACGACTTCACGCACCTGAGCGGGAGGCTGGGCCGGTCCGCCACGGACGAGCTGCTGGTGGAGCTGGCGCGCCGGCTGCGCAACTGCGTGCGGCCGCATGACACCGTGGCCCGCCTCGGCGGCAACGAATTCGTGGTGCTGCTGACCGAATGCCTCAACGCAGATGTGGTGGCCACGCGGATCACCGCATCACTGCAGGAGCCGCTGCGCGTCGGCGGCTCCGTGGTCCGGCCCGGCCTGAGCATGGGGCTCGCCTCGCGGACCGGCGGGACGCTCGACGGCGCGGAGCTGCTGCGGCAGGCCGATGCGGCCATGACCGCGGCGACGACGGCGGCCGGCGCAACCGGCAGGTGGCAACGCTTCCGCCCGGAAATGCTGGGCCCGCACGCCGCTGGAGCCGACGGCGGGACCGGGCTCCGGCGGGCGGTGGAACTGGGGCAGATTTCGGTGCACTACCAGCCCGTGGTGTCCACCGGGCCCGGGGCCGTCGTGCAGTTCGAGGCGTTTGCACGCTGGGAAGACCACGGCCGGACGGCGCGGCCCCAGGAATTCCTGCCGGCCGCCGAGCAGGGTGGCCTGATCCCCGAGATCGGCGACGAGGTCCTGCGCCGTGCCTGCACGGAAATGCGGCCCTGGCTGGCCGGCAGCCCCGCGTGCAGCGTCGCGGTGAACGTGTCGGCCCTGCAGTTGCGGCAACGGGACTTCGCCGCCGGTGTGCTGGCGATCGTGGCGTCCGCCGGCGTGGATCCACGCCAGCTGGTGCTGGATCTGACCGCGAGTGTTTTCTTCGACGCCGGCTCGGACGTGTTGCGCCAGTTGCGCAGTGTGCGGGAGGCCGGGGTGCGGATCGCGATGGACTGCTTCGGCCCTGCCTACTCCGCCCTGGACCGGCTGGCGGGCCTGCCGCTAGACAAGGTCAAGATCGACAGCTCCCTGGTGGCGCTGATTCAGACTGGCGAGGAACAGCTGCCGTACTTCGGCACCGTGATCAACGCCGCCCATGCCCTGGGCCTGAAGGTCACGGCCGAGGGCATCGAGACACCGGCCCAGGCCCGCTACCTGCTGCACCGCGGCTGCGACTCCCTGCAGGGCTACCTGTTCGCCAGGCCGGCCCCGGCCGGCGAGCTGGCCGGGATGATGGAAAGCGCGCTGGCCGCGATCGGCACACTCGACGCCGGCCGGTAGCACCGTTTCCGGTTACTGCCGGGGATCGAGCTCGCCGAGCTCCGCGCCCACCATGGCGGCGCTGCGCTCCCACAACCCACGCGCCAGTTCCGGGTCGTACGCCTGCTTGTTCGCCTTCGCCAGGGCCCGCTTGGCGTAGTAGGCGCCGGAGATCCAGTCCCGCCCCGGGGTGGCGGTGGCGAGCCAGACCAGGGTGTCCGCGCCCTGTTCGGGGCTCAGCATGAACCTGCTGAGGAAACTGCGGTAGAGGAACCGGAACGGACTGGTGGTGTCCGCGGCGAAATTGGTGGCCACGACGCCGGGATGGAATGCGGCCGTGGAGATCCCCGCCGCCTGGTAGCGGTTGTTCAGCTCCGCGGTGAAGAGGATGTTCTCGAGTTTGGCGTTGCCGTATGCCAGGTTGGCAGAGTACTTGGTGGCCGTCTCGAGGTCGTTGAGGTCCAGCTTGCCATACAGCGAGTTCGCCGCGCTGGAGGTGTTGATGACGGTCGCACGGCTGGCGGCGAGGACGTCCAGCAGCTCGGTGGTGAGCAGGAACGGGGCCAGGTGGTTGATCTGGAAGGTCGACTCGTGCCCGTCCACGGTGAGCCGGCGCTGGCCCATGATGCCGCCGGCGTTATTGGCCAGGACATCGATCCGCGGGTACTTCTCCCGCAGCTGTGCGGCGAGTTGGCGCACCTGTGCCAGTTCCGCAAAGTCGCTGACGAAGTAGTCCGCGCCGATCTCTTCCGCGACCTTCGCGGTCTTCTCGGCCGAACGCCCGACGACGACGACGACCCGCTCCCCCAGCTTGCTGAGCGTCCGCGCGGCAGACGCACCGATGCCGTCGCTGGCCCCGGTGATAACGATGGTCCGTGCGGTCATGAACGTGTCCTTTGGGGGAAGCGGTTACTGGGCTTGTCGAAATTGAGCCTACCGAACCTCAACGCCGCCGGGACGGCCAACGTTCCGTATGTGGATTTCGGGTTAAATGCGGGAGGACCCCCAACGTGGTTGGGGGTCCTCGACCGTGTAATGATGTTCCGGCGGTGACCTACTCTCCCACACCCTCCCGGGTGC